>DSAX01000066.1 GCA_011046235.1 Methanobacteriota archaeon | reverse complement strand
TATTTTATCCTGTTTTTTTCAGGACAAAGAAATGATATTCGACAGATATTGACGCCATGAGTGCAAAGAAGTCGTAGCGGATGTCGGTCGGTGCGATTTGTTGCATATCTGACATTCTTCGCCATGCTTTTGTATGTGAAATTCGCTTGAGAGCCAAGATGGGCGTTGACATATCCCAAATTCTGCATCCGAGGAAGATATCCCTATCGGCTCTTTCGGGCAAGGCGGTCGCCATTGACGCATTCAACTCTCTCTACCAGTTCCTATCGATAATACGTCTTCCCGACGGGACCCCGCTCAGGAACCGGGACGGCGAGGTGACCTCTCACCTCTCGGGACTGTTCTACAGATGCATCAACTTCATAGAGGCTGGAATGAAGCCCGTCTTCGTATTCGACGGCGAGCCTCCGGCGCTCAAAGAGGAGACCATACGGCAGAGGTCGGAGGCGAGGACCGAGGCCGAGCAGGCCTGGAAGGATGCTCTGGCCGCGGGCGAGATCAGACAGGCATGGACCAAGGCGACGAGGGCGAGCAGGCTCACGGGCATGATGATCGAGGATTCCAAGCGGCTGCTCAAGTACATGGGCGTCCCGTCCGTACAGGCTCCCTCCGAGGGTGAGGCTCAGGCGGCATATATGGTCGAGGCCGGCCAGGCGGATGCCGCGGCATCGCAGGATTTCGATTCGATGCTGTTCGGCTGTCCGAGGCTGATTAGAAACCTGGCGATCAGCGGAAAGAGACGGATACCCAAGACGAACAGGTTCACGCAGGTGGAGCCGGAGGAGATCCTGTTGTCCGACCTGCTCGGGTCGCTCGAGATCACCAGGGAGCAGCTCGTGGACATGGGGATCATGATCGGCACCGACTACAACCCGGGAATAAGGGGTATAGGGCCGAAGAAAGCGCATAAGATCATCAAGAAATACGGATCCATCGATGCCGCCGTCGGGGAGAGGGCCATAGATCCCGTTGAATCTCTGGAGGAGCTGAGGACGATCTTCCTTGAACCGTCAGTATCGATGCACGAGGAGTTCTCCTGGAAAGATATTGACCGGGGAGCGGTCATCTCCTTCATGTGCGACAGGAACGGCTTCTCCGTGGACCGTATCGCCTCGACATTGGACAGGGTTTCGAAACGCGAGCAGGCAGCCGGCCTTTCGACGCTCGATAAATGGTGTCAGAACTGATAGAACATCGACGACCAGTTATGCAAAACATTATTCCGTGTTCAGATACTTATGCCAACACATATTTAAAAGGCAGTTGTAATATCGCCAATAGGTCATAAGTTTATGAAGAAGGCCGGTAGCTATCGCCCCTCCGAGGTAGAGGAATCTGTCCGCAAGCTTTGGAAGGAGAAGGAATCATATCGGCGGACCAGGGAGCACAGGGCCAAAGGGCCGATTTTCAGCTTCTTGGACGGACCGCCCTACACTACGGGCTCCGTTCACGTCGGCACCGCCTGGAACAAGGTGCTGAAAGACCTTTTCATCAGGTACAAGCGTATGCGCGGGTTCAATGTGCGCGACCAGCCCGGCTATGATATGCACGGGCTGCCGATCGAGGTCAGGGTCGAGCAGACCATAGGAACCAAGAACAAAGGGGACATCGAGGAATACGGCGTCGAGAAGTTCGTGGAGACCTGTAAGAAGTTCGCACTCGAGTTCAGGGAAAAACAGACCGAGCAGTTCAAGAACCTGGGAGTCTGGATGGACTGGGACAATCCATACCAGACGGTGAACAGATCGTTCATTTCATCCGTATGGTGGACTCTCGGCGAGGCGCACAAGAAACAGCTTCTGACGAGGTCCAACAGGGTGCTTTCCTGGTGCCCGAGATGCGAAACGGCACTGGCAGAGGCAGAAATCGAGTACTGGGACGAGACCGATCCATCGATATACGTCATTTTTCCTCTCGAGGACAGCTCAAACGAATCCATAGTGATCTGGACCACCACTCCCTGGACCATTCCTGGCAACATCTCCGCAGCGGTGCATCCCGATGAGATGTACGCACGGGTTAGGCCGAAGGGTCTGGATGAGCTTCTGATCGTCATGAAAAGCCTCGTGGAAGAGGCGCTGCCAGCAATGGGCTTCCCCGAGTACGAAATTGAGGGCGAGGTCCAGGGGAACGAACTCCTGGGGAAGAAGTACAGGCACCCGCTAGGAGAACATGTACCGTATCATAAGAACCTCGAGGGCGAGTACGTCCATGCGATCGTCGTTTCCGACACGGTCGCGAAAGAGAATACCGGAATCGTCCACATCGCGCCTGGTCACGGTCCGGAGGATTTCGAGATCGGAAAAGAGTTCGATTTGCCGGCATACTGCCCCGTCGACGAGAAGGGAAATTATACGGACGAGGTCGGGGAGCGCTATGCTGGTATGCAGGTGCACGAGGGCGGAAAGAAGGTCCTGGACGACCTGCAGGATAGCGGCCTGCTTCTGAAAGAGGATTCGATTACCCACCGGTTCGGACATTGCTGGCGGTGCAAGACCCCGATCATCTACCGGACGACCGAGCAGTGGTTTCTTAAAGTTCCCGAGATAAAGGACAAAATATTGCTTTCGAACGAGTCAATCAAGTGGTACCCGGAATGGGCAGGATCCAGCCGTCAGAAGGACTGGATAAGCAACGCCCGTGACTGGTGCATAAGCAGGCAGAGGTACTGGGGAACCCCGTTGCCCATCTGGCTTTGCGAGTGCGGCGAGATGAAGGTGATCGGCGGATACGAGGAGCTTCGCGGTGCGACCGGCTTCGAGGAGGGGATCGACCCGCACAGGCCATGGCTTGACCGGATAGAGTTCGACTGCCCCGCATGCTCCGGCAAAATGAAGAGGGTCCCGGACGTCATGGATGTCTGGTTCGATTCCGGAGTCTGCTCCTGGGCTCAGCTGGAGTACCCGGAGAAGAAGGGGGAGATGGAGAGATGGTGGCCGGTTGATTGGATCACCGAGGCGCACGATCAGACCCGCGGATGGTTCTACTCGCAGCTCGTACTGGGCACTATTGCGTTCGAGAAATCGCCATTCAAGTCGGTGCTCATGCACGGCTGGGCGCTCGACCAGGCCGGAAAGCCGATGTCGAAGAGCGACGGCACCGCCGTCGATCCGATGGAGGTCATTCGCGTATCCGGCGTCGATTCGCTGAGGTTCTACCTGCTCGGTGCAGGCGCCCCCTGGGACGACATCGCGTTCCAGCCGGACGGGCCAAGTCTGGCCAACAGGAACCTGAACATATTCTGGAATGTCTACAAGTTCGCCACGCTGTACATGACGATCGACGCATTCGATCCGCAGAGGCATCCGATCAAGCTGTACATTGACGATTTGAAGCCGATGGACAGATGGATCCTGTCCCGGCTGGAAAGGATGAAGGATGCCGTGACCTCGGCCTTAGAAGCTTACGAGTCTCGCGAGGCGGCGCGCGAGCTGGAAAATTTCATAACTGACGATCTCTCGAGATGGTATATCCGGCTCGTCAGGGACCGCCTCTGGATAGAGGGCGATAATGTCGAGAAGCTTTCCGCCTTCTCGGTACTACACAAGGTGCTGATGGACTGCGTTTTGCTCATGGCTCCCTTCGCGCCCCACATCTCAGAAGAGATGTATCAGAACCTGGACGGCTCGCTACCGTCCGTGCACATGAGTGACTGGCCATCGGTCGACGAGAGCCTCATGGACGAGTCGATCGAGCAGGCGATGCTATACGTCCGCGAGCTCGTGGAGAAGGCCGCAAAGGCGAGACAGGACGCGCAGCTTAACCTGCGCTGGCCGATCAAGAGGATCGTGCTGAAAGCGGACTCCGACGACATCCTCGAAAAGCTGGGCTCGCTGAAGGACATCCTGCTGGACCAGCTCAATGCGAAGGAGCTTGAGGTAGTGCCCGTGGGCGAGGAATGGGAGGAAATGATCTTGACGGTGATTCCCAACCCGAACGCCATCGGCAAGGTCTATCGGCAGTGGTCCAGCAAGATCGCCGTCCTTCTCAAGAGCAGGCCGGCAAAGGCCATAAAGGAGGGAGTGGACAAGGGCGAGTACAGCATCGGGATCGAGGGGCAGCTGGTCAAGATCCTGCCCAACATGGTGTCCTTCAGCTCGGCACTGCCGCCGGAAACGGCGTCAATCGAGTTCTCTCACGGCGTCGCATATCTCGATCTCGAGATGACCGAGGAACTGCTGTCCGAGGGCTTCTCAAGGGAGATAGTCCGGCGCATACAGCAGATGCGGAAGGACATGAAGCTCGACGTCGAGGAGTATGTGAGGGTCGAGATCGATTGCAGCGCAAGGCTCGAGGATTATCTGAACGAATGGAAGTCCTATATCATGCACGAGACAAGGGCGAAAGATATCCGGTTCGGGGCGACCCCCAAGGGCGATTATATTGTAGAATGGACCGTAGAGGACGAGACGGTCTCCATCGGAATTACGGACCTGAAGATTAAGGACACGGTCGGAGACCTAAATAATATTCAGGGTCTGACTCTCATAAAGGCGAAGGCGCTTTTCGAAGCCGGTCTTTCAAGCCAGGCGGCGCTCGATGGTGCTTCTGACTCACAGATTCTGTCCGTCGACGGCATAGATAGGGACGACCTCTCAAGGATAAGGGATCATTTGCGTAAGCCGGCCCGCCCTGCAGCATCAGTGCCAAGTGAGCCAAAACCTACGGCAGAGACGGAGAAGACCCCGCCCACCAAGATGGGAGCCGAACCTCCGGTCGCGTCTGGCAGAGATGAAGAGGCTGAAAAGGACGACCGGAAAAAGAAGTTGGAGAAGGCGGCCCCGGAAACCGTCACGCTAGAGAAGACATTCACATATCTCGTCGAGGAGGAGAGACCGGAAACCTCATACAAACTGTACGTGAAGCTGCTCGAATCCGGCATGAACGGTCTCTGCGTCACGCGCAACTATCCCGCCAAGATCAAAGCCAGGTTCAACCTAAAGGATACGGCAGTGTATTGGCTTTCAAATGTGGGCAGGGAAAACACCATACGCCCCAAGGACCTCGAGAAGCTCAGTATTTCACTCGAGCAGTTCCTTCAGAAGAAGGAGGCCATCATACTGCTTGACGGGCTCGAATACCTGATAACGAACAATAACTTCATAACGGTCCTGAGGCTGATACAGTCCCTGAGGGACCAGGTGGCGATCAACCAGTCCATTCTCCTGATGGCGGTGAACCCCTCGACGCTTGAGAGCCATCAGCTCAATCTATTGGAACGAGAAGTGGATACCACGATCGAGGGATGATCTCAGTCGCAGACGCGCTTTTTCTCCGCCCGATCAATCTTCAGCAGAACGTCGATCACATTCTTCAGACGGGGCACGGTTTCATATGAACCCAGATCGTCGACTGTTATCCACTGAAATTCGTCGTGCTCCCAATCCAGCGAGATCTCTCCCTCGATTATGTCCAGCAGGAAAGGATGTACCTTCCAGACCCGGGTATCTCTCCTTGCAAAGATCGGAGAGCCTGTGACGCTCAGCCTGTAACTCTCCCTGCCGAGCCCTGATTCCTCCTCGATCTCCCTGACCATCGCATCCTCTGGTTTCTCGTCATCGAGCACTCCGCCGGAAATTCCCGCCCATCTTCCTTGGAAGCTTCCCACTTCATTGCTGCGCTTCATAATCAGTATCTTGTCTCCCTTTCTGAGAATGCCGGTCACAACCGGGTTTTCCGTGACATCGGGTAGATCCAGATACCCGTCATCCGCGTTCACGACGGCTTTGTCGCCGTCCCACAATATCTCGGTCGGTATCTCGCTAAGCATCGGTATCTCTGATATTATCGCGCCTGTCGCAATAATCGGGTCCGCCTTCTGGTTGACGATGGCTGCGGGTGCTGCCCCCGATTTCTTCAGCTGGTAAATGACATAGGATCCGACTGTGCTGCCCTTTCCGTGCGGAAACGCGAGGATCTTATCTGCGACGGATTCCCCCAACTTCCCGCTCTCCCGGTCGAGTATCGCGCCGGTCTTTGGTTCCACTCCTCCGAGGAATGAGATCGGTCTCTCGACCTGCAGCACCTCGCCTTCCGACTTGCCGTGGCCTATCCCCATGCCGTTCAGCTTCATTTCGAGATCATCTCCAGCAGCTTTTTTCTGCTCCTGAAAAGCACCTTCTGATTACAAAGGGTCGGCAAATAGACCGCAGCCTTAGAAGAATCGGTCGCCACGGAGCTGCTCAATTTTTCGATAGGAGCCACAACCATGCAGGTATCGCACGCTATCTTTCCGAACTGCCTCATTACTGCCGTTTCGTTCGGGCATTGGTTCGCGATCTTCCTTGATACGCAGAACCAGGTTTGAAAGTCTTTCCGGGGCTGTCTTCCATGAAGGAACCACGCGATCCACTTCATCTCCGATACCGAGAGGTGCGGGCACCCGAGAGTGACTATATCGGGCTTGGAATCCGAGCTGTTCAGGTGTTCCCTGGCTTCATTGAGCTGTTCTCTCTCGACGGAAAATGTCTCCTCTATAGTATCGAACTGGGAGCACTCCTCACGGTCTTTGGCGAACCGATACATAGAGACGGCCCCGGAGGCGGCCATAGCCGCTCCGATGGCCTTGTGCTCGTCCTCAGCGGGCGAGATGCCGGTAATCAGAGGGATCTTCTGGCCCACGCTCTTGCCGATCACATATCCCAATATTGAAAAGTCGTCGAATGACGGCTCGAACCCGACCCTCACCTCGACCTTCGGCTGCCGGTTCTCCTCGATCTGCAGTCCGCAATTCGGGGTCTTGCCGATGATGGCCGCTGCAAGGGCGGACGGACCGCCCTCCTTGTTCGTCCTGGCACCCAGGACGGAGTTGGCGAATACGACCGCGGAGGATTCGGCCCAGGCGATGTGCTCGTTACTGTCAGGTCTATTGCCGACGAAGTAGGGCGTACAGGTACACGTCAGTTCGATCCCCATTTTATCGTATGCCCTCAGGATTCGCATCTGCATCTCCGCGAATTCCTCGTCAATCCCGAGGTCTCTCCAGCCCTCTCTGTCCATGCCCAGGGGGTTGAGCGTGGATTTCACGGTGACCTTGGCATCGGCGGAGAGTTCCTCCAGAAATTCTACCCCTGCCTCGGATATGGTCTTGAACGAAGCTCCGGCCACCTGTGCGGACACGATCGGGACCAGACCTTCCGCCTTGGATATGTCCCCGAGCGCCACCAGTAGCTCCATCGCCCTCCTTCGTGTCTCCCCCTCCTCTCCACCGAGTATCCTCTCTTCCCCTTTTGTCAGATGCATCCAGATACCTTCCGATCTCTCACGATGGTAGCGGGCCTGCCGGGAATTTCGGGGCGGTGATGCGCCCATTCGAACCCAGGTTTGGGGCTTTCTCCCGTTCACAGGTGCATAGCGTTTGATGGGAGGTCCGGAGGCCCCAGTGATATCCAAGCTACACTACAGGCCCACATTTCTTGGATCGGTATGGAGTAATGGAATAGAACTAAAAATCGTTTGGCTCGCGGAATCGGACGGGTCTCGCTTATTTCCTCTTCGTGAACTCAGTGTATCCGCACTTGCCGCAGGATATCCGGTTCTTGTGCTCGGCCAGGAAAATACCGGGTCCGCACTTCGGGCAGTGCTTTTTCGTTGCTGTGATCTTGTCTCCCTCGATCCTGTAATAGTCCTTCTTTGCCATAGGTAACACCAGCAATGCTATTTCTTCTCGGCCTTTTTCGCCTCTTTCTCCACAAGCTTGTTCCTCGCCAGGATATGCTTTCGCTCGAATTTCTTCGCCGCATCGACGGTCTTGTAGACCTTTGCATATCCGTTGGTCTGGCCAATTCCGAACTCGGAATCCATGGAATCGATCATAACCTTTTCTTTGGCGGATTTAAGCGATTTCGCTAACTGCTCGCGCACCTTCTCCCTGTCAGGGGTGCCCTCGTTCTTGTGGACCGCTCTGAACCTGACCTCGATTCTATCGAGCAGAAGGTTCTCTTTTTTCTCCAGGATTTCTATCTCCATTTACGATCACACTCATCTTACAATGGTCATATTCTGTAATATGCCTGCCACGGTATCTTTCATCTCTTCGTTTACTTCGACCACATCTATCCCCACATCGGGAATCCCATATATTACACAATCTCCCTTATCCGCCTGGTAAATGCACGCCAGCGAGGCTAGATCCTCCTCTCCGTCGACCTCGATTTCCGTCCTTCTCCGTGACCTCAGCGCGCTGGTGACCGCATTCCATAGCGATGCGGACAGCCTTCCAGGAGGATTTTTCACCTTCAGCTCAAGCGCGCCCTCGGTTCTCCGGAGCCGTTCCATTTTGTCGCAGGGTCCCCGCCTCGTCCGCCTATCGAATACCATCAATTGCGGCTCGAAACCTCGTGACAGCAGAGTCCATGAGACTATATCCCCGACCGATATTACCCGGGTGCAACTACCGATGATCTCACTCAGCCGCTCTTCGCTTGCGACTGTGCCAAAAGGCTTTGAAAGCCTCTCTCTCAGCTCCTCAGGAAGCGACAGATCGTGACTTGTTCTTCCGTCATCTGACACGAAGCGCAAACTTCCCGTTGACATTTATACCCATTCTCTTCGCTATTTCCGACTTCGTGTGATCTATGATGATCACGTAACCCTGCCACTCTTTCGAGGTCGGCGAGCCGCACACCTGGCAGGTATCCTCTTCCGTGATCATACTGCACTGCTTGCAGGCTCTTTCGATCTTCATTTCTTACCTTCCTTGCCCTTTTCCTGGTCCTTTTCCTGGCGGCCCTCTTCGATCCATTCCAGCTTACCCAAGCCCGACTGCCGCATAGTGAGCCCGATCTTGCTCTCTCTCGGGCTTCTTTCGTTGATGTTCATGGAGACGATCCTTCCCCTGATAGGGTCACCGACCCTGATATCCCTCTTGGAGTCCTTGCCCAGGAGCCTCTGGTTGTCCAGGTCGACATCGATCCTGTCGTCCATGATCTGGCTGATGTGCAACAGTCCGTCCAACGGTCCGAAGCGCACGAACGCGCCGAACTTCATGATCTCGCATACGGACCCCTCGACGATCTCATGCAGCGAAGGCTTGTATACCAGCGCCTGGAACCTGACTCTCTGGTAGACCGATCCGTCGCCGTGGACAATGCGTCCTTCTTCGACGATCTCGACCTTCCTAACGATAAGCGTGTATCCGCCGTGGGCGTCAACCTTGCCCTCGAACGATTCTCTCGTCAGCGCTGCCGCGAGGTTCTCGAACTCCTCGCCCAACTTATTGGGCGTTATGCGGATAATATCTTCTCTCGTCTCAAGCAGATACATTAATGTTTCCCTCTTGAAGTAGGAGTAGCCCCATGACCATGCTCTCTCCTTAATATAGATTTCTGTCTTCAGCCTGTGAGCACAAACAGGGACACGAACACCAGTGTTATCGTCGAAAGCAGCTTGACGAGCACGTGCAGCGAAGGACCCGCTGTATCCTTGAGCGGATCACCCACGGTGTCACCGACGACCGCAGCCGCATGTGCCGGAGTACCTTTTCCGCCGAAATGCCCGGCCTCGATGTACTTCTTCCCGTTGTCCCAGGCCCCTCCGCCGTTGTTCATCATCGTTGCCATCAGTATGCCCACGATGGTGCCCACCATCAGAAGAGCACCGATTGACATGTATGTCACATCACCCACCATTTCACCGCTGGAGTCTATATGCTGGAACGAGTCGCCGATAATGTATGCCCCGGTAAGACCGAGGATGAGCGGCACTATGACGGGCAGTATGCCGGGCAGAATCATCGCCTTCAGCGCACCCTTGGTTGCAATATCCACGCACTTGGCGTAGTCCGGTTTGGCGGTGCCCTCCATCAGCCCCGGTATCTCCCTGAACTGCCTTCGGACCTCCTCGATCATCCTGCCGGCCGCCTTTCCGACCGCCCTGATCGCCAGGGAGGAGAATATGAACACGAGCATCCCTCCGATGAGCGCTCCTACGAATACCTCAGGGTAGGCCAGATCAACATGGAACACCTGTCCGATCTCCGAGGTCGGGAGATCCTTTATCAGCGCTACCCGCTCGAAATATGCCCCGAACAGCAGGAACGCGGCGAGGCCGGCACTTGCCATCGCATATCCTTTCGTCAGCGCCTTGGTCGTATTACCCAGTGCGTCCAGCCTGTCCGTCCTCTGTCTTATCTCCTCCGGCTGCTTCGACATTTCGATTATACCGCCGGCGTTGTCCGTGATCGGGCCGAAAGTGTCCTCCGCAAGGACGAATGCGGCCGTCGCGAGCATACCCATCGTCGCGACCGCGGTGCCGTAGAAACCGTAGATCAGGGTCATCTCACCGTGTCCTGCCGGTGTTGCCTGCGTCCCGAGGAAGAATGACCCGAGCAGTGCGACACCGATTGCGATGATCGGCATGAGCGTAGTTTCGAGAGCGATTGAGAAACCGGTTATGATGGTCGTTGCGGGACCGGTCTTTGACGCTTCGGCGATCTCCTTGACCGGCCTCCACTCACCAGACGTATAATATTCAGTTATGTACACTATGACGATGCTGAGTATTATTCCGATGAGTCCAGCACCGAAGAAGTAGATGTAGTTGTCCCCCAGCATCTCCCTTGTGGCGAAGAAGAATACTATTACCGATAGCGCGCAGGCGACGAAATATCCCCGGTTCAAGGGTTTAGCCGGGTTCTCGTTCTCGTTCTTCATTTTCACTATGAATATGCCGATTATCGATGCGAAAAGACCCAGCGCTCGCGCGACCAGCGGGAAGAATATGAACCCGAGCGCAATCTCTGCCTCCCCGAGTCCGTACCAGATTGAGAAACCTAGGAGCATCGCACCAATGTTTTCTGCTGCCGTCGATTCGAAGAGGTCAGCGCCTCTTCCGGCGCAGTCTCCCACATTGTCTCCCACTAGATCCGCGATGACGGCTGGGTTTCTCGGATCGTCTTCCGGAATGCCGGCCTCGATCTTTCCGACCAGATCGGCGCCGACATCCGCTGCCTTGGTATAGATCCCTCCTCCGAGCTGCGCGAACAGTGCCGCAAAGCTCGCTCCAAAGGCGTAGCCGACGGCTCCGTTGAGAGAGTCGTCAATCTCGTAGTTCAGCAAGAACCTGTAGGCGTAGAATATCCCTGCCACGCCCAGCAGACTGAGTGACACAACAGCCAAACCTGAAACCGCCCCTCCCCTGAACGAGGTCTTAAGCGCCTCGTTGAGGGAGCGTCTTGCGGCGCTCGCGGTACGAATGTTAGCTTTGACAGACACATACATACCGATATATCCAGATAGGGCGGAGCAGAACGCTCCAATCAGGAAGGCGACTCCGACCCATGGCTTGGGGTCGATCAGGCCCATGATGATGGCGCCCAGGATGATGCTCACGACGGCTATGGTCTTGTACTGTCGGGCAAGGTATGCCATGGCACCCTCACGAATGGCATCGCCGATCGCTACCATTTCTGGCAGGCCAGTATCCTTCCTGAGAACATATCTGGTTAATAATCCTGCAATAATTAAGGCAAATATCCCCGCGATGGGGACGACTATCATTAGCAAAGGCTCTTTCATGTGGACTACCCGCCTGTATCTCTTGCCGAGCGAGGCGAGCAATCTGCTATTATAAATTAATAACTGAAATAACAACCCAATTTACCGGTGGAACCGGTTTCTATTCCCGTTAAGGCGCACCGATCTCTGTCGTCAACTAAGAGCCGATATCCCGGCTTATCCAGATAATAGCCAGGCGGGATCGGACACGAATGCAGACGCGGGGAAAATTCGATTATCGCCGTAGTCGTTTTAAGGGACAAAGGGCGAAATATCGGAATCTGAGACTGGTCTGACAAAATCCTTATAGTCTTCATCATTCATCATAAGTCAGGTTTAGCTTCGCTTCGAGCGGAGGGTCTGGAATGAGTAACGGCAAGTCTAATGGAGATAAGGAGCGGACATTGGAAGAGCTGAAAGCACTTCGGGAAAAGAGACTATCCAAGGGCCAGGGAACGGCCCAGGGATCGAAATCTGATGCCGTTAAATCATCGAAACCGCCCTCTTCTTCGAGGGTAGCTGACGAGAGCGTCGATATTTCCGAGGCGCGTAGCCAGGACGATGAGGCAGTAATATCCGCCGTAAGGGCTTCGAGGATGCAGGCGGAGGCATATCACGACATTGCGAGGCTTCGGAACAAAGCGCAGAAGCACCAGGCCAAGGCCGCCAAGTTCATGACCCGGTACAAGAGCTATGAGGCGAAGACCCAGAAGTCACTCTCGGTTGCGGTGAGATACCGGGAGAAGGCCGCCGAGAGCAGGCAGAGGGAAAAACAGCAGAATACACGCCTTAAGGAGCTTGAGAAGGACCTAAAGGCCACGATCTCAGGGGAGACAGAGGTCACCCCGGAGGCGATAAAGCTGAGAATGGCAAAGACTGAGAAAAAGATTGCCCAGGCTCAGGAGAAGGCGCGAAAGTTCGAAGCGAAGGCCGCCGAGAAAAACGAGAAGGCCGCCTTGTACAAATCCAAAGCCGCATTTTTCCTGGAACAGAGCAAGATAAACGAGGCAGAGGTCAAGAATTACAACAAGCGGGCAGATAACCTGGAAAGGGCTTCAGAATAGGTCTAGCCCGGTCACGCTGCATCGGTGCAGCACGTTCACCTCAAGAGGTTCGATATGGCATCCCCGGGATTTCACGAAGAGACGCAGGTAGACTCATTTTTAGAGTCGTCTGAGGGCATCGTCGTTGTTCTGGATGGGAAAGGGCGGGTCCTCCGACTTTCCAGCGGAGCCGAGAAATCGCTCGGCTATGAAAAAGAAGAGCTCTCCGGCAGCAGCGTCGTCATCATGGTGCCACCGGACCGTAGGGACTGGATGACCGCGGTCACGAAGAGGGCTAGGGAAGACGGCGTCGTACAGGATATTTTCATGCACTGGCGTACAAAGGACGGCAGACGTCTTATCTCCAAATCATCCATGAAATCGGTCGTGAATTATCAGGGGGAGATCGTCGGTATCATCATCTCCGAGAGCCCGGGAGGCGCAAAGCATCCGAAAAAAGAGGAAGGCATGACTCCTGACCAGGCGATGGACCTATTGAACTCCTCCGAGATAGCGAACGTCGTTACCGATCTCAGCGGCAACATCCAGCTGTTCAATTCCGGAGCTGAGGAGATAACGGGTTTCAAATCTTCGAACATAAGGGGTACGAGCATTTCGAGGCTCTTTCGGAATAGAGAGTTCCTGGGGGAGATAACCGCGAATGCTCTGAGAGACGGCAAGGTCGAGGACTGTGAGGCCTCCATCACCGATTATAGCGATGAGAAGAAGAAGGTCTCAATTTCCATATCGGTCATACGAAACCCCAGCGGTGCCGCCGCAAGGCTGTCATATGTCATGGTAGATATCACGAAACGCAAGGAGATGGAAAGGGAGCTCGAGCTGCGAGCGGAGAAGCTGAGGTTAATAAACGAGCTTGCGACAAGAATCCGCTCGGGACGCAGCCTGTCGGAGATCCACACGAGCGCCGTTGAAGGCCTCTCAAGGCTGGTGCAGTTCGATACGATGACACTCGCCGTGACCATTCAGACCGATATAGGTCTCAAGATCTCTTCCATTGCGGGAAAACATCCCGACTGGCTCCGAGAGCAGATGCTTCTGTCGATGGATGCTGGTCCAATCGCCCGCGCGGTAAAACAGGGAAAGCCCGTAACATATACACCGATCGAGATCGAGGAGCTGTTGGACGAGGCGCTCCCAGAGGACCAGTTTTCGGTCGGACTTGTCATTCCTCTTTTCGTGGGTGAGAGATTTCTCGGGCTCCTGAACCTGACCTCTTCTGCCGAGGAGGCGTTCGGACCCCCGGAGCTCGATGTGCTAATACCAGTGGCAGACCATATGGCGCTCGCAATCGAGAACGCCAGGCTCGTCAACGCCCTGATGGAGAACATCAATATCCAGACCATTCTGATGGAGACCGGGACGGCGTTGAGGTCGATCATGGACCTGAACGAGATCTATGAGACAGCAGTCGCACGTTCCCAGGAGCTGATCTCCAGCGATATCGGCGCCCTCTATATCTTCGATCCTTCCGCACATGGAAGGCTCGAGCTAGTATCGAGCAGAGGCGACGTCTCAATAGATCTGCCGAGATACATCGAATCGTCCGAGGACGGTATCATGGGCAGATTCGCCTTCTCCAACGGACCGCCGCTCGAAAATGACATCGCCAACATAGATTATTCCGCTGAATGGGAGCGGAAGTCATTGAGATGCATGCTGTTGTCGAAGCTGGTCGCGATCAAGGGGGAGATCGGCGTTCTGATGCTCGCGAGGAAGGAAAAGACAAGGGAATATACCTCATACGAACTGGAGCTTCTCAACCTATATTCTAACCACCTCTCGCCCTCGATAGAAAACGCCAGGTTGTTCGAGGAGGCGAAGGGAAAGGAGAGCAGCGCAAAAGAAGCCCTGGAGTCGGAGCGGAGGACGAGGGAAGCCCTCGATTTCGTCATCGACATGTTCGCCCATGACTCGCAGAACCTGATCCAGGGCATACTGGGGTATCTGCAGCTCGTGAGTCAGGAGAACCTCGATTACGCGACGCGGGAGTACATCGAGAAGGCGATACGGAGGCTCAGGGCGGATTCTTACCTCGTCTCTGGAACCGCGCTCATTTTCAAGAACATAAGCCTGGGGAGGCGCGGGTGCGGACAGAAGGAGCTGACCGCCGCGGTCCGAGATGCGATTCGAAGGTATTACCAGATATATCCAGAGGTCGAGATATTGGCGGACAGGCTTTCAAACGTATCGGAGGAGGAAGTCGATCACCTGCTTTCAGTCCTGTTCTTCCATTTGATTCGATTCATCACGAAGGTCTCCAGTACCAAGAGGATCGAAATCGATGTGACGCCCGATGAACCCTCGGACAGGCCGAGGATCGATCTCAGGATCAAAATCGATGCGGCATCCGGAGAGATGATGCGTGATTTAGATGAGGACGAGGAATCACGATCGATGAGCACCAAGCTACTGGACTCCTTCGTTGTAAGATTACTCGGAGATATTTATGGGGCCAGCATCAGAACGGAAGATCGTGGAAAGGACGGGGGAAAGGCGGAAAAAGAACTGATATGTACCATCGTTTTCGATCTCGAGTAGGCCTATTGGCTATGTGCCCGTTGAAAGGCGGATGACTTCCGGCTCCCTCGATTTCCTGAACTTTAGAACGATCACCATTTCTCCGCGCTCGAGGGCGACATAGGCATTCTCCACGTTTGAAACATAGGATTTAGGCTGATTCCTGTTTTTCCAGGGATCCTCTGGCTCGCTCTCGTCAAGTAGTTCCGCATCCGTGAGCTGCTTGATCTTCCTGTAGCAGACGGAGTGAGGGATGTCCAGTTTCTTGCTGATCTCGGAAGCCGTGCAGGGATCCTCAGAGGTCATCTTCAGGATGAACGCGGTCTTCTCGTCAAGTATCAGCTTCATTCTCTTGAGCGTGTCCATATTTTCTCACTTCTCCGCATGTACTTCGCTTTTCGGGTAGATGCGGTCCCGGAACTCCTTTCGGCACACTCTGCCGGATCTGTCAGCATCGCCAGATAGAGATACATCGAACACATCTGTCAGCACCTCTCTAAATCCTGCCTATGCTCTTCCAGTCGATGTCCGTTCCGTCCGTACCGATCGCACCGAGATTGACAGTGACTTGGCCGGATCGTTTCTTGTTTCTTTCCCGCTCCAAATAACTGATCGCGCCAGTCTCGACATCCAAATGCACGAATAGGACTGACCCCGTCGGTAGGATGGGTCTGAGGCGGTACTTTGGATCATTTTCCAGTGTTATCAGCAGGGTATCGCAATTGACGCAGCGGCCGTTACTGAGCTTGCTGTTCTCGCCGCATATGGGGCAGACAATCTCCGAATTGATCTGGTCTTCTAGCTCTTCGCCGATTTCGACATCGTGCACTATCTCTTCGAGCTCAACAGACTGTCTCAGGAGCATATGGCCACAGATCGGACACTTCTCGAACGGGATCTCGACGAGAATTCCGCAGTGTTGGCATTCGACTGCTCCTTCAATAAGACCTGAGAAATCTGCGCAGGAGATGGTGCCACTGTTCACATCGAAATACATGCAGGTCAAGTTGCCGCTCTCGAACAGGCAGGCCTGATCCTCTACCGAGAACAGTGTACACTCTTCGATTCCCTGATAATCAGGAGCATATTCACTGACATACCTTATTCCGCACTTCGGGCAGCGTTCGGCAGATTTGCTCACAGGGCTTCCGCACCGAAAGCAGGAGAAGGATTCTGGGGAAGCCTCGTTCGAACCAGCCTCTTGGGGCAACCGGTCATGCGACAGGGCGATTTGGTCGGTGGTTGGTGAGACCGCTTCCGCACTTTGTCTGACCACCCTTCTGAAGCTACGTTTTTTCACTTTCATGCCTCCCTTGGGCAATACCATCAGCCCGGAGAAGAGCAACGCAAACGATCCGCGGTACTCATTCGCACAGCTCATTCTTCCGACGCCAATCTCGCAACGATCACCGGTTCGAATACCTTCTCCAAAGATTGCTCTCAGGACTCGCATCTGTACTATTCTTGTCCTCTGGCACTTAAGGGGGTTTCGACCTGGTAATCACGGCTGATAATCTATATAGTGCGATGAATTAAAATCAAAAGTGATACGATTGCGGCATCAAACCAGGTCCGCGATCCGAGTCCTCCCGATGCTCTGCTGATGCATCCTTTTTCATCGCGATTAATAAACTACTGGCAGAAGCACTTTATCGTCGTCGATAACGAAAGAGTTATTTACTGGACCCTTTATAGACCCCATTGCCCGCCTTGGGGCTTGATTTAGTGCGATGATGGTCTATGACCGAACTGCTTGAGGAGCTTGAGGAGAAGAGGGCCAAACATAACGTCGAGGCCGAGAAGCACAGGAAGCACCGGGATATTCTAAATGAGGGGACCAGAAATTGGGTCGATAAGCGCGACGAGCTCAACGCCAAGGTCCGCGATATAATCTCTAAGGCCAACGACCATAAGGAGAACAGGGACCGCCTTAACTCCGAGGTCAAGCAGCTGAAGACGCAGAGGGACAACTGGAACCGCCTGGTATCATCCCTGAGTGAGAAGCTTATCCAGCTGAAGCGGGAGAAGATGCCGCAGGGCGGCCTGCCAATAAGAAGGCTCAAGTCGCAGCTCAGGGCTCTCGAGAAGAAGCACATGACCAGCGTCATGTCGACCGACAAGGAACGGGCGCTAGTCGAGGAGATAGGGGACATATCCTCGAAAATCGAGTCGATGGAGAAAGAGCTGGACGAGTTCGACGAGGTCAGACAGCTGGAGAACGAGCTCCGGGAGGCAAAAAACCAGGCAGAGACGCTTCACCGAAAAGTCGCCGAGATGGCCGAGCAGGCTCAGAATGAGCACGATGAAATGGTCGCCCTGTTCGAGGAGGCGGATGAGCTCAGAAAACAGGCGGACCAGGCACAGGAGAAGTTCATAGAAACCAAGCTCAAGGCAGATGAAGAGCACAAGATGCATATCGAGCATATACGGCAGATTCACGACTTCGACAAGATCATATCTGGAATTCGTCAGAAGCAAAGAAAATCGAAGAAGACCCGCGAGGAGGACACGGCGAAGAAGGAGGCCGAGGAGATCTATGACAAGTTCAAGAGCGGGGAGAAGCTCAGCACCGAAGATCTCATGATTCTGCAGAAGTCTGGCTATTTATAGAAAGCACCTTTTTTATTATCGCCTGTTTTCAGAAAAGGTTTAAATATTGCCGCTATCATATACATCAATGGGAATTCTGGGCTAGTTGTTAGAGTGCATCCCATCCCTTCTGACAAGGCTAGCCCTTCCCTTCCCTTTTTTTTCAGAAGATTGTGGGAATTGAATCGCAAAATATATCAATAAATTGCCAGGTTCAGACGATGATCGAATATGGTTCTTGAAAAGCTCGGCACATCTCTGAAAGACGCCATTAAAAAGGTCGTGAACGCGCCCTACATCGACCAGAGGATAGTCTCCGACGTCGTAAAAGACATCCAGAGGGCGATGCTTCAGGCTGACGTCAATGTCAAGCTCGTCGTTGAAATGACAAAGAACCTGGAGAGGAGGGCGCTGACCGAAAAGCCCCCTGCGGGCATGAGCTCCAGGGAGCACGTCATCCGGATCATCTACGATGAGATCGTGAAGATATTGGGCACCTCCCGGGAGATCCTGCCGAAGAAGCAGAAGATCATGCTGGTGGGGCTCTATGGGCAGGGCAAGACCACCTCTGCGGGAAAGATAGCCAAGATGATGCAGAAGAAGGGCCTGCGAGTCGCCTTCATAGCTTGTGACGTTCACAGGCCCGCCGCATATGACCAGCTTCTACAGTTGGGCAAGAAGATAAACGTCCCAGTTTACGGCGACCCAGGAGAGAAACGTGCGCTCAAGATCCTCCGCACGGGGCTGAAACAGTTCAGGGACGACGACGTAATCATCATAGACACCTCCGGACGGCATTCGCTTGAGGATTCCCTGATCAAGGAGATCAGGGAGCTGTCCAAGGAGGCTAATGCGGAAGAGCGGTTCCTGGTGATGGATGCCACCATCGGGCAGCAGGCGGGACCGCAGGCAAAGGCCTTTGACGAGGCCGTTGACATCACCGGTGTCGTTCTGACAAAAATGGACGGCTCCGCGAAGGGAGGAGGAGCGCTCTCGGCGGTAGCTGGAACCGGAGCGCCGATCTGCTATATCGGCACCGGGGAGCACCTCGACGATTTCGAGAAGTTCGAGCCTTCCAGGTTCGTCTCAAGGATGCTGGGTATGGGGGATATCCAGACCCTTATCGAGAAGGCGCAGGAGGTCATGGACCAGGACAAGGCCGAGGAAGCCGCCAGAAAGCTGATGTCCGGCAAGTTCACGCTGAAGGACATGTACGCCCAGATGGAGATGATCGAGGGCGTCGGACCGTTCCAGAAGATCGCCCAGATGATTCCTGGCTTCACGGGGAAGCTGTCGAACGATGACATCGAGCTCTCGCAGGAGCGCATGGGCAGGTTCAAGATCATAATGGACTCCATGACCGAGGCGGAGCTAGAGGACCCAAAGCTGATCAAGTCCACCCGGATCATGAGGATAGCCCGGGGCTCTGGAACCACACCCAAGGATGTCAGGGAATTGATCAAGCAGTTCAATATGTCAAAGAAGGCGGTGAAGGGCTTTCTCGGCAACCGGAAGATGCGGCGTCAGCTGATGAAACAGTTCAAATTGGATGACAAGGACCTGAGGGGTGCGGGATGAGGCGTTTCGTAGTACTAGGACACAGGGCGACGACATCGCCCGAGTTCAGTCTTGACGACCTATCGGGGGCTACAGGCCGCCTGGATATCCTCCTGAGGTGCATCAACTCATCCTTCTTCCTATCGCACAGCATTCGGAAGGATGTCGAGATACATCTGATACTTCAGGGACCGCCGAGCCCCACGAAGACCATAAGGTTCGTGGGTTCAGAGCTCAAATACCTCAATCCAGACGAGCGTTCGACGGCAGCGCTCATCCGATCGAGCCTGAGCCAGAGGGCGGAAGGCGAGAAAAAAACTTCTCCGGGCATATATATGTCATCCAGGAAGTATTCGGACGTAATTTCCCTGCTGGCTAAGGACTCGCAGATATACTATCTCAAGGAGCAGGGGCACGACGTCAGGCGCCTTCCATCGTTCGAGCAGGACATTACATTCGTGCTGGGCGACGACAGGGACCTGACCCCAGAGGAGGAACAGGTGCTCTTCGAATACGATCCGATCGAGGTGTCCCTCGGACCAGAGAGCCTGCATGCCGATCACTGTATTACAATAGTGCACAACGAACTTGACAGGCGATTGGAAAAGAACTAGTTCTCGGTGATTGGAGCGGTAATCTCCTTTACGCCCTCGTCTGCGTTGGACTCCGTCTCGCCTCCGTTGCCTTCCTGAGGCTCCTCTGGGAGCGTGTCGTAGGCGACCTTGAACTTACCGCCGGAGAACCGGAGCGAAGCTGATTTGAGCCTGCAGCGGTAGAGCTTTACCTTGCGGCCTTTGTATATCTCCTTTTCATCGGCAATCGAAATTAGACCGACCTGCTCCAGTTCGTGTATCCGCCTGTAACATGCTGCGATGGGGATTCGGCAGATCTTGCTCAGCTTCTGGGCGGACATGGGCTTCTTATAAGTATAAGACAGGATTCGCTGAGAATATCCGTCTGCCAGAAGTCTTGATACCTTCCTTTCGTTTGACCGCGAGTTCATCTCTGCTCTGATAGATTGAGAACCTGAACCAAATAAAGCGATTTTCACTAGGTTATCAGCGCTGATAACACTGACCCCCATCTCCAGAGGGTCCAAGAGCCGCACTGGTTGCATACGACCCAAAGGTTAAAATTTGCCTCCCCATTACTGTGCTTGGGGTTGCAATGGCAGTCTGTCCCTTGGAGTTCCGGTACGGCAGAGATCTGATGAAGGGGATATTCTCGGAAGAACATCGCCTCCAGTGTATACTCGATGTCGAGGCGAGACTGGCGGAAGCGCAGGCCGAGGTTGGCAACATCTCCAAGGAGCATGCCAAGCTGATAAGGCAGGCCTCGAACACCAAGATAGTCTCGATCGCGCGGGTCAACGAGATCGACAGAGAGATAAACCACGAGATAACCGCAGTCATTCGTGTTCTGGGAGAGCAGAGTGGCGAGGGAGGCAAGTACGTTCACCTGGGCGTCACGTCGAACGATATTCTGGACACCTGCGCGGCGATGCAGATCCGGGACGCTCTGAAGGTAATTGAGGGCGACCTGATCGCGCTTCGGTCTGCTCTGGCCGAGCAGGCCGGGAGGCACAGGCAGACGTTAATGATCGGACGCACCCATGGCCAGTTCGCGCTGCCAATAACCTTCGGCCTCAAAATGGCGATTTACTCCCTCGAGGTTCACAGACACCTGGAGCGCCTCGACCAACTACGTCCGCGGATCTGCGTCGGGAAGATGAGCGGGGCGGTCGGCACGAGTGCCGGACTCGGTTCAAAAGCCATGGAGATACAGAAGTTAGTCATGAAAGGTCTCGATCTGGGGATCGAGGAGGGCCCGTCTCAGATCGTTGCCAGGGACCGATATGTCGAGCTTTTTTCGGTCCTGTGCAATATAGCTACATCCGTTGAAAAAATCGCCACCGAAGTCAGGAATCTCCAGAGATCGGAGATCGGGGAGGTGTCCGAGGCATTCGACTCGAAAAAGCAGGTGGGAAGCTCGACAATGGCCCACAAGCGAAACCCGATCTTGGCCGAGAACGTCTGCGGCCTAGCCAGAGTTGTCAGGGCGAATATGATTCCCGCTTTCGAAAGTGCGATTCTGTGGCACGAAAGGGACCTCACCAACTCGTCTGCCGAGCGCTTTACCGTACCGCACACATTCATTATTCTCGACGATATACTCGTCAAGATCGAGAGAATAATACGGAACCTGATCGTGAACGGCGAGAGGATGAGGCAGAACCTGGAGATGGCAGGGCAGAGGATTATGGCAGAACCGGTGATAATGCGTCTCGTCGACAAGGGCCTCGGACGGCAGGAAGCGCACGAGCGGGTCAGGATATGCTCAATGAGGTTGGATGACGGGAAGACGGACGATTTCAGGGAAGCTCTTAAAGCCGATGAGAAGATCGGGAAGCTGCTCTGCGACGAGGATCTCGACAAGTGCTTCTGCCTCGAGGAGTATCTGGGCAGCACCCAGGAGACTATCGACAATATCCTCGCCAAATACAGATGATGTTTTGGAGCGCACACAGGATGGGCCCATAGATCAGTGGAAGATCGTTGCCTTCGCAAGGCAAAGGCCGCGGGTTCAAATCCCGCTGGGTCCACTCTTTTGTAATTACGCCATGCCAGCATGATTCCGTCTAATGATATTCACGGGGATTCCTCAATATATGGGTAAGATAGACTCTCTACTCCAAAATTGTCATATCCGTTGAGAATGAGGTGGAGAAATGAAATATTCAATTACGGGCGACAATCTCCAGCTTTTGAATATCGAGCTGATGCCGAACGAGAAGGTGTATTCGGAAGCCGGATCGATGGTCTTTATGAGCGGAAATGTGGTGATGGAAGCCCGAGCCAAAGGAGGTCTGATGGCCGGTCTGAAGAGGAAGATGACCGGAGAATCGTTCTTCGTGACGGAGTTCTTCGCATCCAGCGGCGCCGGGCTGATCTCCTTCGGGGGACCGATGCCAGGCAAGATAAGGGCAATCGACCTCAACGCTGGAGGAACCTGGCTTCTCCAGAAAGACGCCTTCCTCTGCGCCGAGAACTCGGTTCAGATGGACATAGCCTTCCAGAGGAAGCTCGGCGCCACATTCTTCGGTGGCGAGGGATTCATACTCCAGCAGCTGTCCGGCTCCGGAACTGCCTTCATAAGCGCCACAGGTGACCTCATTGAGATGGACCTACAGCCAGGACAGGTTCTGAAGATCAGTACGGGCAATGTGGTCGGATGGCAGAGCACGGTAACCTATGATATCCAGGCAGTCGGCGGAATCAAGACTGCCTTCTTTGGTGGCGAGGGTCTGTTCGTGACGACCCTTACAGGACCGGGGAAAGTGCTGCTTCAGTCGATGACAGCATCTAAGTTGGCCATGTCGATTCATCCGTTCCTGCCGAAGGACAATCGATGAAGTTATCTTGATCTATCGCAATAGACAAGTGAAGCAAGATGTCTGCAACTGGTGCGGCTCTGGGCGGAATGGCAATACTGGTGGCTATTATCATATTTGCGCTGCTGGGAATGGCATTAATAATAGCCATACTGATTGGAGCCGCACTCGTGCTGTTATTTTTCATATTAATGGCCATCGTGATATTTACCATACTATCGGTGATCCTGGTCATCCCATACTACCTGATTAAGAAGAGCAAGGTGGACCGGGACGGACAAAGCTACACTCTGGAGCAATTGAAGGAATAGTCCAAGAGATAAAGAGATATATCACTGTTAATTGTCCATTTTATAGTCCCAATGAAAATTCTCAAATATTGGGCATAATCCTACTGTGTTCCAATATTGGAAAAGGGGGGGGCAGTCAACGATGGAATCATCTGAAGATAAGATATTCTTGAAGCTGAGGAATTTCAACGCTGTAATGGGCGTCGTGCACCTGATACAGGGTATTTTGATGTTGATATTGAGCAACGACTTCACACTGCCAGTGGAAAGGACCATTCTGAGCTATGATCCGGTCACCGAGGTGCTAACACATGATACCCAAACGCTGATCGATCTCAGGATCGGTCCCTTAGTTGCGATGTTTCTATTCATATCGGCGATTGCTCACTTCTCGGTCTCGACTTTCGGATACAAGTGGTACATCCGGAACCTGAAGAAGCACATCAACTACGCCAGGTGGTACGAGTATGCGTTCAGTTCGTCGATAATGATACTGATCATTGCTCTGCTGGTCGGCATTTACGAGCTGTCAAGCCTGATACTGATATTTTCACTGAATGCCACCATGAACCTGTTCGGTCTGATGATGGAGCTCTATAACCAGAAGACGGAGAAGCCCAATTGGACGGCTTTCATCTACGGATCTTTTGCCGGTCTCGCATGTTGGTTCGTCCTCGGCATTTACTTCTTCGGCGCTCTGCTCACCGCCTCGGAATCAGTCCCGACATTCGTATACTTCATATTCGTCTCGATAGCCATCTTCTTCAACATATTCGCGGTAAACATGATACTGCAGTACAAAGGCATACGCAAGTGGAAGGACTATCTATATGGAGAGAGGGTGTACATCATACTGAGCCTGACGGCGAAATCCGCACTTGCATGGCAGGTATTCGCAGGTACTCTAAGAGGCGGATAACGAGAAGAAAAACAGTTACAGGGTTTGACGCCCTGTACCTTCTTTTTTATTTTAAGAAAGTCGGTATTCTCTATTTATCGGATTTCTTGTTGCTGCATACCGGAGAGTCCCGGAGCTGCTGAAGCGAAGTCTTCAGGGTGATGACGTCCCCGAACATGTTCACAATGTCGACGGGGACGCAAATCCTGACAGACCCGAGCAGCGGCTTCTTGTACGCCAGATCTCTAATTGCATCCTCCATCAAGTCTATCTGGAGATGCGTGATCTTCCATGCATTGGGATCCATTCTGACTCCATCGATTTCTCCCAGTGTATATGCATCCGACGTTATCACTTTCATCCCATTTATTTTGCTTACGGTTACCATATTTCCGCCCCTTGGAATCTATACATCGTCTTATCTATATATATAATCCTTCAGCCCTCTGCGGAGAAGATTATTTTTTCGACATATCCATGAATCTGATATCTGGGAAGGCCGTAATATCGATGGTGGTAGACGCGATTTTCACATCTTCGGATTCATTGACCTTTTCGAGGATCTGCCGGGTTATCCTATCGTGGTAGAACCTTCTCCTGCGTGCCTCGACGATATATCTGACATCGAATGTGACCCAGTCATCGGTCATCGTCAGGAAGATTGCCGGCTGGGTCCTCCTCTCGGCAACGTAATATTTCTGTCCGATCTGCTCGATCGATCTCGCCGCATCCTCCGTCATCTCAACGGTCTCACTAACGACGATTTCCGTTATTATCTCCTGTGCTTTTTTGAGGTCGCTGTCATAGGTTATAGGAACGCTCATCTCGTCCCAAATAAAGCTGTGGTCCTTTGTGTAGTTATTGACTATTCCAGAGATGACCTTTCCGTTCGGTATAGTAGTAAGCCTCCCAGTTTCCTGATCCGCTGCGACCCATTCCCTGATCTCCATCAGGGTGGTATACATTATCCCAACGTCTATGACATCGCCATATCTTGAATCGATCTCTATTCTATCACCGACGTGATACAACCCTGTTATGAAGATGATCATTCCGCCGACGAAGTTCTTGAAGAAATCCTGCAGTGTTATTGCAATCCCTGCACCTACCATACCTGCGGCTACAACGAATCCTTCGGTGCTTTCGATCCAGATATATATCAAGACCAGGGAGGAAATCACAGCGAAAAGGACAGATGCGATCTTTCTGAAAGTATACCTTGCCTTTGTATCTTTTAACTGCTTGGAGATTGCCTCCTCAAGCACGATCTTGAAGATAATGTAAGCTATGGAAAGAGTGAGGAACGTGAGGAATCCGTTCTTCGTGTAATAGTTGTCATACTCTAAGTCGACGAAGAAAAACGCGGTGGATAGGATCAATAATATGACCAGATTTACCTTCTTCCCCATC
>DSAX01000109.1 GCA_011046235.1 Methanobacteriota archaeon | reverse complement strand
TCACTGAGGCTGGACCCGGCGGTAACGAGGGCGGCCTCGCTGGCGACCAACAAGACCTACATCAAGGACCAGTTCTACAAGGGCTTGGCGATGGAGGGGTACCACATCGTCGCGACCCCCGTATGGGAGAAGTGGTGGTGGGAGCCAGACACAACGCCGAGCACGTTCTACATCAACAACTCGGTCGGCGAAACCCTGTTCAGCTACACTAAACCGCTGAACGAGGTCATGAGCTACGATGTGGACCTTGCAGTGGAGATGCTGCTAGCATCTGGATATTCCTGGTCCGGTGGAGCGGGGAGCAGCGTCATGGTCGCAGGTCCGGTGGTTGCGGACCGGATGCAGCACCTGTTCGGCATTCCTCAGGACGTGATCATCGGGAAGACTCTGTCCTTCGAGTGCGTCACGGACTACAGCGACCTGAAGGACAAGCAGATAACGGAGTATATGGCGTCGGAGTGGATCAAGGCGGGGATAGCCATCACCCCCCAGTACGTCGATGCGGCGCAGTGGAGCGCCATGGCATACACCTACACCTACAACATCCTGACGACCTACTGGAGCGGCGACATAGATCCGAACTACCTGTGCTTCATCCCGACATCCTATTCTCTGTTCGGTTGGAACGAGTTCGGCGTGTCCACACCTGAGTACGACAACCTGTATCTGGAGCAGGCGAGGACCTTCGACTACGAGCAGAGGTACAGCGCGGTGGTTAACTGCAGCAAGTGGCAGTACCTGTCCGGGAGCATTCTAACGACGGTCTACCCGTATGTCTGCTTCGCGTACAACGACGGGGAGTGGACGAACTGGGGCAACTGGACCGAGCAGCCCGGCCTGGCAATGTCGCACTTCTGGGGAGAGGCGCCTCTCTGGCAACAGCTTGAGTACGTCGGCGGAGGCGATGGAACGGATAACACCATGCTGATGATCGCCCTCGCAGCTGGCGTAATCGTGATCGCCGCGGTGGCCGCCACCGCAGTGATACTGAGGAAGCGCAAAGCCGCCACGGAAGAGAAGGCGATACTCGAGGAAGAAGAGGGAGAGGATCTCAAGGATTGACGAGAGGTCCATTTCCTTTAAAAACCTTTCAAAACATTTTTCTAATTCTCATTTTCCTTTTCGGCTTTCTTCCTGGCTTTCTTGTCCGCCTTCAAGGCTTTCTTTCTCAGCTTGTACTCCATCTCCATCCGCTTCGCCTCGAGATCGACGGAGGAGGCCATCTTTGACACTTCTGCATCTTGTCCGACTGACTCTGAGCCTTCTTCAGTTTCTCTAACTGTGGTAGCGAGCGGGAGATGGTCCGGAGTCGATGCTTGCTGCTGCGGGGATGGAGCAGCTGATTTGGAGCGAGGCTGCAAAACGATGATGATCACAATTACCGCCGCTGCAATGAGCATTATAAGCGCGAAAATCAGCGGGCTCAGCGTCGAGTAGATCCCGGTTGCGAGCGATATTACCGCAGCCGCGATCATCGTCCCGACAGCCTTCTTCATGACATCCTTGATATCTTCCTGAGTCCAAGCCATCGTCTGAATAAATAGAATGACTCGGATTTAATACTTAAGAGCCTTTGTCGATGTTGTCGATCCTCCGGCCAAAGAGCCTCATCGAGACGACTGCCACCAATAATACCCCCATGATCGGTACTAAAAGCTGGGAGAATTCCGGTATTTCCGCTTGTGGTACTAGGAAAATGTCGTTGACGTCGGTCAGGTTCACATCGTTCAAAGGCAGCCAATACGGATCGAAGACTCCGGGCGAATACTGCGTCGCGTTCTTTGGAAGGATCATCTTGTCTGTGTACTCTGGCCAAGGATCGAATATCAGGCAGAGATCGTCGGAGAAGTCGGCCGTTTCGTTATCGTCGTATCCGCCGATGACCTTCGCGTGACTCTGTTCGTTCTTCGCATCCGACGGTGGGTAGAGGGATGACTGATTAGAAGGCCAGCCGCCGTGATCCAGCCATAGGACAGGCTGCCAGCTGGAGATATAAATCTGAAGCTGGGCAGGCGTGAGCGGGTTCATCGTTATTGACAGGTCGTGCTGTATTATCCCCATCCCCATCAACGACCATGTCATGGCGCCCTGGACCTCCATTGGGGTTGCGGCTGTACCGTCAAACATGCCCACGCCGTGTGATTCGATAACTCCGTTTCCTGTTATCTCGGGGGCAACGAGCTTGCCATTGTCATAGATCTGGTCCTGATCGATGAAGGGGGCGAGGTTGCCGTAGGCGGTCGATATCATCGCGATGCTCGCGGGGGCGCAGTAGCAGTAGCAGTGCGGGCAGTCATCCAAATTGCCGTAGATGTTATCCGGTCCTGCGGCGTCATTCCAGACGTGCGGAGCGCCCGCCCCGCACGGCGGACCGGCGGTACAGAGCATGTTTGTGTCCTTGTGCTAGTAGATCACCGCCAGCATCGGGATCACGGTCTGAACCTCGATTTCCGCGGGGGATTCCTCCGGATGCTTAGGACTCCAATGGACAAGCGACACCGAAATAACCAACGCCAAAATTATTGCGATCGTCATGACCGAAGCTTTCCACTTTGAAGACTTGAAAAGAGATCTGTTCCTTGCATTCTTACTGCGGACCGAGGTTCCTGGATAAAGACCCCTATCCGACATAACGAACCACCTTATACCTCGACATATCAAGTAACTAAAATCATCCTTATTTAATCTTGCTGAATTCCGATTGCGGCATATCGAATGAGGATGTCATTATCACGTGAAATGCCAGGTTCAACCGATTTCCACAATCTGCTGCGCTGGATTGATTATCTGCCTCGAAACCAACTTCGACGCCAGAACCATCGCAATCATCCCTGAGGCGATGATCATAAAGAAGACAATGAGTTGGTACTCCGCGGCCCAGATCGGGTCCGCACCCCCGATCATCATCCCGGTCATCGCTCCGGGTATAAAGACGAACCCAAGCGTCTTGAGGTTGTCGAGCGTGGGTATGAGCGCCGATCTTATGCTGAACCGTAGATGGGGGGCCAGAGCGATCTCCCCGCTCGCCCCGAGCGCCAGCCTGACCTCAATTTCGTTATGCCTCGACTGCATCTCCCGCTTGAAGTTGTTGAGGAACAACGAGCACATGTTCATCGAGTTGCCAACGGCCATTCCGCCAATGGGGATCACGAACTCCGCTCTGACAGGAATCACCTGGATTCCTGTGAGGAACAGTATTACGATGGATGACCCGATTGCAATCGATGGAAGCGTGATCTTCATGGGGCTGGGAAGACCGGAGGCCCTTCTTGCGGAGGTGTATCCCCCGAGTACGATCATGCCCGCTATCATGAGCGCCATGAAGATTATCTTCTCGTTCTCGAAGATCGCCGTCAGTATGAGACCTATTACGGCCAGCTGAAGGAGCGCCCTGGTCGAGCCGACGAGCAGCTCCTTCTCGACCCCGATCCCCCTGTATCGGGACAGTATGATCGCAAAGACCAGCAGAATGGACGCGAGCGCCAGCCTCAGCGCCCCGTCCATTGGATCGAACACGAACTCGGACATTTCATTCACATCCGTTCTTTCCTTTCATCAGATCCTCTACCTCGTTCTTGTCTATTTCTCGCAGGCTCCCGCCGTTTAACCAGAATATCCTCTGCCCGAGCCTCATCGCCTGGTCTGGATCGTGCGTGACCACCACGAACGTCGTTCCCACGGTCCGATTGATCCCGGAGACGGCTCTCTCGACTTTGCCGACGGAATGCGGATCGAGCGCGGAGGTCGGCTCATCCATCAGCAGTATCTCTGGGTATAGCATGAGAGCCCTTGCGATCGCGACCCTCTGCTGCTCCCCGACCGAGAGCTTCGACGCCGTTCTGTCCAAGAAATCCGGGGAGAGGCCTGCGAGCATGAGCGTCTCCTTCTCCGTATCGGGGTTAGATGGCTGCCCCGGCATTCCCGTGAGGAGATTTCTTCCGAACCGCAGGTTGTCGCCGACCGTTCCCTCGAACATCGCCGGGATCTGAGGAATGAAACCGACCGTTCTTCTGAGCTCGATCGGGTCGATCTCTGTTATCGATTTTCCGCTCACCAGTATTGTTCCGGAATCGGCTTCGTAAAGGCGGTTGAAAAGCCGCAGCGTGGTAGATTTTCCGCAGCCCGAAGGTCCAACGATCACGGAGATTTCCCCCGCCGCAACGCGCATGCTTGCGGTATCGAGAAGGGCTCTTCCCGCGATCCTCTTGGTAACGTCGATCATCTCGAGACTGACACCCATATGTCCTCTCCCCGATCGACTGTTCAGAGCGATAGAGAGATTGCAGCACTCGCTCCGATTTGCAGTCGGTTTTCCGAAATCAATCTCAGAATCG
This sequence comes from Methanobacteriota archaeon, assembly GCA_011046235.1. Taxonomy (GTDB): domain Archaea; phylum Thermoplasmatota; class Thermoplasmata; order UBA10834; family DTMW01; genus DSAX01. Next base: position 21,340 of record DSAX01000109.1, on the reverse strand, counting down.
GCTCTACGAATATCTAATTGCCGTTAGTCAATGCACAAAAGAAGATGTAAAGGTCCGGCCGCTTCGACCGGACAATCGGTTTTGAGTCTGCTACTGCTCCCAGGTCTCAGGCGCGGGCCAGTCCTCGTTCTCGGATAGATACCGGTCCATTGCCTCGGCCGCCCTCTTGCCGCCGCCCATGGCGAGGATAACGGTCGCATCCCCGGTGGCGATATCCCCCGCGGCGAATACGCCCTTCATCGAGGTGCGCTGCCAATCGTCGACGACGATGGTCCCCCACTTGGTGGTCTTTATCTCGGGAGTTGTCTGGGGAACGATCGGGTTGGGGCTCTGTCCGATGGCGATCAGGACCGTGTCCACATCCAGCTCGAAGTTCTCGCCGGGGCATACCAACGGCCTTCTCCTGCCAGATGCGTCCGGCTCTCCGAGCTTCATCCTGCAGCACTCCATCTTCTTGACATAGCCGGTCTCATCGCCCTCGTATTTTACAGGGGCCGTGAGGAACTGGAACTTCACGCCCTCCTGCATGGCGTGATGGACCTCCTCGATCCTCGCCGGCAGCTCGGTCTCGGTCCTCCTGTAGATTATCCAGGATTCCTCGGCTCCGAGTCGCAGAGAGGTCCTGGCGCAGTCCATCGCGACATTCCCGCCGCCGATCGTGGCCACCTTCTTTCCAATCCGGTTTGGGGTGTCAGCATCCGGGAACATGTAAGACTTCATCAGGTTGGCCCTGGTGAGAAACTCGTTCGCGGACAAAATGCCGTTGAGGTTCTCTCCGGGTATGTTCATCCATTTCGGCAGCCCGGCGCCGGTGGCGACGAATATGGCGTCATTCTGCTCGCTGAGCTCCTGCATGGATATGGATTTGCCGACGACGGCGTCCGTGACTAGCTTGACACCGAGCGTCTCTATGTAGCTCACCTCGGCCCTGACTATCGCCTTTGGAAGCCTGAACTCAGGGATGCCGTAAACGAGCACGCCCCCGGGCGAATGCAGCGCCTCGAACAGCGTCACCTGATAACCTTTCTTTGCCAGATCGGCCGCGACCGTGAGGCCCGCAGGCCCCGATCCGACTACGGCGACCTTCTTGTCCTTTCTCGGCGGGAGCTCTGGCGCCTTCACCCCTCTTGCGCGCTCCCAATCGGCAAGGAACCGTTCCATCCTGCCGATCGCGACTGGCTCGCTGTCCTTGATCTTGCCTACGACGCAGTTGCCCTCGCACTGGTTCTCGTACGGGCAGACACGCCCGCACACCGCCGGGAGGTTGTTGTATCGCTTGATGATCCCGATTGCTCCCTCGAGGTCGTCTTCCTGTATCTTCTTGATGAATGCTGGAATGTCAATCCCGACCGGGCATCCGTCATAGCAGAGCTTCCTCTTCTCGCTGGGCTTGCACTGGAGACACCTTTGTGCCTCCTTCTTGATGACATCCTCCGTCTGACCGATGGGCACCTCGTTGAAGTTGTGGATCCTCTCCTCCGGAGGCTGCTCCGGCATCGGGTACTTCTTCTTCACCCGCTCCTTCTTCGGCTTCTTCTCCTCGGCCATCTACTGCACCTCCTTGTCGAACTTCTCGAGGGATCGCTTCTCCTCTTCCAAGTACCGCCTGTTCCTCTCGATCAGAAGCTTGAAATCGACCTTATGGCCGTCGAACTCCGGGCCGTCTACGCAGGCGAACTTTGTCTTCCCGTCGATGGATACCCTGCAGGAGCCGCACATGCCGGTACCGTCGACCATTATCGGGTTCAGACTGACCACGGTGTGCACGCCGAACGGCCTCGTTATGTCCGATATGACCTTCATCATTATGATCGGCCCGACCGCGTATACCATGTCGATCGGCTTCTTCTCGTCCAACATCTGTTTCAGAATATCGGACACGAAGCCGTGGTGACCTTTAGTCCCATCGTCAGTGCAGATGTGGATTACATCGCTGACGGCGGAGATCTCCTCCTCCAGAATCATCGTGCTCGCGGTCTTCGAGCCCATGATCGAAATTATCTCGTTGCCGGCCTGCTTTAGCGCGCGGACGACCGGATACATCAGTGCGATCCCTATACCGCCGCCGATGCATACGACGGTCCCGTGGTTCTCCAGCTCGGTCTCCATGCCAAGTGGTCCGACTATGCTCCTAAGCTTGTCTCCGACCTTTAGCATACCCAGCTGCTTGGTGGTCTTCCCGGCCTCGAGTTCGATTATCGTAACAGTTCCCTTTTCCGAGTTCCAGTCAGCCATCGTTAGCGGGATCCTTTCTCCCTTGTCGTCGACCATTAACATAATGAACTGGCCGGCCTTGGCCCGCTTGGCAATCATGGGGGCTTTGATCTCCAAAAGGTGTATGTCAGAGGACAGATCCTTCTTACTGACAATCTCATACATGAATTATCACATCCAGCATTGAGGCCTGACGGTCCCAACACATGCGCTGAGAATACAGGACAACCTGCACTCTGGGCATTTCCGTGTAACCCATAGTTGCATATAATTTTTATGGGGATACTGGACCCGTTATTCTTCTTATCTGGATGTTTTAATTCATCCATGCTAAATATAATCGATAATAGGGTCGTGACGACAACATAGGTTAGTGGGGGAATGAGGCAGCCATCATCTCCCTCGCATGCCGTTCGACCGATTCGAGCGCCTTCATTCTGTCGTCGAGCAGCCCGGAATAAAGCGTGATCAGCTTCGACCCCTCGACCACGGCCGATGCCCCCGCGGAGATGGCCTGCCGCACATGCTCTGGCATTGAGATTCCGAAGCCAAGGGCTACAGGGAGTCTGCTCTTGCCGCTGACCCGATGTATCAGAGAAATGGCAGACTCCGGCAGCGACTCCCTCTCTCCCGTTGTGCCAGCGACGGATACGACGTAGACGAACCCGGAAGCCTCCGAGAGGATGTATTCCAGGCGAGCGTCGGTGGTGGACGGAGCCACAAGGCGTATCATGTCGAGCTCGTTATCCCTGGCCATTCCCAGCAGGGAAGAGGACTCCTCCGGCGGCAGATCGACCACTAACAGGGCATCGCCCCCGCATTCCGACAGCGATCTGCAGAACTTGTCCGGACCCATCTTCAATATCGGATTGTAGTAGGTCATCGCTACCACGGGCTGAGGGACCGATTGAGACCGCAGCCTCTCGATCAATCGGAATACGTCTCCCACATGAAAACCGGACTTGAGTGAACGCTGCATGGCCTCCTGAATCACAGGCCCGTCCGCAATCGGATCGGAGAAGGGTATCCCGATTTCCAGGATGTCCGCACCAGAGTCGCACAGCCTCTTCGCGAGAGAGAGCGAAAACTCCTCGTCCGGATCGCCGGCGCATATATACGGTATGTATGCCGGCCGGCCATTGAGAGCGGTAAAGGTCGCCGATATCCTGCTCAAATACTGCCCTCCAACCTTGCAACCTGATCCACGTCTTTGTCCCCCCTTCCAGAGAGGTTTACGATTATCGATTCGTCGGAACTCATATCGGACGCGAGTTCGACGGCGAATGCGATGGCGTGGGCGCTTTCGAGGGCGGGAATGATGCCCTCAGTCTCCGAGAGCAGGTGAAAGGCGGACAGGGCGCCCGAATCGTCAATCGCGACATATTTCGCCCTGCCCGTCTTGTTCAGAAATGCGTGCTCAGGCCCGACTGCTGGGTAGTCGAGGCCTGCGGCGACCGAGTGGGTCTCGAGCACCTGTCCCTCAAAATCCTGAATGAGAAGGGTCTTGGCTCCGTGAAGCACCCCGTTACTCCCCGCGACAACGCTCGCGGAATGCTTTCCGGTGGTGACGCCCTCGCCTCCTGCCTCGACTCCGAAGATCTTCACCTCTGCGTCTTCTAGGAAAGGATGGAACAATCCGATCGAGTTGCTCCCGCCGCCCACGCATGCCACGAGCGCCGAGGGAAGCCCCCCGGTGATCTGCTGCATCTGGGATTTGGCCTCACGGCCGATGACCGACTGAAAGTCTCTGACGATTGTCGGATACGGATGAGGTCCGACCACGCTTCCAATGAGGTAATGCGTGTATTCGCTGGAAGAGGCGTAGTCCCTCATCGCTTCGTTTATCGAGTCCTTCAACGTTCTCGAACCTGATTTAACGATGTTTAGCTTGGCACCGAGCAGGTTCATGCGGTAGCAGTTCAGCTTCTGCCGCTCCGCGTCCACCTCCCCCATGTATATCTCGCATTCGATTCCCATGAGAGCGGAGGCAGTGGCCGCCGCCACCCCGTGCTGACCTGCGCCGGTCTCGGCAATTATCCTGCGCCTCCCCATCTCTTTTGCCAGCAAGGCCTGCCCGACCGCATTGTTGATCTTGTGAGACCCGGTATGGGCGAGGTCCTCGCGCTTGAGGAATATCTTCGCGCCGCCGACCCTATCGGTCAGGCGGTGCGCGAAATACAGCGGTGTCGGCCGTCCCACATATGTGGTGAGAAGCGTGTTCAACCTCTGCTTGAATTCCGGGTCGGGAGAGAGTCTTCGATATTCCTCATCGAGCTTTTGAAGCGCGGAGATCAATACCTCGGGAACATATCTTCCCCCGAAGCCGTCGAAATATCCGCTCCCGATCATTATCTGCACCTCCTTACGAACTCCTCGACCAGGTGCGGGTCCTTTTTACCAGGCGATGATTCCACACCGCTGGAGACATCGAGCGCGTAGGGGTTCAATGGTTTCACCAGCTCGATGTTATCTATGTTCAGCCCTCCCGCGATGATGGGTCGACGGCAGCAATCTAGCGGAATAGATGAGTAGTCGTATGAGATGCCGCTTCCCGGAACGCCTCCCTCGAAAAGAAGGGCATCGGAGCAGTGAGCGTATTTGCCGGCCTCTTCCCTATCGGGAGGTACCGCCCTGATTACCTTGATTCCGTGCTCCTTGAGTTCCTCGATATCCGAAGGATCCAGCGAATACAGCTGCAGGGCGTCGACATCGCTGCGAATGAACATGTCCATCCCCGAATCTAGGTCCTTTGGCGCGCAGACCAACACCTTGGTGATGATCGGGCCGAGAGTGGAGCATATGTCCGAAATATCGTCCAGCCTGAGGCTGCGCTTTCTGCCCGTATAGTTGACGAAGCCGACTGCATCTGCCCCGATGGATTCGCACAAAACGGCGTCTTCCAAGTTAGTCAGCCCGCAGATCTTAACCCTCATTTGATCACGCTCCTGCCGATCGTGATGAACTTATTCAGCGTAGCCTGCAGATCGTCAGCCCTCATCAGTGAGGAGCCTATGAGAGCCGCGTCAAAGCCTTGCAGGCGTTTGATGTCCTCTGAGGATCCGACGCCGCTCTCCGCGATCAGGCACGGCCCTTCCGCTATCATCCCCCTGAGATCGACTATCCTCTTCAGGTCCACATCCAGGGTTCTGAGGTCTCGGCTGTTAAGGCCGATCAGGCTGATATCCTTATAATTCGAAAGAGACCTGATTTTTACAAGGTCGGTCGTATCGTGAAGCTCTACCAGCGGCTCGATACCAAGCTTCAGTGATGTCGAGATAAGATTTTCCATTCCCTCCGGAGCGAGTGCTTTCGCGATGATGAGCGCCGAATCTGCTCCGAGCTGCGAGGCAATTTCCAGCTGCTTATTACTGAAGATGAAATCCTTGAAAAGCATCGGAGCTGAGATCTTCTTCCTGAAGCTGGAGAACAGCTCTGTACCTCCATGGAAATAATCTGGCTCGATCAGCACGGAAACCGCGGCAGCCCCAAGACTCGAATAGGTAGACGATACATAACCGGGATCCGGTGCCATGCACATGGGGGCTGCGGAAGGCGAGCACGGCTTATATTCTGCAATTATCGAAACGCCCTGAGATGAACGCAGAACAGAGGATAGATTATACTCGGACCTATCGTTTCTTTCGGATGCCTGAAAACCTTTCTTTGCAATTCGCAAGACCCTGTTAAGCATGAGAACTGACAGAACGCTCGGTCTTCCGATGAGCTCCTGCATATCCAAGTTATCGAGATAGTCCGGCCCATGACGCGTAGTCTCGATTTCCGTCAATAGGGCATCTGAGATATGCCCCGTTCTGGAGCCTAGTATTCCCGGCACTATCCTGCCTCCAAGGAGTTCTTTGGGATCCTGGGATAACTGCCGCTTCTCCTCCAGAGAGCGCGCTAGCTGCGAGAACTCGACCGCCTTATCCATGGCCTTTCCGCTGGACAACGCATCCTCGGCGAGTGAATAGCCCTCGACCAAATCTTTCGCCGCGCCGGATATGTAGATCGCGGCTCCCGCGTTCATTGCAACGATATCAGTCCTGGGGGATCGCTCACCCTTCAAAACGGAAAGGGCGATTCTCGCGTTATCCTCAGGACCGCCGCCCACAATGGACTCAGGAGTCGCGGGATCGAGACCGAACGTCTCCGGCGAAATCGAATAATCCCTTATCTCGCCGTCTGAGAGCTCGACGACTTTCGTTTCGCCCAGAACGGTTATCTCGTCCATTCCGCTTCCGTTGACGATCATCGCTTTCCGGGTCCCCAGGCTCCTCAGGACACCGGCCATTAGCCGGGCGAGCTTCATATCGTAAATTCCGATAAGCTGATGCCGGACACCTGCGGGGTTGGTCATTGGTCCGAGTATGTTGAAGAATGTACGAATGCCGATTTCCCTTCTTGGGCCTATGACATTCCTCATCGACCGGTGAAAGACCGGAGCGAACATGAACCCGATATTGCAGGAGCGGAGCATGCTCTCGACATCCTCCGGACCGAGTTCGATCGGCACACCAAGTGCCTGAAGCAGGTCCGCGGAGCCCGATCGGCTGGATACCGACCTGTTGCCGTGCTTCGCCACTGGAACGCCGGCTGCAGCGACCACGAACGACGCTACCGTGCTGATGTTGAAGGTATTCAGCCCGTCTCCGCCGGTGCCGCACAGGTCGACCGCCATATTGGGCGCGGATATGCCGCTCACATTCTCGCGCATGGCGGAGACGAAGCCCAGGAGCTCCTCCTCCGTCTCCCCCTTCATCCTCATGGCGGTTATCAGCGAGGCGATTTGGCTCGGGGTTGCGGAGCCGTTCATCATCTCGATCATCGATGCGCGCGCCATCTCGACCGTGAGGTCTTTTCCCTGAACACCGAGGTTTATCGCTTCCCGAATCATTTTCTGCACACCCCCAGGAAGTTCGAGAGAATGCTCTTTCCAAACGATGTGAGGACCGATTCCGGATGGAACTGAAGCCCGAAAATATCCCTGCCCCGGACCTGAAGTCCCATGATCTCGCCCCTGTCGCTCTCGGCGATGATATCGAGCGACTCGGGGAGATCGAACCTCCTGACGATCAGCGAATGGTACCTCGTGGCCGTGAACGGCGATGGTATGCTTTCGAATATCGGACTCGAGTTGTGATTGATACTGCTGACCTTTCCGTGCAGCGCCTCATCGGCCCGTACGATCGTTCCTCCGTGCGCGAATGCTATCGCCTGATGGCCCAAGCAGACCCCTAGGATAGGGCGTCCGAACCCGTCGTTTGAAATAATATCGAGGCTGCGGCGGGCCCCTCTCGGATGTCCCGGTCCAGGGGATATGACATAGCCGTCGGCCTCTTCCAAATAATCGTCAATCTCCTTGGCATCGTTCCTCAGAACAGTTATGGAGGCTCCAAGCTCCCCGAGGTATTGGGCGATGTTGTAAACGAACGAATCGTAGTTATCGATCAGCAGAATATCCGTCAAAGCTGCCGCCTCCCATCTGCAGATGACAGCGCCTGAAGCATTGCGCCCATCTTGTGCTCGGTTTCCATGAACTCCCTCTCCGGTACCGAGTCGGCAACTATCCCGGCGCCTGCCTGGAGGCTCGCCTTATTGCCGTTGACGACTATCGAACGTATGGTTATCGCGAAGTCCATGTTCCCCGTGAAATCGAAGTATCCGACGGAGCCCGCATATGGTCCCCTCGGGTCCGGCTCGATCTCGCTGATGATCTCCATCGCCCTGATCTTTGGAGCTCCGGTAACGGTTCCTGCCGGGAAGCAGGCCTTCAACGCATCGAAGGCGTCATAGCGCCCGTCTATTTCGCTATCCACATTGCTGACGATATGCTGGACATGCGAATATTTCTCGATCGTCATGAGTTCCGTGACCTTGACGGTGCCGTACTTCGAGACTTTTCCCATGTCGTTCCTGTGGAGGTCGACAAGCATCAGATGCTCCGCGCGTTCCTTCTCATCGAGCAGCATTTCGAGCTTCAGCTGCTCGTCCTTTTCCATGTCTCCCGAGCGGGGCCTGGTTCCCGCAATGGGCCTCGTGACCATTCTCGGCCCTTCGAGCCTCACGAGCATCTCGGGGGATGAGCCTAGCAGCTGTACCTGCCCGAAATCCAGGTAAAAAAGATAGGGGGAGGGGTTGAGCGAGCGGAGGGTTCTGTACATATCAAGAGGATCGCCGCGGATGTTGAAGTCTGTCCTCCGCGAAAGCACCGTCTGGAATATCTCCCCGTTGAGAATTTCCTCTTTCGCCCTCAGCACGCCCTTTTCGAATTCTTCTCTGGAGATGTTCGTTCTGCCCTCTCCTACGTTCAGCTGCCCGGCATCTGCCGGCTTCGCTTTCGCCAATGCCTCCTTTAATTCGCCGTTGTTACCGTGAGATATGAGGAAGGTGCGACCGTTCAAGTGATCGATGCACACGAGATGCCGTGGTATAACGAAGTAGAGATCAGGGGGCTGCGAGTCGAGCGAGTCCGCCTGCTTGATACCCTCGAAATAGCTGACCATGCCGTAGCCGACATATCCTACCATGCCACCGGAGAAGGGAGCTACTTCGGATGCGCCGCACCTTACCGATCTGAAGTATTCTCCAAGCGCTTCGTAAGGGCGGTCCGTTCTAGACTTATCTCCGTTTATTTCCAAAAGGTCTTTTCTTGAACGGAATACGGAGATCGGATCCACTCCGATGAAGGAATATCGCGCGGTCTTCCGGGGTCCCTCGACCGATTCCAAGAGAAAACACTCGCCCGTGAACCTTTCCCTGAGTGAGGAGAAAACGGAGACCGGGTCCAACCTGCAATTGTTGTCGATGGAAACGCTGGTGGTCAGAGAAAGCTCGTCTGAGTTCACCGTATCAGATTCTTCCCTGGCAACGCCAAAGTAAATCCCTTCTTGAGTTCATGAAAAGAAATGATGTCCGATGTACTATTTGTATCTTTTTTGTACATTTTTGTACATAACATTGGTTCGGCTATTTGCTGGACGCATCTGAAAGGATACTCAAGAAAAAAACAAAAAGGCTTTTCAAAAAAAAGTGCGAGAAAAAAATTGCTCCCGCATCTACTTCTTCTTCTTCTTGCTAGCCTTAGCCTTGCCTGAGGTCTTCTTTGCTGCTTTTTTCTTCTTGGCCATCAACTTACCTCCTGCATGATGTATAATCTGATGTGAATATTAAGCTTTGTATTTTTGAGGGGGAGATGACGAAGCGCGTGCGACTAGTAACCCGCCCTCTTCAGAAGCTCTCTCGCGTTCTTGACGAGGACATCGTCCGCCTCTGATTCGCTCATCCCAGATCCCAGAGCGACCTTTCTCGCGGAGGAGTATGTCGAGATATCCTCGCAGTCATGAGCGTCCGTGTTAACGAGCATTTTCGCGCCGACGGAGGACGCGATCGCGCGCACATGTCCGTTCGTCAACGAATGCCCCTGCCGGCATGTTATCTCTATGAAGACGCCGTTATCCTTGGCTATCTCAGCCTCATCGGCAGTTATGAATCCGGGATGTGCCAGTATATCTACCTCTGGGTTCTCAACCGCCTTCCTGTTCGTACCGGGGGTAACGGGCTCAACGGGCGATTCCCCGTGTACGACGATTATCTTCGCGCCGGCTTTCCGGGCTTTCGACACCGCCGAATCCATCTTTGATGGAGGTACATGTGTGATTTCCGCTCCGGGGATCGATGTAATATCCCATCCGTCGACCTGCTCGCAGTCTCGGGCAATAGCTGGTATTATCTCATCCACATTGGAGAAGCTGACGTGGTCGGTGATCGCGATGGCTCGATTTCCGTGCACGAACGCCCTCCGGATAAGCTCTATAGGAATGAGCTCCCCGTCGCTGTAAAATGTGTGCATGTGGAAATCATATCTCGGCTTGTCTTCGCTCATTTTCTACGCCTCTGCAGCTCGGAAAATACCTCGTCCATCGTAATATCTTTTGAGAACAGCATGACCATAAGGTGGTAGAGAAGATCACCCGTCTCGTACACTATCTGGGCTCTGTCCTCCTCCTTTGCCGCCATAATGACTTCCGCGGACTCCTCCGCCAATTTCTTGAGCATCTTGTTCTCGTCGCGCAGCAGCTTGCAGGTATAGGACTTCTCATCCGGATTGCTCTTCCTGTCCTCGAACACTCGCCAAAGCTGAGAGATTATGTCTTCCTGCCCCAGAGGGGCGTCGCTGAAGCATGAATAGCTGCCGGTGTGGCAGGCGCAACCTTCCTGTTCGACGCGTGCGAGTATGGTGTCCCTATCGCAGTCGTAGAGCAGTTCGTACACCTTCTGGTAATGTCCTGAGGTCTCGCCCTTCTTCCAAATCTTATTGCGCGACCTGCTCCAATAGTGCATAAACCCGGTCTTCTTAGTCAGCTCGAGAGACTCGTCGTTGGCATAAGCAAACATGAGGACGTTGTTGTTCCTTATATCCTGAGCGATCACCGGGATCAGCTTCTCTTCACTCATTTCTGACCCTCCTCCGTCCTGACGGGGATTCCCTCCTCCGCGAGGACTTTCTTCACCTCTGCAACGGTGTGCTGACCGTAATGGAAAATCGAGGCGGCCAGCGCCGCATCCGCCTCTCCCTCCCTGAAGACGTCGACGATATGCTGTATAGTTCCGCATCCTCCGGATGCGATAACTGGGATGTTCACGTTCCTCACCACGGTACGGGTCAGCTCGATGTCGTATCCCTCCTTCGTTCCGTCGGCGTCCATGGATGTCAGCAGGATATCTCCGCACCCCCGCTCGCAGACCTCCTTGGCCCACTCTATCGCATCGATTCCGGTCTCCTTGGTTCCGGAGTGAGTGTGCACCTCCCAGCTCTCCCCCTCTCTCTTTGCGTCGATGGCGACGACTATGCATTGGCTGCCGAATGCTTTTGCGCATTCCGTGATAACCTGCGGGTTCGATATCGCCGCCGTATTGATCGAGACCTTGTCCGCTCCCCTATTCAGCGTTCTTCTGACATCGGAGAAGCTCCGTATTCCTCCTCCGACGGTGAGGGGGATGAAGATCGTCTCTGCGGTCTTCTGTACGACGTCGAGCATTGTATCCCTGTTATCCAATGACGCAGTTATGTCGAGGAACACAATCTCGTCCGCGCCCTGCTCCTGATACGCCCTGGCTAGAGTCGGAGGGTCTCCCACTCCCTTTAGCTGCTTGAAGCATATGCCCTTCACTACCTCGCCCGCCCTGACGTCAAGACACGGGATTATCCTCTTTGTCAGCATTGGATCATCTCCTCTTCCATTCGACCCTGGACTTGGTGCTGATTACCTTCTCCGCCAGTCTGGTCGCGTCGCCGAGGCAGAGGCCCAGAGCTTTGAAGGTCGCCTCTATCAAGTGGTGATCGTCCTGTCCCCGAATGATTTGTGAGTGTATCGTTGCTCGGAGATCCATCGCGAACGAACGGAGGAAGTGTTCGTACATGATGTCCGGGACCTCCACATTGACGAATGGTCTGTCGACGAGATCGACCGCGACCAGAACGAGCGCCTCGTCCATAGGGACGACGGCCGAGGATACACGCCGTATCGGTCTCTCCCCTATCGCCTCCCTCACGGCCCGGCCGAGGGTGATTGCGACGTCCTCTGCAAGGTGGTGCTCAATGTCTCCTGTGGCATCCAGATCGAGATCGAACTCGGCATACCTCACCAATGTCTCAAGCATGTGCCTTAGAAATACATCGGAAAGCTTGATGCGGCTTTCCCCTTTTCCGTCGATGTCGAGGGAAAGCCTGATCTCCGTCTCCTTCGTCTTCCTAGACAGCTCGCACTTTCTCTCCTCATAGCTGCTCATTTGAATCTCTCCAAAGCCTCTTTAAGATTGATTTTTCCACTGTAAATGGACATCCCGAGCACGGCTCCGTACGCCCCTGCGTCCTGCAGCCGGTCGATGTCTTCCATAGATGCTATGCCGCCCGCGACAAGCAACCTCTTGTCGGTACTTCGGATCGTATCTTCCACCGGGGCCAAATCGATTCCTTCCAGTTTGCCTTCCCGGGATATGTTAGTGTACAGATATCCGAACAGGTCCAGACCCTCGGTCGATCTGACATAATCGAAGAGGTTCAGCCCTGAACCGTTGGTCCATCCCTTTATCGATATTTCGCTGCCTCGCGCGTCAACCGCAACGATCACCTTGTCGGGATGTTTTTGAGACAATGACCGCAGCCAGCCGATATCCGTGATCGCCTTTGTACCAGCGATTATCTGCGATGCTCCGGATGATAGAAACCGCTCGGCCGTCGCATCATCTCTAATGCCGCCCCCGACCTGAACCGCCATCGATACTTCGGACAGAATTTCCTCGATTATACCTGAATTATCCCCGCTCCCGAGCGCGGCATCGAGATCGATGACGTGAAGCCGCTTAGCTCCCATCTCCTCCCATCCGAGCGCGGTCCCGACCACATCGTCAATCGTGACTTTTGCCAGCCAAGGCTTTCCCTCGACCAGCTGCACGCATTTTCCGTCCATCAGGTCAACTGCGGGAATCACTATCATTTCGTATTTCCCTCGCAATCTTAACGAAGTTATCCAATATGCTCAGCCCGGCATCGGCGCTCTTCTCGGGGTGGAATTGAAACCCGAATGTGTTATTCTTCCTGAGGGAGCTGGAGAACTTGTTCCGCCCGTACTCTGTCATCGATATGGAATATTCTGGATCCTCCGGGTAGCAGGCATAGGAATTGGCGAAGTAAAACTGCGTTCCGCTGCGTATTCCGTTGAATATCGGGTCCCCCTCGTCGAATACGGCGTCGTTCCATCCCATCTGAGGGATCCTATCTGCGATCAGCTTTTTCACCTTGCCGCGGACGAAGCCCAGGCCCGGTCGAGAGGACTCATCGGAGCTATCGAAGAGGATCTGCATTCCGAGGCAGATGCCCATTGCGGGTATCCCGCTATCTAGCCGTTCTATTATCGTCTCCCGGACCGGTTCTAACCTGTCCATCGCCTCTCCGAATGCGCCCACTCCCGGGAATACTATACATTCAGCCGATGAAAGATTCGCCATCTCCGACACTATCTCCGTTTCCGCGCCTGCCCTCTCCAGCCCCTTGCGTATGCTGTGCAGATTGCCGATCCCGTAATCGACTATAGCTATCCTCAACTCGCATCCTCCGTGACCGTCCTCACGGCGTCTATGAATCTCTCATTGAGCTTGCGGGGTCCAAGGGTCACTCTCGCACAGCCGTCGAGCAGCGGCTTTTCGCCGCAGTCGCGAATCGCGATTCCCATGTCCATCAGAGACGCTACCAGTACAGCGGAGGGGACGGGGGGCTTGAAAAGCAGGAAGTTTGTCACGGAAGGATAGACAACCGCCCCGAGTGAGGAAAGCGCGGAAGAGGTCCAATCCCTCTCTTCCTTGGCCATTTCTGCGACTTTCTTGACGAAATCATCGGACTCGATCGCCTTTGTCGCGACCCATTCCGAAAGCCTGTTCAGCCTGAACGGGGCGCATATTCTTCGCACGAAGCCTACCGGTTCGCGCCCGCCTACAGCATAGCCGATTCTCAGCCCGGCAAGACCGTAAGCCTTGGAGAGTGTCCTGAGCACGATGACATTATCCAGCTCATCGACGAGTCCGACAGCGCTCTCCTGATCCAAGGCGAACTCGATATAGGCCTCATCGACTACTACGATTGAATCAGACTCCTCTGCGATCCTCCGGATGTCGGTGAGCGAAAACGCGTTCCCCGTTGGGTTGTTCGGGGAGCATATGAACTTAATTTTCGCCCGGGAAGAGATAATGGATTCCACGTCTATACCGAAATTCTCCGCGTCGAGCGTGCTCTCTATTATCCTCGCACCGGCGACCGCCAGGTAGCGCGAATACATCTCAAAGCTCGGGGACAAAATGACGGCAGCGTCGCCTGGGTCGACGAACGCCTTCACGACGAGATCGATTATCTCGTCCGACCCGTTTCCCACAATCACCTGCGAGGGATCCACGCCGTTTTTGCCGGCAACTGCGTTTCTGAGCATATCGGACGACACTGAGGGATAGGCTGATAGTGATTCAAAATCGAACTGTTCGCGTATTTTTCTAACTATAGGGTTGATCGAGAACAGGTTCGAGTTATCGTTCATTTTAATCGTTTTATCGGGAAGAGAGCGGTAGCTAGGCTCTTTGATTCGAAGTACGTCTTCCCTGACAAAACGCCTTTTTCCGGACATCGTCATCCCCGTTCCAATTTCCTGACCCTGGACTCCGCAGCCTTAGCATGCGATTCCAAGCCCTCCGCCCTGGCAATCGCGGAGGCTATAGGCGAGAGCTTCGCCGCCCCCCTCTTGCTCGTCTTCTGATACGGAATTGCCTTGATGAAATCGGAGGGTGAAAGAGCGCCTCGCCTTTCCGCAAGCCCCATCGTGGGTAGCACATGGTTCGGTCCAGCGCAGTAATCGCCGTAGGCGACAGAAGACCAGTTACCGAGGAAGATCGATCCCGCGTTGCAGATATTTCGCATCGCGGACTCCGGATCCATGACCGCGATCGTAAGGTGCTCGGGGGCGTAGTCGTTTGCGAAGTCGACTGCCTCCTCCATTGACTCGGCCACAAGTATCCTGCAGCCGCGCATGATCGCCTGACCGATGATCTCGCTCCTCGGCATGTCCTTCCAGAGCTCTCCGATCTTCGATGATATCTCCTCTGCGAATTTTCTCGAAAGAGATACCAGAACGGCCTCCGCATCTGCGTCGTGTTCCATCTGCGCAAGCATATCCAGTGATATCATCTCCGCGTCCGCTGTGTCGTCTGCGATGACTAGTATCTCGGATGGCCCGGCGAGAAATTCGATGTCACAGTCGGCACTGACGATCTTCTTCGCGGCCGTCACAAATTTGTTCCCCGGGCCGACTATCTTATCGACGGGGAACATCTCCTCGATTCCGTATGCCATCGCGGCAATTGCCGGAACACCGCCTATCTTGTATATCTCGGAGGCGCCGGCGAGATCAGCCGCGACTATCATTGACTCATCAATCGTGCCGTCGGCCCTGGGCGGGGTGCACAATACTATCTCGGGTACGCCTGCTACCTTGGCGGGTATGCAGCCCATGAGGACGGAGGACGGGTAGATCGCGGTGCCCCCGGGAGCATATACCCCCACCCTGCCGAGGGGCACGATCTTCTGACCGAGCACTCCCGACTTGCTCTCGATTCTGAATTCGGATGGCATCTGCCTCCTCTGGAATTTGAATATATTGTCCGCGGCCTTGGTCAGATTCGAAACGATATCTTGAGGGGCGCTCTTGATCGCCCTGGATACTTCCTCCTCGGTGACTCTGAAGCTGCTCAAGTCGGCCTTGTCATATTTCTTGACGAACTCGGAGACCGCCTCGGACCGTCTATTTCTGACGGCATCTATTATATTCCTGACGACGGGCTCGATGTCTCTGAACTCGACTTTCATCCGGCAGATTATCTCCTCCCTTTCCGATTCGTTCAGAGATGCGATATCCGTTATCTCGATCAAGGTATCAGCCTCTCGATTGGCAGAACGAGGATTCCGCTGGCCCCGATAGACTTCAGGATGGTGATGATACCATTCACCTCGTCCTCGTCTGCCACTGCGTGCACGGCCACCACGTCCTCGCGGCCAATGATGTTCATGACCGTCGGACCCGAGATGCCGGGCAGCAGCTGCTGCAGCTCTTCGAGGCCGGTCTTAGGAACGTTCGCCATCAGATACCGTTTACGCTTGGCGTTAAGAACGCTCTCCACGGCCGATTGGATCTCCTCAATCTGCTCCGCCTTCTCCTTCAGGCTGGATCTGTTCGCGATCAGGACCGCCTGGGATTCTAGAATAGTGCCGATCTCCTTCAGCCTGTTCATCTTCAGGGTGGAGCCCGTCTCGGTCAAGTCCGTTATGAACTCGGCGACGCCGATGTTCGGAGCGATCTCCGTCGCGCCGGTCATGGGAATGATATCCACCTTCTTGCCCATTTTCTTGAAATAGCTCCTGGTAATGTTCGGGAAAGAGGTCGCGATCCGCGATCCTTCGGGTATCTTCTCCACACCGTCTACGGGGGAATCCTCCGACACCGCGATCACCAGCCTGCACCTGCCGAAGCCCAGGTCCTGCAGCTTGTCGACTTTTCTGCCGTCCTCCCTCACCAGATCGAGACCGGTTATTCCGACATCGACCACCTGGTTCTCGACGAACTCCGGTATGTCGTCCGCCCTGGCGAACAGCACCTTGTAACGCCCCTTGCCTATGTCCATTACGAGGGTTCTTCCCGGGTCTTCAGGTATTCCGAAGCCGATCGCGTTCAGTATATTGATTGCCTTCCTGCTCAGTCTGCCCTTGTTGGGCACCGCTATGCTCAAGACCGCCAAACCAAGACCTCCTTTACGATGCCGATCGCTCTTGGGCGCTCACGCTCAAGTGAACGGCATGATATATTAAGAAATGTGCACGGAAAATCTGATGACAGGGGCGCTGCTGGGAAAATCGATAGCCGGCTAGCCGTGAAGGCGACCAGACATTATCGCGTTGAACGCCATCATGTCATTATCCTCTGAGCGCAATGAGACAAGAGGTGGTACAAATCATTATCGGTGGTAAAACCCCCGCTGATACATCCCTGCTGGCCTACCTTTCGTTCTCGCTCAGCATCTTGAGGAGCCCGTCCTCCAGCTCGAAAAGGAAGCGCCTTCCCTTGATCCTCACCGAGGAGGAGTCGAGGATCTCCAGGTTCCTCTCGAGGAAAGCGAGCTCCTTTTCGTTGACCACGCGGGAATCCATCGGCATTATCATGGTCCCCTCGCTGATGATTGTCATGTCCCGTATCTGGTGTATGAAATGCAGGATGCGGTCGTAACTGTTCTGGGAGATCAGATATTCCACACCATCGAGTAACACGATCGCCGATTTGTTCCTCTCGACGAAATTGGTGATCCTCGATAGGAGAAGGCCCAGGGCAGTCGGGTTGATGTGGTTCTCACCGACGAGATGCGTAAGCCAGCTCATAGTACAATCTGGGAGTGCATACCTCTTCTGAACCTCTGGAGGGTAGTCCCTGGTGATGACTAGTCCGGGTCTTCCGTTCGATACGGCACCCGTGAAAAGCTCGTAGCTTATATCCGGTGTTCTCTCCTCCACCAGATAGTATTTTCCCTTCAACAGCTCAAATTCTTCGGTCATACCCTTCCCGCCAGGACGCCGTCTTGCTCCCCCATTTAACGCTACTTAAATCTCATATATATAAATTCTGGCGTTAGAAAATCGATATCAAAATTGATATCTTGATTATCTGGCCGAAATACCTGCCGCTCCGATCTTGGATATGACTTCACGAATGATCGACTCCTCCTTTGTGAGGGAGAAACGGATGTATCCCTCGCCGAGCTCTCCGAAGCCTATGCCCGGAGTGATGACGACGCCGGCCTCAAGCAGCCTCATGGCTATGTCGAGAGATTTCCCGGTCACGCCGACCCAGAGATAGAATGTCGCCGGGCTCGGCTCGCACGGAATGCCTATCTCGTTGAGGCCTTTTACGAGCACGTCCATTCTCTTTCGGTAGATCTCGATGTTCCTGGAGACCATCTCCGGAGGATGTCTGTCTTTGTACTGTGAAAGGGCGAAGACAGCGGCCCTCTGGATGAACGGTGCCGGTCCTGAATCGATCTGCGATTTGACCTTTGCGAGTCCGGAAATCAGCCTGTCCGAGCCGACGGCAAAGCCGATGCGGCTGCCAGTCATGTTGAATGTCTTCGAGCAGGAGTTGAACTCTATGCAGCAGTCCATAGCCCCGGGAAATTCCAGTATGCTCCTCGCGCATTCGGGACCGAACACCATCTCTGAGTAGGCGTTGTCGTAGCATACAATTACGTTGTTGTCCAGGGAGAACTCTATCAGCCTCCGAAGGAAATCGTCGTCCGCAACCGCCCCGGTGGGATTATTGGGATAGTTCAGGTACATCATCTTGGCCCCTTCTGCCTCGATTGAATCGAGGTCGGGAAGGAAGCCGTTCTCCCTTAGGAGCGGGAGCTTCACCGGCCTCCCGCCGGTCAGAATAGCACCCCCGTTGGCGTAGACTGGGTATGATGGGTCCGGGACCATAACGCGATCTCCCGGGTTCACGAACGCCCTCGCGATGTTCGCCACGCCTTCCTTCGACCCTATGAGGGCGCATGCTTCTCTCGCCGGGTCGAGTCTGACTCCGAACCGTTTCAGATACCATTCAGCCACTGCCTCACGGAAATAAGGCTCCCCATTCGAGGAGGAGTAGCCCTGGTTGGCCTGATCTTTCGAAGATTCCTCCATCACCCGGAGAATCTCCGAAGGGGTGGGCAGGTCCGGATCGCCGATGCTGAGATCGAGCACCTCTACATTGCGCGCCCGTATCTCTGCGACCCTGTTCTCCAGCTCAGCAAATAAGTAAGGAGGCAGCTGTTTGAGCCTCTCGGACAGCTCGATGTTCATTTCAGTAGCCTCCCCGGAAGCCGCTGCCTATCCAGGATATCCGTCAGGTCCTCCCTCTCGCGTATCAGGAACTCCTCGCCGTCCCTGACCAGCAGCTCCGCGGCACGCGGACGGGTATTGTAATTGGAGCTCATTGAGTAACCGTATGCACCCGCGTTCAGAATCGCGATGACATCTCCTTCCTCGGTGACGGGCAGCTCTCGGTCTTTTGCGAGAATATCGCTGTTCTCGCAGACCTGCCCCACGATATTGACCTTCTCCTTCTTCCGGGCGTTCATCCTGTTCGCGACGTACATCTGGTGATATGCACCGTAAAGTGCTGGTCTGAGCAGTATGTTCATACCCGCATCCGTTCCGACGAACTTCTTACCTGCGAACTTAACGGCGTGAACCCTGCCGAGCAGCACCGTAGAATCGCAGAGGAGGTATCTCCCGGGTTCCGCGTAGAGATATGGAACGCTGCCCGCTCCCTCAAACCTCTGCTTGAAGCGGTCGGTGACCTCAGCGGCGACTCTCTCGATGTCCAGATCCGGCTCGGGCGGTCTGTAAGGAACGCCGAACCCACCGCCGATATTGACGAAATCGAACTCGATCCCGGCCTTTTCCGAAATCCCCGCCGCAATCTCAAACAGCCTGTCGGTGACCTGACCGAAATATTCCACGTCCAATACTGAGGAGCCGGCCATCATGTGTATTCCGAAGCGTTTCGCACCGAGCTTCTTGGCCCGCGCATACGCCCTCTCAGCCACCTCCGAGGTAATGCCGAACTTCGCATCGGGACCGGCGAACACCAGCTTGTCGAAGCCCCCTTTGCCGAAGCCAGGATTGATCCTGAAGCAGATCGTCTCAGGAAGTCCGAACTTCGCAAGGCGATCGAGGATATCGATATCATCGAGGTTGACAGGAACGCCCAGCTGAGCGGCGAAATTGAGCTCCTCGTCGCTGTTGTAGTTACCGGTGTACAGCATGTCCTCGATTCGGAAGTTCGCGAGGTTTGCAAGCTGAAGCTCGGGTATGCAGGAGCAGTCGGCGCCCGACCCCTCTTGGCGGAGGATGTTGAGGATTGCCAGGTTGTTGTTGGCCTTGACAGCGTAATACAGCCTGAACCTGTTCCATCGTCTGGTAAAGGCGTCATTTAGCCTTCGGTAGTTCTCCCTTATCCTGTTCTCTTCCGTCACGAAAAGGGGCGTGCCGTACCGGTCTGCGAGTTCGACGAGATCGGACTTTCCGAGGTGGAGATTGCCCTGCCTGTTGTAGAGCGGAGGCTCGATTTTCCACATCTGAATCAAACCCCTAGTACTTCTCTCATCGAATGTATCTTTCTATCGGATACATCCATCAGCCATCGGGCTGCAAGAAGCGCGCCCTCGGCAAAAATCTTTCGAGAGAAGGCCGTGTGACCGATCCGTATCATCTCGTTCTGGCCGGCGAGCACCACCTCGTGAATGCCAGGGACGCCTCCTGCCCTTAGCGCGGATATCTCGAGCTCCTCCGCACTTCTCCTGCCTCTTCCGCTCCTTCCGTGAACCACTCGGGTGTATTTCCTCGCCTCGCTGAGGATGTCTCCCAAGTACAGCGCGGTCCCGCTGGGCGAGTCGACTTTTCCCGTGTGATGGATCTCGTACATGCTCGCGTCGTATCCCTTTGGAAGAGCGGAAGTCCTCGAGAGGATTCCGGCCAGGAAATTGATCCCGACCGAGAAGTTGTAGGACATCACCGCCTCCGTATGTCCCTCGATCACAGACCTCAGGGCGTCCAGCTGTGACTGATCGAATCCGGTGGTTCCCGTTACGATCTTCTTCCCCAGACCGGCCGCGACCGAAATGTTCGCCATCTCGGCATCTGGGGTTGTGAAGGAAATGTAAACGTCCGCACGCTCCAGAAGAGACGAGAGTTTACTCGGGTCTTCTATTCTCAGAGAGCCTCCGGGAAGACCAAGTTCAGCCAGGGTCTTCCCCTCGTTCGGGCTGCCGGTGTGAGTCAGCGCGCCGACGATGGAGAATCCCTCCCCAGCGCATCTGATCACCTCCTGTCCCATACGCCCGTCCGCCCCCACGACGCACAGTCTAATAGGAGCCATAGTAAAGGCCCTCCAGGTATTTCCCTTCGGACAGCCTCTCGGCGACTTCGACGTCGAAGAACTTCTCCACCGGCGAGAAGAGCTCCGGCCTGGCGTCATACGCCTTTCTGGCGGCTTCGACGACCATTTGTATGCCCGTCCTCGTCATTTTACCCAGGGGCTGCCGGCAAGGTCCGGCGGGCATGCCCAGGATGTTCATCAGAGTCTTCGTCGCCAGCGGGTTCCTGGCCCTGCATGTGGCGCTCCCGAACGGGGTTTTCTCCTCGGTCTTGACCGTGACCACCTGGATCAGCGGCTTCAGCAGGGCTAGCAACTCCGATGCTTTCTTCGAATCTCCACGCAGCTGTGCAGTGACCATCTCCCACATCGCGGCTGGCAGTATGTTGGATACGACAGAAATGACGCCGGCCGCACCGATGGAGGCATCGGTCATCATCTCGATCGTCTTGTCGTCGTCCCCAGACATGATCGTGAACTCAGGACCGCAGAGCTTCCTGATCGCCCGCATGTTCTCGAAATCGCCAGTCGCCTCCTTCACCGCGAACACATTTGGGTGGCTCTTCGACAGCATAGCCAGGTCCGGGGGGAGAAGCATTGTGCCGGTCCTCCCGGGTATTATATAAGGG
>DSAX01000006.1 GCA_011046235.1 Methanobacteriota archaeon | reverse complement strand
CCACTGGGCCGCACTGGTCAGCTGGGGATCGATATAGATGCCAACCTCCCTCCACGTGAGCTTCACATAATCACCGATGAGACGCTCCTCGAAGACTGTGCTGTCAATGATCATCTCGAACGACAGGGTATCGCCCACGAGCTCGCCTATCGAGGTGCCCAGTATGTCGGAGAGCCTGGCATCCGCGAGAGCGGTCGCCTTTCTGACGCTGTTCCCCACTCCACCTGACCACTCGTATCCCGCGGCGTCCAGTATCTGATTCGCCAAGGCCAGGTCGTAGTCCATGACCTCGCTCATGGGCTTCGTGTAGCTGAACAGGGTGCCCCCGCCTGAGTCGTTGAGATACCACGTGCACATCTCGTCCTCCGGGGGTTCCCACCACCATTTGGTGACCGGGCTTATCAGGCCCACCCCCTCCTCAGCCAGACCCTTGTAAACGCCTTCCTTGATCAATGTCTTGTTGATCGATAGTGCTGCCGCGCGCTGCACGGCCGGGTCAAGCCTCAGCGGGTTGAGCGTGCCGGGCGAATCCTCGTAGGCGTTCAGGCATACCTGTTTTGAGTAGCTCGTGCAGGCGAGGTTGTTCACCAGCTTGACTTCCTCTGGAAGTGATTCGTCCTCTATCCATTGGTTGTACGTATTCGGCTGTATCTTCGCGACATGCACATCGCCCGTCCTGACTGCGAGCGAAAGCGCGGACTCCTCTGTGTAGAACTTAAGCAGCATCTGATCGATTTCCATCGTGTAGTTATAGTAAGCTCCAAGCCCCTTCTGGACTCCATCATCCTCATCGACAAAGTTGTAATACGGGTTCCTTAACAGGGTGACCGATTCCCCGCTGACGATATCATTTATGAGATTCTTCGTCGGCATGAACGGCCCCGTCCCGATCGCGGGGTACCCATCCCAGTTATACGCCATGTAGGTCGACGGGAAATCCTCGAAGTAGTGCTTCGGCATGATCGTGAAGAAAAGGCTCTCTCCCCATGCGATGGGCATCGGCTCACCGGTCTTGAAGTCCATGAAGAAAACCCTCACCTTGTAGTCGTCGACTTTCTCCGCGTGGTGTATCCATCTGGTATACGGCTGGTATGCCCAGTAGACCATGAAGTTCGGACCGATCTGGGTGTTGATGGTCCAGACCACATCTTCAGCAGTGAAAAGCTCGCCGTCGTTCCAGTAGACATTCTCCGTCAGGTTGTACTCCCATATGGATCCAAGGGGCCACAGATCCGTGTCGTTCAATCCTCCGAATAATGTGACATTCTCGAAGTCAGTCGGGATCCCCTGCGTGCTCGCCGTCGTCCCGTCCATGTACCACCAAGAATGCGCCAGGTGCGGTTCGACTTCGAGGTCCTTTCCGATCGTAGTCAGGCAGTCGTATACCAGACCATAGTATACCCATGCAATATCATAAATCCCAACAAACGGGCTTGCAGAATCGATCCCTTCTATCGAACCGATCTTGAGAATGCTGACCTCTTCCTGTGCCGCCGCCTTCGGAACGACCGATTGGAACGCGATCAGCACCATAAGAGATACTACCGCAAAGGCCAGAGCCCTGCGGACAAGCTTTCGCATCATATCTGATCCCCCCAAATTTCAAGATAATAACGATTTGTTTTTCTATCTGCCATTATCCCTCTCCTCATTTTCCTGAGATAGGAGCAATGTCAGCTCATCTCCTTCCCCAGTCATGGATGGATCGATAGATTAGCCGTCGGATGGTCCAACCTACCCCTCCAACCTTCTACACAAAGAACATCATCGGATTTTAGTCTTTTGGAGTATAACGATGTGTCAGCCAGTACTGGCAACATGGTGAGCATTAGCATCCGTTACAAAATATGGCAGCCATTTTCGGCTGTTGTTCGGACATGGGCGGTGCGGCAGTGAAAAAGTCACGAAATTCGGGCATCGCAAAATCAACAAACAGGTGTTGGCGGGAAAGTAATTTATCCGTCTATCTTTTCCCAGGCAATAGGGACCATCAGATGGCGATCCAACTCATCGATGTGATTTTTATTCTCATCCCTCTAATAATCATTTTCCTCGGTTGCGAGCTTTTCACGAACGGCATCGAATGGCTCGGGGTCAAGCTCGGGCTGGCCGAGAGCTGCGTGGGAAGCATCCTTGCAGCGATTGGCACCGCTCTGCCGGAGACGATGGTGCCCATAGTCGCGATAATATTCGCCACAAACGGGGCGGGCCACGAGATCGCCGAGGGAGCGATCATTGGAGCCCCTTTCATGCTCGCGACTTTGGCGATGTTCGTCGGCGGTCTCACCATCTTCGTGGCCTCGAGGAGAAAACTGCGAGCTCCATCTCTGAGCATCTCCCCGGATCATTTCCGGGCGGACATGGTCAACTTCGTACTAGTTTACAGCCTGGCAGTCGTTGCCGCGCTTATTTTCAGCGGTTCCGGCGATTTGGAGCGGGGAGGGCGGTTCGCCATCGCAATTGCCCTGGTATTTTTCTACGCATTATACCTGAAAAAGATGCTGTCGGACAAATCGTCGAAGTGCGAAATACCTGAAACGCTTTACCTGTTGAGACCGTTGAAATCGCGGTCGAAGACGCCCCCGTCCCTGCCGATCGTCCTGGTGCAGGTGGCCGCAGCTTTGACCCTGATAATCGGAGGTGCGCGGCTTTTCGTCAGCGATATAGAGCACATAGCCTCTCAGCTGAATGTGTCCGAGATAATCCTCGCGTTCCTAATAGCGCCAGTGGCCACCGAGCTGCCGGAAAAGTTCAACAGCGTGCTCTGGTATTGGCGCGGCAAGGACACGCTTGCGCTCGGAAACATCACGGGAGCTATGGTCTTCCAGGCGAGCTTCCCGGTCAGCATAGGGCTGATATTCACGGAATGGACGCTCGATACCATCCATATCGCCAGCATGGTGTTCGCGTTGATAGCAATGAGCCTTCTGGCCCTCGAAATGAAGTACGTCAAGAACATCACATACAAGACGCTCCTAATCTCCGGTATCTTCTACTTCGTGTACATAGTGCTCATTATCTACGAATCTTCTGGCGGCTCATTGTAAGTACACTCGGTCATCTTCCGGTCGCTCGCTAGAGATGGCCGCGACACCCCCAGTAAGATTTAATTATCTGTGAGTGCGATTAAGTGGCTGGATGGGATGCTCGACTGTTCTGAGCAATCGCTCCATCCTCAGCTGAGCGGAATGTGAAAGCAAATGATCAGCGAGGGCGAGCTGGTATTTCAGATGGGAGCCGTGATGCTCCTCGCGTTCATAGGGGCACTGCTGGCCAGTAAGTTCAACCAGTCCGTCATGATCGGATACATAGTCGTCGGCATAATCATCGGCCCGTTTATGCACTTCTCCATCTTCGGCATTGAGTACAACGGGATCATCCATGACACATCCCTCATCGAGGCGATGTCGAAGATCGGCCTCATTCTGCTGCTTTTCTTCGTCGGGCTGGAGTTTTCCATGAAGCGGCTGATGAGGACCAGGACTCCCGCGTTTCTGCTGGCTTTCATCAATATATCGATGAACATGTTCGCCGGATTCGTCGTCGGCAAGCTGTTTGGCTGGCCGCTGATCGACACCTTCTTCCTCGCGGGAGTGATGGCGATGAACAGCACCGCCATTGCCGCGAAGGCGCTCCTCGATATGAAGCGGATGAGCAATCCTGAGACGGAGCTCATACTCGCTTTCGAGGTCGTGGGGACGTTCGTCGCGATGATCGTCCTGACCATCGGTTCCGGGCTAGTCGTTAGCGACGATAGGGAGCCTGTGAGCCTCTGGCAGATGGCCGTCGGGATGGTCGTGTTCATCTCCTTCTTCACCATTATATCGATTTGGCTGGTGCCGCGCATCATGCCCTACTTCGAGAAGATAAAGAGCGACGAGCTCTTCATCCTATTCGCGCTGGGTGTGGTCTTCGTGGCCTCCGCCCTCGCGGAGGTCTCGTTCGTCCCGTCGATTATCGGCGCCTTCTTCGTGGGCACGATTTTTGCGGATAGCAAGATCACAGAGAGGCTGCAGGAGAAGCTCGTATCGATTAAGGATACGTTCGTCGCGATCTTCTTCATCTCCTTCGGTATGCTGATCGACCCAGCGTACTTCCCCATGATCGTCCCGATGCTCTTAATCGCCGTGCCGCTGATCCTTCTCAATGACGTGATCTTCGGCTCGGTGGTCGTCTACCTGATGGGATATTCCCCAAAGGCCGCCACGGCCGTCGGCACCACCATTGCCGGCAGGGCGGAGGAATCCGTCCTTTACGCCGCGGTTGGGAGCAAGGCGAAGATCGCAGCGAAGGGGGCGGAGCTAGTCCCCTTCGCCGGAGCCTTCTGCTTCGTAATGAGCGCCATCACGCCGGCGCTTATGGCACGCTCCAGCAAGATCGCCTCGCTCCTGTCGAAGCTCGTTCCGAAGCACATATCCTTCTCCGCCTCGCTGGTCTCGAGGACCCTCAGCAAGGCCGTGCTGCCGGCGTCGCTGCCCCTGTTCAAGAAGGCCAGACGGACCGGTTTCGCCCTAATCTTGTTCTTCATAGCCATTATGGCCATGCTGCTGACCCACGATATTCCTTTCATTGTCAGCTGCTGTTTCGGGGTCATCACAATTTGGCTGTTTACGTCGAATGCGAGGGACGAGATTCATGCGATCGTGAGGCATGTCAACTATGTCAACCTCGGGCTCGGAGAATCGTCGATGAAGCAGCCGATAACGCAGCTCGTCTCGAAGATGATCGGCGGGGTCGCCGTGACGATCTTCCTAATCGCCGGCATCTGGAAATTCCTCTGGTACGGGAGCCTCGTCGTTCTGCTCGGGTACTTCATCTACTGCCTGTACCTGCTTCGGACCGCCGCGGTAGAGCTGGAAATGTTCCCGCGCCCCGCGTTCAAAAAGAAAACGGAGCATGCCGCCTTCGGGAAGCAGACACTGCCGAAGATATCAAAGAGCGATCTCGAGCAGGCAGCGGTGCTCAAGGGACGCGCGTCCGCAATGGGCTCTGGGCAACTCAAGCGCAGATCTAGGGTTTTGAGACGCTTCCTCGAGGACGACGGCTTCGATCCAGAATAGCCGTCACCCTGTAGGATTCCCCCATCGGTATCCCACCCGTATGGTTGCGAATGCTGTTAACCGAAAGTCAAGATCTTATCCGAGTCCTCCACCATCTTCAGCAGATCCTTCATGGTCGAGATCGGGCAGACATTACTGCCATCTTTTCCCCTCGATCTCAAACAAATTCCACAAGCCAGTATCTGACCTTCATTTTCTATGAAAGAATCGATTTGTTTTTTCACATCGTATTTCGTATCATCGATACTCTCTACCTCAACGCCGCTGTTCATGAAAAATATGTTCACTTCATGATTTGACCTTAATGCGGTGATGCCGAATCTAAAAGCGTTCCAAACAACTTCCGGTTCATTTGTGCCTAATACAATTCCGATTTTCATTTTCCGCGCCCCTCTCAGTTTGACCTCTCTGATTTCGTCCCAATGGCCCGAATTCCCATTTCGCATTGAATGCGGAATGCCGGGATTCGAGCCCGGACTTGATCAGACATTCTTTTTTTGATTTAAATAGCAGAAGGCTATGGCGAGCCAAGCGGACTCGAAGTCCGAATACCGGCCGAAACCTAACAATGCACTGTAGATTTCACGAGAGAGCGCACCCAGGGAGGTTGCCCTGGTTATGCCCCTGAAAGACGATTCTTTCTATCATGGCTCCGTTTGTTCAGAAGACCGTTAGCACAAGCATATTGTCTACCGATCTCCCGACCTGAGTTTGCCCCTGGTCAAGGAGGCGAACACCCCCATGAAGCACAGTATGGAGAAAGTGATGAATCCTGGCTGGAATGCCTTCATGAATTCGGGTGCAAGTTCTGAGGACATCTCCGCGCTTCCGACATAGACAGCTATGAACATGGTGGCGATACCTAGACTGAGCACCTGCCCGATGAGTCTCATAGTTCCGACTGAGGCTGATGCTATGCCGAAGTTTCTCTTCTCGACCGAACTCATTATGGCATTGGTATTTGGAGACGAGAACAACGCAAAACCAAATCCAAGGAACGCGAGGACCGCGACCATCATCCATACCTCTGTTCCTTCGCGGAAGAACGATATGAGCGCAAGACCGATGGAGTTGATCCCCATGCCTATTGATGCGATTATCCTGGGTTCGATGACATCGGACAGCTTGCCAGCGACAGGCGAAAAAGCAGCCATGACAACCATTTGGGATACCAGGATCATACCTGCTTCATGTGCGCTGAACCCCTCGACATATTGGAGATACAGGCTCATCATGAAGCTGACTGCGAATGTGGCCGCATAGTTTATCAGGGCGGCCAAGTTCGAGAATGCGAAGCTCCTGTTGCGTACGAAGAGTCTCATCTCCAGCACCGGGCTGCTCTGACGGAGTTCCCAGAAGACGAAGGTCGCCAAAAGGAAAGCGCCGACGACTGTGAGCACGATCCCAAACGGTTCTGACAGGAATGAAAAGCCGATTATGACTGCGGTGAGGGACAGGACATAGAATGCCGCACCAACGTGATCGTATCTCTCGCCGCTTGCCTCACACCATTCTCCGACCAGCTTTCTAGTGCCTATCCAGATCACTCCCACTATTCCGGGCAGAATCACGAGAAATATGCTTTCCCATCCGAGGAATGTTGTCAGGAACCCTCCTAGAACAGGTCCGGAAGCGCCTCCGATGTAGACGACTGCCACGGTCATCCCGAGCGCCTTCCCTCTTTCCTGGATCGGATATACAGAAGTGAGCAAGGCAATCGAGGTTCCGAAGATCATCGCAGAACCGATTCCCTGTGCCCACCTGAATGCTATAAGTAGTCCCGCGCTAGGAGCGACAGCGCACAGAGTTGAGGTAACCGCAAAGACACCCATCCCGATGACGAAGACCTTCTTCCTCCCCCAAATATCGGCGACCCTTCCAAGAGGGTACGAGGAACGCGGCAGCTGCAAGCAGATACGAGGTGGCGACCCAACTGAGCATGACTGCAGTCATGTTCAAGTCGTCCGCGATCGCAGGAAGCGCGACGTTGATTGAGGAACCCATGAATGGCGTCAAGAAAGAACTGAGCATTGCCATCATGAGAGCGTATCTCTTCTGGTCAGGTTGATTCAGATTCGATGTCTCCTATAGTGGTCTATTAAGGCCCTCCAAACATTATTGCTTTTCTACCGGAACAATTCTACCGGATCATTCTGCTGGGACATCAATCGACAAGGACCACAGAAGGCAACTATTGCCGAAAAAGAGAAGACGCGGCACTAAAGGAGGTTTCGGCGATATGGGCCGCCGAGAAGCCTCAGAGTGCAATAAAACCTTTAATTGAAACCAAAGAATATTTGTCTGGCTATGCTTGAGAGTGCGGATGCCGGGATTCGAACCCGGGCTTAAGGCTTGGGAAGCCTCAGTCCTAACCGCTAGACTACATCCGCATCTGATCATCTAGCAAGGCCGGATTGGGACAATCCGCGACTTTCCCGGTGCTTACGCTTTACAGTTACTTGATCGTCTCCAGCTGGCTGATGATGTTCCAGATGAGCGTTCTTGCGTGCAGCGGGATGTTCGGGTCGTTTGCCAGCTCATCCAGGATGAATATGGCGCTCGCGCACCTGACATCCAACGCTTCCGCCTCTCTCTGGAGGCGGTCCTTCGCGTCCGTAGCCCCTCTCCTAATATTCCGGGGCACAGAAGTATCCTCGGCAAGCTGATCAAGAATTTCCATTACCTGTCCAAGTCTGGTCAAATTGTCCATAAAGCTCACCTTCAGTCCGAATTAGAACTCGCGATGAGGCACATAAAGAGTGGACCTTTTTAGCTCTTTTGCTCGTCCGCTGTCTTTAATGTACCATTTTCCTTGAAAGTCGTGACGATCATGAGTGTTCTCGTGTCCCTGAGCCCGTCAATTTTCGACAATCTCTCGACAATGAACCTCTTCATCGAAGGATAGTTATCGAAACTCGCCTTGCCTATCAGGTCGGCATCTCCAGTGACGAGGAACAGATCTTCGATTTCCGGTAGGTTCGCAATCTTCTCGGCGATAACATCTGCCTCCTTCGTGTCCACCTTCATC
The DNA here is from genome assembly GCA_011046235.1 of Methanobacteriota archaeon. Classification (GTDB taxonomy): domain Archaea; phylum Thermoplasmatota; class Thermoplasmata; order UBA10834; family DTMW01; genus DSAX01. Next base: position 20,579 of record DSAX01000006.1, on the reverse strand, counting down.
TGAATGACCGCTCTTACCTGGTCCTCTCCATAGTAGCTCGTGATCGCCTTCTCGTAATCGTTTCTTTCCTCGCTATTCACTCTTCTCCCCCTCCGTACTTCTCGAATATAGCCCTCGGACGATTCGGACTCTTGTCAGCCGCATCAAATATGAACTTCGGTTATAAGAAATGCGCTTAAAAAAAGTATCTGAGGATAAAAACCATCCAAAGAGCGTGTCCCAAAGTCAAAGCTGTGCAGATTCGAACTCTTCCTGCAAATCGATGATGACCTGCTCCAGGATCTCGTCGAGCCTCGAGCTTCTGTACTCCCTGAGGCCCCCGAGTTCGCTCTGTACGCGTGCCAGATAGTTCGATTCACTCTTCAGGAATTCGATGTTGCAAAGCAGCTCATCCATTGGTGGTTCACCTCGAAGCAGCATGAGCACACAGTCGCTCGGGATTGCTCCGATTTTGCGCAATGCACGATGATGTATATAATGATTTATGGCGCCGCAATTGTCCACGCAGGTTATGATTGAAAATACTGGATATCGACAAAAGTCGGTGTGCTAGACAGAGTATTTCAATCTACGCCGCGGCGAAGGTTCCGAACCCAAAATTCCCCCAGAAAGCGATGCTATAATGCTATACATCCATCTCATGGGCCAGGTCGTAGTATATCCTGGCTGCCCTGAGTATCTCATCGATGTCTATATGCTCGTCAATCTGGTGTGCCTGGCCGGGGTCTCCCGGTCCGAACACCGCGATGTTCCCGTTCCTGTCGCTGAAGCGCACCATCTCAGTTGCAAATGCCACATCACAGGTCTCCATGCCGCCCGCAGAGAGCCTCAGAACTATATCGGCATCCCCCGGTATCTCGACGGGCGGCAGCTGATGGAGGACCTCGAGCTCTGCTTTTTGCCCCATGAGGGCCGCCTCCATCTCCTGCAACAGCTGGCCGGGGTCTATTCCAGATGAGCTCCTCATGTCCACCTCGGTAGCGCACCTGTCCGGTATGACGTTGACCTTCTCTCCCCCGCGAATCATGTCCACATTGAAGATCACATCTTCCCCGGCGGAAGACTGTCCGTTGGCCGTGGATCTGAGGCGTTCTATGACGTCGAGGGCTCGGTGGATCGCATTGTCCCCCTCCATCGGTATCGATGCGTGAGCCGCCTTCCCGAATGCGGTTATCCTCAGCTGAAGAAGCCCCCGTTCCCGGATGCCTATCCTCAGGGCAGTCGGCTCGCATATGATGATCGCTGGCGCTCTGGCAATCGCTTCGTCTCCGGCGATCTCCTCAGCGCCTTTCATGCCAGTCTCCTCATCTGTCGTGAAGGCGAGAGTCAAGGGTGTTTCATCCGCGGCCGCTGCGGCCATCAACATGGCCGTGCACCCTCCCTTCATATCGACCGCGCCCCTGCCGTACACGGTCGAGCCGGAGATCGCACCCTGCTCGAAAGACCAATTGCTGCCAAGCGGAACCGTGTCCAGGTGTCCCGAGAGAAGCAATCCTCCCGGCCGCTTCTCAGCCAGTAGGGCGGGGGCGCCCCCATGTCCGAAAATTCTGCACCCGTAGCCCCACCCCTCCAGACGATTCCTCATATATGATACGATCTTGCCGCGGTCGTCTGTGTTGCTGCTGGGTATTAGGATGAGCTCCCTGAGCGTTTCGGCAATCGAACCCCGGCTCAGATATCTTTCCGCTGACGACATGCTTCGCAACACCCGATTCCCATTGATCAGTTCATACAGAGATTGTCGACTATTCCGAGAACCAGTTCAACGGTGTTTCCTATGTCCGAGAGGCTCACGGCCTCCGTAGTCGAATGAGTGTACCTCATCGCCACCCCGATCGGGAGCACGGCCGATCCAGTTTCCTGGACCGCGGTTGCGTCCGTCGCTCCACCGGCGACGACCTCTTGCACCCCGATCTTTCCCCCGGAGGCGGTCTTGTTTGCCAGATCCCTCAGGAAGGGAGAGGCGATGGACCTTGAGTCCAGGTATCTTATCACTGGCCCAGAGCCGAGCATGGCTGGCTGTAGGTGGCCGTCTATCCCGGGCGCGTCGCCCGAGGAGCAGGTATCTATCACGATCACATAGTCCGGTCTCAGGGTGTGTGCGATCACCTTCGCGCCCCTGAGCCCCATCTCCTCCTGTGTGCTCCAGGAGAAGGTCAATTTGCCCCTGACCTTCTTCTTGTCGAGGCGCTCGTAGCAGCTCATGAGCACCGCGCAGCCCACCCTGTCGTCAAGCGCCCTGCCGGAAACCAGATCCTTCCCTAGGCGGATGAGGCCCTTTGTGAATGTGACGAAGTCCAGCACTCTGATCCCCAGTCTCTCGGTCTCCTTCCTGGATCTCGTGCCGACATCGATCCTCAGGTTCTCCGAGCTCAGCACGGTCTTCCTCTCCTCGGGGCTGGTCATCAGGTGAGGGGGCTTGATTCCTATAACGCCGTTAATCAATCCTTTCGAAGTCGATATCTCGACCCTCCTCGACAGCAGGATCCGGTCGTCGATCCCTCCAATTTTATTGAACCTTAGCGAGCCGTCCTCCTCGATCTTAGTGATTATAAGACCGACCTCGTCCATATGCGCCACGAGTGCGACATGGGGTTCTCCCTTTCCGATTTCGACCATGAGGTTGCCTATGCTGTCGACTCTGCATTTCCCCTTCAGCTTCAATCTGTCAATTATGAACTCCCTGACTCTGGTTTCGTTCCCTGACACGCCGGGAATCGCGGTCAGTTCGTTAAGCAGCTCGTACACTTTTCTCACCGCCGGTTGAGACGATCATCTCTTCAGGAAAGGCTTTTCGACCACAACAGCCTCGATCCTTCTGCCTCCGATCCCGTAGTATAATGTAGTGCCTGGACTTGAATACTCCTCCCCGACATAGCCCATTCCGACCCCCTTCTTAAGAACCGGAGAGAGCGTTCCGCTGGTAATGCGTCCTATCCTCTCCTTTTCCAATGAGAAAATCTCGTACCCCTCGCGCGGGACGCCGCTGCCGACGGAAATGAATGCTACGAGCCGAGGATATTCCTCCTGTCTCTGCCTCAGGAGCGCCTCTTTTCCCCTGAAATCGTGATTCCAGTCTATGGCCTTATCCTCTCCCGCCTCCAGAGGGGTCTGACCGCCGTCGAAATCGTGCCCGGAAAGCAGGTAGCACATCTCCAGCCTCAGCGTATCCCTCGCGCCCAGGCCGCACGGCCTTATCCGTTGGCCTCCAGTATCCAGGATGCGCTTCCAGAGCTCACGCGCCGTCCGTGCGTTCATTATTATCTCGAATCCGTCCTCTCCGGTGTAGCCTGTCCTTGAGATCAGCGCTTCGGCTCCTTTCGGCTCCGTCTCGGCCTCGATTCCTGACGCCCAGTGCATCTCCTCACCGGCATCTTCCCGCTCGGTATCGACAATCCGCATCCTCGTCTTGGTCGCCTTGAATCTCTTCATCTCGTAGATGTCGAGATCCGTGATTCCGCTCACGATCTCCCCGGAGGACGGTCCCTGAACCGCCAGACATGCTAAACCGACGGTCATATCAGTGACCGATGCCCCGCCGACATTCGCTGATAGCCAATGAAGAACCGCCTCCCTCTTTGCCGCATTGCAGACGATCAGAAAGCCATGCTCGGAAACCCTGGTTGCGATCAAGTCATCTATGATATGACCGGAATCGTCGAGCAGAAACGAGTAGAGCGCCCTCCCTTTCCGTGATCCGGTCAGAGACCGGGTGAAAAGCCAGTCAAGACGCTCCATGCCCTCCTCGCCCTCCGCGAGTATCTTGCCCATGTGAGAAACATCGAAAATTCCGGCGCTGCTCCTGACTGCCATGTGCTCCTGGGTGATAGTCCCGTACCAGAGCGGCATCTCCCAGCCTGAGAACTCGAACATCTTCGCACCCAGTGCGATATGTTCATCATAGAGCGGGGTTCTGAGCGCCACAATGAAAGGAACACAGCTGTTCGCTAAAGAAACTTTTCTTTCCTCACCGGTACTGATCTATCAGGTCCATTAGGTCTTTGTCAATGCCGATGCCGTACGAGGTGGGCTCCACGTTCTCGATGTTCCTCTCGAGAAGCGCCATCTCCTTCTCGTTGAACGCGCTCTGGCTGATCGGTATCAATACTATCGAGGCGCTCTGCATGACCTGCTCGTTTATCAGCTCTGTGAACTTGAGCACCTGCTGGAACCCGTTATTGATCACCAAATACTCTAGCCCGTCGATGAGGCAAATCGCCCGGTTATACCTCTCGATGAACGACGATATCATAGTCGCCAGGGTGCCGATGCTGGTCGGATTGTGGTGGTCCTTGCCGGGCGTATGGCTCAGCCACACGAACCTCGCGGCGGTCAGTGCGAAGTTCTCCTTGAGCCTCTCCGGGAACTGCCTGGTCACGCACAGGCCAGGGAATCCCATTGCGATGCCCTTTTCGAACAATTTGTAGGTTATCAGGGGCTTGCGCTCTTTCACGAGGTAAATGGCTCCCTCCTTAAGCTGAATTGAACCGACCGAAAGCCCTTTATCCTCTTGCAATAGACTCACTCCACCGACCAAGTAGCAGATAAGAAAACTTGTAATTTATCTTTTCCCGCCGAATTACACAATTCGAACGATTCTGGCAGGAATAACGCCGGTTACAGCTCCCCGTCCCCGAGAATATCGGACAGCTTGTCCTCGAGCACGCCAGCAGGGATATCGGGTATGGTTATCACCGAGGTCTTGCCGGGAATGCCCTCGCCGGACTTACGGGCGGATATCAGCCCGAAGTCGTCCAGGTCCTTGAGATAGCCCCAGAATGCCGTGTGCGCCCTGGGCTTCTCCCCGTGCTCCTCACAGGCCACCTCATACGCCTTCTCGACCTCGCCAGTGGTCACATAAGCCTGCTTCTTAAGCGTTCTGGAGATGGCGAGCAACGTGAGCCGGTGATGTCGCTCCAGCGACAACAGCTTGGACTCGGTGATCGAGCTGAACGCCTCCGCCTTCGCCGCCCTGATGTGCTCTGGCACGATCTTCTCCGAGCCCTCCTCGTCGGCGATCATCCCCGCCTTCTCCAAAATCTCGATCGCGAAGCGCGCGTCGCCAAACTCCGAGGAGGCGTCCGCGATGAGCCTGATGGAATCCTCGTCAAGGACTCCTTCGTGGAGCGCCAGCTCGGCTCTCTGGCTCGCGATGTCCGCCAGCTCGTCCACCGAGTACTTGCCGAACTCGACGACGTTCGACCGCTTGAAGGTGCTTATTGAGGCGGCGTCCATCAGATCGAAGATGTCCTTCTGGGAGATCAGAAGCAAGGAGACCATCTGCCTTCCTTCAAGCTTTTCCTCAGCGAACCTGGAGAGTCGGTAGATGATGTCCGGCCCGGATTTCCGCAGGAGCGCATCCGCCTCGTCAAGTATGATTATGAGATGCAGCTTACGCTTCTCGAGGTCCTTCCGGAGAATTTCCATCATCTCGGAAATCGAAAAGCCCCTGTCCGGGAAGTTCGGCTGGAAGTGGCTGATGATGTGCAGGATGGCCGCGGCCTCGCTGTTTCTCTGCCTGCAGTTCACGACAACGAAGTCGATCGCCTTGTCGGTGCTCTGCCCGAAGTCCCTCAGATCCATACAAAAACGCTTCGCGGTCACGGTTTTGCCCGTTCCGACGGGGCCGTGCAGTAAGGCCGTCTGCGAGAAGTTCGATTCTATGACCGGCCTGTATAGGGAAGAGAGGCGTTTGAGCTGTTGCTCCCTATGCACCAGCTTCGGAGGGACGAAATCGAACGATAGTGCGTGCTGGTTTCTGAATACGCTCCTGCCGTATGATTCGAACATGTTTGGGAACCGCCTGCAGTCTCTCGGCCGACTTGATGCATTGCACCAGAATAAAAGCTTTTACTGGAGGTCAGCGCTGTTCGCCCACTAAACTCCCATGCATCTATCCGTGATCGTAAGAGCTATCACTGGGCTCGCACTCGAAAAGGGAAAAGTGAATTGGCCAAGGCCGCTCTTCAGCCGAACAGAGCGCCCAGGCCGGCAGCGGCCTCGTCTTCGGAGACCTTCTTTTCCTCTTCCTTTTTCTCCTTCTTCTCTTCCTCTTTCTTCTCCGCGACCGAAGCGGCTGGTGCCGCAGCTGCGGGGCCCGGCATCGCGACGGCGGTCGAGATGGCCTCCTCTATGTTCACCCCTTCGAGTGCTGCAGTCAGCGCCTTGATCCTCGCGTTGTCCGGCTCGATTCCAGCCGCCTTTAGGATGCCGGTCAGGGAATCCTCCTTGATCTCCTTGCCAGCGGCGTGGAGAAGCAGAGCACTGTACACATATTCCATCGATTTTGCCTCCTTCTCTTATTTGCATCAAAGATATTTTCTATCCGAATAGTGCGCCCAATCCGGAAGCGGCCTCGTCCTCGGAGACCTTCTCCTCCTTGTCCTTCTTCTGCTTGTCATCATCCTTTTTGGCCTCGGCCTTCGGGGCAGGTTCGGACTCGGGCCGCTGCGACAACCTGCCCTTCGCGTCGTCGTCGAGAGCCTCATCCGGGAGATGAGACGCCAATGCCAGCGACTGCGCGTTGGCCTTCGATATCAACAGCTTGATCGTCTCCTCGGTGATATACCCCGAGTTGATAGCGAGGTTGAAAGCCTCCGAGTGCGCCTTGACCAGTAACGGGCGTATCGAAGCCTTGTTCGGAATGACGGCGTACACCGACATGTTCAGGGCGCTCCTCGCGGCCATCTGTAAGTTGTCCAGGTATTCCTGCGGGTCGATATCGAGCGTGGAGTGCAAGAACACGACGCCATCCTCGAAGGCGGCCCTGAGCTCCAGTCCCACGGTCAGCGGGAATATCTCGAGCTTGGCGAGAGCCAGTGCCAAATTCCTCGATATGATGTCACCCTTCTTGACAAGGACCTTGTCCTTCTTGATCATGACCTTGCCCTGCTCGATGGCGGCGGGAACGCCTGCCTTCTGCAGCTCCCCGATTATCGGGCCTGGCTTGAACGAGGTCTCCCCCGCCTTGATCTCGATGTCCTCCGGGCTCACCTCGCCCCCCTTGGCCGGCATCTTGGTCTTCGTGTCGTCCATGAGCTTGTTGATCTTGAACGGGTTGAGATCGGACAGCATCAGGGCCATCTGGCCGTCGATGTTGTCCGTGAGCTTCTCGACCCCCTTGACCTTCTCCCCGGCCTTCTTGAGGGCGATCTCCAGGAGGTTGTTCTTTATCACCTGGATCTTGAGATGGTCCCTCAGCTTGGCCCTTATGCTCTGTAGCTGCGGCCCGGGCACCCCGGAAACGCTGACGATGCCGATCACGGGGCTCTTCTGGATCTGATCGACGATGGAGTTCACCAGCTCCACCTTCCAGCCTGCGGGTTCTCGGGACATCATCTAAATCACCGCCACTGCTGGTCCCATGGTCGTCTTGATGTAGGCCGACTGGATGTTCATCTTTCCCCGCTCCAGTTTCGCCGTCACCCTTTTCAGGATGACATCGAGGTTCTCCGCGAGGTCGGAGGCGGACATGTCCCTCGTGCCGATCGGCACATGGAAGGTCTTCCGGTCCTTGGTGCGCACCCTGACGCTCTTCTTCAGGTTGTTGATTATTCCGGTGGGGTCCGATCCGGGCGGTATGGGCCTGGGCATCCTGCCGCTGGTGCCGAGTATGACACCCAGCCTCTTGCCGATGACGGGCATCAGGGGTGCTTCGGCAACGAAGAAGTCGAACTCCGAGAGCATCTTCTTGGCCTTCGCCTTGGTCTCGGCGATCTCCTCGATCTGCTCCGGCTGTATGATGATGTCAGCGATGTCCTTGGCCTTGACGGCCATTTCGCTGCTCCCGAAAAGCCCTACCTTGACGGGTCTCCCCCTGCCGTTCGGCAGGATGATATCCTCCTGGATACGGTTCCTCGGGTCCGAAAGATCGACATCCTTGAGGTTTATCGCGAGCTCGATGCTCTCCAAAAACTTCCTTTTCTTCGAAGACTTAAGCGCCTTCTGAACGGCTTCAATCAGGTGTGGATCTGTCAGGTAAATCCCCCCTATGTAGTATTCCCGAGCTCATCTGGCTCTCCTACATTCGGGATGTAGGTCCCCTAATGAGGGCTTCCGTTTATAAGTCTTTCTGATGGCGATATACCCATTGGCCGCCTCATGTGACGAACAGGCCTTCGTAGCTGCCCTCGCCGATCTCCTTCCGTATCTTCCTCGGGTCCTTGCCATCTATGTTTATGCCCATCGACGTGCAGGTCCCGACCACCTCGAGGAACCGCTCCTTCTTGCTCTTGCCGAGCATGGACTCCTTCTTCATGTCTGCAATCTTGACCACCTGCTCGGGCGTGAGGTTTCCGACCTTGGTGCTCTTGGCGGAGCCGCTCCCCTTCTCCAGCGAGAGCTCCTTCTTGATCAGCGCAGATATGGGCGGGGTGCCCACCTTTATCTCGTACTTCTTTGTCTTCTCGTCGATGGTGATCTTGACTGGCACCTTCATGCCGGCAAAGGCCTTCGTCCTCTCGTTCACTGCCTGCACAATCTCGACTACGTTGACGCCGAGCGGTCCCAGGGCAGGGCCCAACGGGGGTCCCGGAGTCGCCTTTCCACCGTCAACGAGCGCCTCTATCTTCTCGACCATAAAATCATCGCTCCTTCTCGATAACTCTAACCTGATCTCCTTTGACTGTGATCGGAATCGGGACCATGGCCTCGAACAGCTCGACCGTGATCTCCTCCTTGTTCTCGTCGATATGCTGGACACGCGCCTTCTCGCCCTTGAACGGCCCCGCGATCAGCTCCACGATGTCGCCGTCGATGATCCCGGATACTATTGGCTTCGGCGTTAGGAAGTGGTTGATCTCGTCCAGCGACGTCTCGCCCTTGACGATCCCGCGCGTCTTCCTGACCCCCTTGACCAGGTCGCTCAGTGCATCGGTGTTCATCGCCTCGATCAGGACGTAACCCCTGAGCGTCGCAGGCGACAGTATGGCGAACAGCCCGATGTTCTTCGGCTTCGCCCTGCTCGAAAGAGAATCCGCGACCGCTTTCTCGTGCCCGATCGAGGTCTTCAAGGCCATTATGGACTGCCTGGCAGTTGCCTGCAGCGTCACCGAATCGGTCGCCGCCGGGTCGTCCTTCAGGTTGGCATTTATCACCAAGTTGATCCGGTCGCCGTATTTCGCACCGCTGGGTGAAGTGATCACCACCGTGAGCGTCTTCTCCTGCTCAGGCCTCATCTCGAACTCCAGCATCGGCTCGTCCCCGGACGTGCTGTCCCAGAGCACCCCGATCGCGTCGAATACCTTGACGAACCACTCGGGCGATCCCTCCTCGGAGGCGGATGTGATCTGGTCGAACTTGACGAGGACCATTTTCTGAGCCCCCCCGGCCAGCTTCATCTTTAGCTCGAACTCCGTCGAGTCTCCAGAGGCGATTCCACGCTTCAGGTCTGGCCCAGCATCGATAGAGATCGAGCTGCCTACCTGCTGCGCGGGCTTCTCAGGCTCCTGTTCCTCCGCTCCTTCGCGCTTCGCGGGGGTCTCCTCACCGATTTTGAATATGTCCAAAATATCACCCCGAGGACTATTGGGGATATCCCCTCATCATTTATTCATACTTCAATCCTTCTATCGGAAGAGCCCCACGAGCAGATCCGCCCCGTATTCAAATATCCAGTATATGAGAAATCCGAGTCCGCCTATCAGGAATATGCCAAGGGCCACGATCTGGTTTGTCTTCAGGTACTCGTCCGGGGTCGGCTTCCTGGCCATCTTCAGGACTCTGCCGTACCTGCCCTTGCCGATGTGTTTGACCCGGTCCTCCACCTTCTTCTGGACCTTCCATGCCTTGTCGACTATTTCCATCTCAAACAAGCCCAAAACGATCTCTACTATTTCTAATCTATTACATCCAGCCCGATATCTTCCTTCTTCCGCTCCGCCGGACCGAATATGTGCTTGGACTTAACGCCAGTAATCACGACCATCACCCTGATGGTATGGTCGATGGTCTCGTCGACCGAGGCTCCCCATATGATCCTGGCATTGGGGTTGATCTTGTTCTGGATGATCTCCGCGGCCTGCTCGGCCTCCGTAATGGTCATGTCCGAACCGCCGGTGACGTTCACCAGAGCGGCGGTCGCCTTGCTTATGTCCAGGTCGATCAGAGGCGAGTTGATCGCCTCGTTTATCGCGGCTGATGCTCTGTCGTCATCGTCCGACTCCCCCATGCCGATCATGGCCACCCCCCCGGATTTCATGACCGTCTTGATGTCGTTGAAGTCCAGGTTGACCAGCCCCGGCTTCGTGACGATCTCCGTGATGCCCTTGATCGCCCTGACCAGAACCTCGTCCGCCACCTTGAACGCGGCGTTGATGGACAGCTTGGGCACGAGCTCCAGCAGACGGTCGTTCGGGATCACGATGACCGTGTCCGCGATGTTCCTGAGCCGCTCCAGCCCCCACTCCGCGTTCTCGGTCCTGACCGCGCCCTCCGCCTTGAACGGGAACGTGCAAATCGCCACCGTGAGCGCGCCCGCCTCCTTTGCCAGCTGTGCCACGAACGGCGTCGACCCGGTACCGGTGCCGCCCCCGAGCCCGCAGGTTATGAAAACGATGTCCGCGCCGTTGAAATAGCCCTTGATCTCGTCCTCGGCCTCCCTGGCGGCCTCCTCTCCTACCTGAGGAATGGCGCCTGCGCCCAGGCCTCTGGTGACCCTCCTTCCGAGCAGTATCTTCCTCGGCGCCCTGATCATCAGAAGATGCTGCGCGTCAGTATTGGCCGCGAAAAGCTCCGCGCCGATAATTCCGGTCTCGGCCAGGCGGTTGATCGTGTTGCATCCTCCGCCTCCGCAGCCGATGATCTTTATGTTCGTCTTCAGGCCCTGCAGTATCTTCTGCAGCTCCTCGTCTTCTGGATTGTAAGAAGCTACGGGGTTACCTAGGCTTTGTTCCGATTGGTTAAGGGCGTCTTCTATCAGGCTCTTCATTCGAGAACCTCCGGGACATCATTTATCATAATTGAGCGTAGCCAGAGAATACCAGCTGCTCGTTGGGCTTCTGTACATGTTATTTGATTTTAAAGCTTTCGGGAATCCAAAGCGGCTCATTTGACGAATTCCAGTTCTCCCGCCTTCTTCTGTCCCTGGTGTTTGCCCATGATCTGCTTCGACTTCACTCCGGTGACTACCATCATCACCTTGACGCTCTTCTCGATCGACGGGTCTATCGCCGCGCCCCAAATGATCCTCGCGTTTTGGCCGACGCGGGTCTGCACCTCTTCCGCGGCTTTCTGCGCCTCGGCAAGCGTCATATCCATCCCGCCTATAACATCGATAAGTACGCCGGTCGCCTCGCTGATATCTACCTCCAAAAGCGGCGAGTTGATCGCTTGATTGATCGCGTCGAGCGCCCGGTCGTCCGAGTCTTCGTCGCTCTCCCCAAGCCCTATCATTGCTACTCCACCACCCTTCATAACAGTCTTGAGGTCGTTGAAGTCGAGGTTGATCAGCCCGGGCCTGGTGATCATCTCCGTCAGGCCTTTGATCGATCTCATGAGCACCTCATCGGCGACCTTGAATGCGGCGTTCAACGACAGCTTCGGGACGAGCTCCAGCAGCTTGTCGTTCGGGATGACAACGACCGTATCCGCCATTTCTCGGAGCCGGTTGAGCCCCCATTCCGCGTTTTCCATCCTGAGCCGCCCCTCGCCCGAGAAGGGCAGTGTCGCGACCGCGATCGTGAGCGCGCCCGCCTCCTTCGCCATCCTCGATACCACTGCGGCTCCGCCCGTGCCGGTGCCGCCTCCGAGCCCGGCTGTCACGAAGCAGATGTGAGTGTCCGAGATGGCCTTCTTGAGCTCGTCCTCGGCCTCCCTGGCCGCCTCCTCGCCGATCTGCGGGATGGCGCCTGCGCCGAGCCCCCTCGTCACTCTCTTTCCGAGAAGTATCTTGTGCGGTGCCCTTGTCACGAGCAAATGCTGCGCATCAGTATTCGCGGCAAACAGCTCCGCACCGACGACCCCCTCATCTACGATCCTCGCGATAGTGTTGCATCCACCTCCGCCGACGCCGATGATCTTTATATTGGTCTTGAGACTCCTGAGAATCTGCTCAAGCTCAGCGTCGACTCTCGCATCCTGCGGAGCTCCATCGTCCATTAGATTCTCAATTCCTGGCCCTTCTCTAGACATCGCGTCTTCAACAAGAGATTTTATCATCTAACATCACCTCTGCGAGGGGGTTCGAATTGAATCCAGAAGATCCATTCGTTAGTGCATCCCGACGAAGAATTAAATCGGATTCCCCGTATTAAGCATTTTTCGTGGTGTCGTAAAATCGGATTTTCGCCCGTTAATCAGCAAAACCGAGCGGAAAAAATAGTCGCTAACGGGCGAAGAATCCGGCCGCGGAAACAGCATTATCTAACATTATCATCATAATATAGCATATAACAGGAAATCGGGGTCGGAGCATAATGCGCGTAAGGATGAGGGCGGTATTTTCCGGAAGGGTGCAGGGAGTTTTCTTCAGAGCCCATGCGCAACGGTTCGCTTCCGATCTCGGCCTGGCAGGTTGGGTGAGAAACCTCCCGGACGGGAGGGTCGAGGCGCTATTCGAGGGGGAGGATAAGTCGGTGGAAGAGGCGATCGACCTATGCCGGCGCAGGCAGCCGTACGCGCATGTGGACAGAGTCGAGGTATATCCGGAGGATCCGGTCGGGGACCTCAGAGGATTCAAGATAAAATACTGATCGCGCTCGAGCGGACACCTCTCAAAGCTCGATCTCTATCCCGTACGCCCTGCGCGGCGTTTCAATATGCACCCTGTGCCAAGTCTCCTCGTCCATTATGCCGGCCTCGAACAGCTCTTTCGTTCTCTTCGGGACCGTGGCCGGGGACAATACCGCGCCGGGGCGGCTCATGTCGTCGAGATAGTCCGTCTCCATCATGAACGGGAGCTCCTGCTCGATAGCCGACGCGACATTTTCCCGCGCGCTCAGCACGGAAAATGTCAATCCTCCGGTTTGCCAGGACGGGTCGAGCTTTCCGCAGTAGTGCTTGATGGCCTTCTCGGGGCTGAGCCCGCTATCGACGGCCATTTCCGAGAATTCGGCCAAATTGTGACCGTTTGCGTGCTCGGTGTGCAGCACGACGGGACAGCCGATCTCCCCCGCCCTCTTCATGCAGTACATCATGATCTCGTTGGACTTCCTCCACCTTTCCTCGTCGACTTCGAAGTGCGGTCTTCCCACCTCTCCGATCCCGACCGCCCTGCCCTCCAGGACCAGCTCGGCGGCGACATCAACTCCCGTCATCATGAGATCGAAGGCGTCCTCGGGTCCCAGCGCCTCCTCCAGTTCCAGTAGGTCGACCGGATAGGGACCGACCACGCAGTAGGCGCGCGCATCCGTTTCCCGGTTCGCCCTCTCGGCGAAGTCGCACGTGACCGCGAACTCCTCCTTCCAGTCGGAGCCGGATCGGATGGGGTGCAGCCCGTACGGCATGTGCGATATCAGCAGATGGGTTCCGCCGGCTTTCAGGAATATCCGAACGGCATCTATTCTCTTTCCCGTGGGACTGAGATGCAAGTGATCGTCGAAAATGGGTAACATGGCCTCTCAGTGCAGTAGGCCGGCCGCCCTCAGCTCCTCGGTTATCTTGTTGACAGCCACCTCGACGTCCTCCGGTTTCCTGGCACCGGTGCAGACGAGCTTGCCCGACCCGAATAGCAGAACGACCACCTTGGGCACATCGATCCTGTACACCAATCCGGGGAACTGCTCGGGCTCGTACTCGACCTTCTCGAGTCCGAGGCTGATAGCGATCGCGTTGAGGTTGATCTCCGTCTCGAGGTCCGAGGAGGCGACTATGTTCTGCACCTCTATCTTCGGCTCCACCTGGATCGGGATGCCAGCCGCCTCGATCTGCCGTGCGACCTTTCCGATCGCGATCTTCACGTCCTCGAGGCTCTTGGCCCCTGTACAGACCACCTTTCCGCTCCTGAACAGCAAGGTTGCGGTCTTGGGCTCCTTCAGTCTGTAGATGAGCCCGGGAAACTGCTCCGGCTCATACTCCGCCCCGTCAAGTGCAAGCGCGATTGCCTGTAAGTCAAGCTCGCTTCCGAGCGATGTGGAAGCTACGACATTCTCTATCCGTATCTTCGCCATGGAAAATCCCCTTCTCTGCGTGGGTATTTAAATAGGGCTTTATAAGCGTTGTCGGCAGAAAATAGGCAGAGGCGTGCTCGGGAAAGAATAAAAAAAGAGATTGATGGCTCAATTTCCCCCCAAGGTATGAGCTGAACCTCCATCACGTGTACCATGGTATAGAAGTGTTTTGATTGGACGCGGATCGTTCCTCACCGCAGCGGTAGCCTCTTCTCGTCCTTGACGACATTCAGCACCAGGAGTGTGTTGGTCCTCTCAATGTGAGGGAGGGACAGAAGCTCCTTGACGAACGTGTTGAGCTCCTCGCGCGATCTGAACCTGGCGATCATCAGGGAATCCCACTCGCCGGTTACGTCGAACACCTGCAGCACCCTGTCCTCCTTGGCCAGCTGCTTCTCCACATCGGTCAGTTTTCCCTCAGATATCCTGACACCTATGATAGTGAGCAGGTCGTACCCGAGCTTCTCTGGGTCGAGTATCGGTATGTACCCTTGGATCACCCGTTCCCTCTCCAGCTCCTTGATCCTGACCGATACCGTGCTCACCGATACGTCCAACTTCTGGGCGATCTCGCGGAGCGGCATGCGCGCGTTCTTGTAAAGGCACTTCAGTATGTTCCTGTCCATGTCGTCCAAACGTGACACACCGCTGCACGTTATGCTCGCCCCCCTCTTTATTTTTTCGACGTATCGGGCATATTGCCCATATTTCGTTCGGAGAAATCCATCATTTGCCAAACATTGTCCATAGAAAATACACAAAGGCTAAATACGGTGGCTATATAATCAAGACGGCAGAAGACGATAACGGTGAAGCGACCTTGGAAACCGAGCAGGGCGCCGTGAAGCGGATCAACGGTGGAATGCGGCCCCCGGGCTCAACTTCTCAAGATGGCGTATCTTCTTCAATATCCCCCTCACAGAGGACCGTCCGAAAGACGAGGCCTCAGAGGATCGGGAAGCGCATGCGTCAGATCCTACGGGAGCTCGAAAAGGCGGACCCCGAGGACCTCGATGAGGATGTTCTGGCGGTCTACCGTGCCCTTGATGAGGCGGGCATCGAGACGTTGTTGCTGGACTCGGAGATCGATGTCAGGCGGACGGACGCTTCGGAGCCGCCGAAACTGATCTCGGACATACTTTTCACAGAGGTGCCGGCTCTGATCGCGAAGCCGAAGGATCACGAACAGGTCAGACTGTGCGTGCGCGCCTGCCGGGACAAACGCGTCCCCCTCGTCGTAAGGGGCGCAGCCTCCAGCGCCTTCGGTGCCGCCTTGCCGCCGGACGCGGGATTGGTTTTGGACCTCGGTGAGCTCGTGGGGGTCAAATCGATCGATGCGGAGAGATCGACCGCGAAGGTGCTTGCCGGCACCCGCTGGGCCGACCTGTCAATGGAGCTGAAGAAGAAAGGTCTGGCACTATTCTCGTCCCCGAGCAGCTTCTTCTCGACGGTCGGGGGATGGATCTCGACCGGAGGGCACGGGATAAACAGCTTCTCCGCGGGTGGCATCTCGTCGCAAGTTCGCAGGCTCCGGGTCGTGCTGCCGGACGGGACTGAGAGGTCATTGTCGTCCAAGGATCCCGACTTCGATCTGTTCTCGGGAACCGAGGGACAGCTGGGAGTGATAACGGAGGTCTCCATTGCAATACGCAAGATGCCGAAGCACTCCCGCGCGATGCTCCTCCAGACCTCGGACGAGGCAAGGGCTTTCCGGTTATTGGACTCGATCCTCGGGAGCGGCTCGAAGATATCCCATGTGATGTTCTACGACGAGCACAGGAGCAGGGAGATCAACCAGATAACGCCCATCCCCGGAAACCCTCTCCACGACGCGCCGGCGATTCTGATTCTGCTCGAGGGCGATACGCCGGAGGATATCGAGATCCCGCTGCCCTCGGACATCGGGTGGACCGAGGCACCGGTGTTCATGGCGAACCTCCTGTGGGGGAACAGGTATTTTCCGATGCGGGCCAGGAAGCAGGGCCCCGGCATGCTCGGATCGGAGCAGGTCATCCCGCTCGTCAACATGCCGAGGCTCCTCGCCAGGACGAGAAAGCTCGGCCGGATGTTCGGCCTCGAGATCGCCTCCGAGGCACACATCATGTCCGACAAGGAGGCGCTTGTGCTGTCCTTCTTCCTGACCGACCAGAGAAAGCCGTTCATGTACACCATCCACTCGATCATCTCGATGTTGCTGACCCGGCTGGGCATAGAGTACGGTGGCCGTCCATACGCGGTCGGTATCTGGAACCAGCCGTTCTCGTCCTTCGTGTTCCCGGAGGAGCAGATGGACCGCCTGAGGGAGAAGAAGCGGGAGCTGGACCCGGAGGACCTCTTCAATCCGAGCAGATTCCTGTCGGCGAGGTCGAAGTTCATCGCTCCGATCAGGTTCTTGCTGCGGGAGAGGATCACGCTGTTCGCGCTGGGGTCCCTGCTCGCGGCGACGGAGTTCTTCAGCCGGATCTCCCGCCGCATCATGACCTCGACCAGAAAGGAGGGTCCGACCCCCCTCGAACTTTCTTCGCTGGCATGCGCGAGATGCGGGGCGTGCGTTAGCGTCTGCCCGGCGTACCTCGTGACCGGGCGGGAGCTCGTCACCGGAAGGGGAAAGATGCTGTTCGCCCGCTCCGTGCTCAAGGGCGAGGCGATCGACAAGCGGGAGTCGGACGAGATCTTCCTGTGCATCAAGTGCCACGCGTGCGAGGAGGTGTGCCAGACGCGGCTGCCGCTCCTGCTCGCGTACGAGGAGCTGGAAGAGCGGCTCGAATCGGCTCACGGCAGGCCGAAGGAGCTGATCGGAAAATTCGTGGCGGAGGTGGAGGCCAGCAAGGAGTACGAGAGGTTGCTCTACGAGGGCATCATATCGCCGGATGCCGGCATGAAAGGAGGCGAGACCGATGCTGTATGAACGGTATCACATCCCGACGACTCCGGCGCCTCCTAGGCATACGGTGATCGGGAAGTTCAAGGTCATCAGGGACGAGGAGCTCTGCAGGAACTGCGGCCGCTGCTCAGAGGCTTGCATATACGGCGTTCACGAGAGGAAGAACGACGAGACGAGGTCCATGGCGGAGCCGCTGAGCCACCTCTGCAGGAACTGCTTCCGGTGCATGCAGAAATGCCCGACGCACGCCCTCCAGATGATCATGAACCCGGAGTACAGAGCGCTCGGGGACGACTACTGGGAGCCCCACAGGCTCTGGACCATCTGGTACGAGGCTGAGAACGGCAGGATACCGGTCTTCGGCGCGGGCTTCAGGGGACCGTTCGACGGCCCCTGGTTCGACGGCATGTGGACCGACATGTCGGAGATCGTCCGGCCAACGAGGGACGGAATACACGGACGCGAGTACATCTCGACCGCGGTGGACATCGGCAGGAAGCCGCCGTTCATCGAGTTCGATAAGCGGGGCGAGATCGTCTCGGAGATCACCAAGGTCCTGGAGATACAGCTTCCGATCATATTCGACCTGCTCCCGATGGAGACCTTCGGCGAGAGAATGACTTCGATCGTGTCCAGGGCCGCCGCCTGGCTGGGAGCGCTCTGCATCGCACCGCTCGAGCACGCCGACAAGATCCCTACGCAGGAGAGGACGAACTTCGTCCCGGTCGTGGGCGACCGGATAAGGCAGGCGGACATCGACGCGCTGAAAGAGGCTTCGATGGTGGAGGTCGAGTACGGCGACAGGTTCGAGGAGCTGCTCTCGGAGGTCAGGATGCACAACCCGGAGGCGCTTACCGCGGCGAGGCTTCCGCTGAACCCCGATTTGCCGGAGCTGCTGGTCGGCATCTCCGAGCTCAAGATCGACGCAGCGCACATTACCGCGGATTACTGGGGTCTGGAGAAAGGGACCGAGCAGCCACGGCACCTCAGGTACGCCCTCAGGGAGGCGCACCAGTCGCTTATGGAGCAGTCCATGCGAGACGAGCTGTCGCTGATCGTGAGCGGCGGAATAGCTGCCGCGGAGCACGTCCCGAAGGCGATCATACTGGGGGCGGACGCGGTAGCGATAGACCGGGTGCTCATGATCGCGCTCGGATGCCGCCTTTGCGGCAGCTGTACGGCTCCGCAGATCTGCCCGGTGGATATAATGCAGGCGGATTTCGGCTGGGGCGTTCAGAGGATAGTCAACGTCATGGGCGCCTGGCGCGATCAGCTGCTCGAGGTCATGGGCGCGATGGGCATCCGGGACGTCAGACGGCTCAGGGGAGAGCTGGGGCGTTCCATGTTCTCCGAAGATATCGAGAGAGAGGTGTTCGCACCGCTTTTCGAGGGAGGGAGAGAAGAATGAAGAACCGGCTGCCCCAGGTGCCCTCCAGCGTCAGGCAGGCGCCCTTTCCGGAGCATCGGTTCTTCGGCCGGTTCAGGGTGGAGAGGAACCAGGATTGCATCAACTGCGGCACCTGTATCCGCATGTGTCCGTACGGAGTTCACTACCGAAGGGACGGCTGGGGCAAGATCAGCCGCCCACGCGACTGGTTCTGCATCGGATCGGAATGTCAGATGAACAGCTTCTTCTGCGTGAACAACTGCCCGGTGAACGCGCTCAATGTCAAGGACAACCCCATGTTCGACAGCCTCGGGGATTACCGGTGGCCGCCCTACCTGATCGTGTCAAACTGGAAGCAGTCGGAGAGCGGCCTTCCGCCGGTCGGAGGCATCGAGTCGGAGGCGGGCATATCGGGCGGAGGCTTCGACGAGATATTCATCGAGTTCCCTGAGGAGCCCGATTCGAACGTGTCCCCGGAATCGGTCGACCTGGGCGTATCCCTCAACAGGAGGAACGACGGAAGGGATGTCGAGATCTCCGTGCCGTTCTACGGCGGGGGAATGTCCTTCGGATCCATCGGCATACCGATCATGCTCGCACGCGCCCGGTCGTCCGCCGCCTGGAACACCTTCACCTGCACGGGAGAGGGCGGCTACCCCGACCAGCTGGTGCCGTACAAGGATTACATCATTACGCAGATCGCGACCGGGCTGTTCGGCGTCAGGGAGGAGACGATACAGCGCGCCAGGGTGGTCGAGTTCAAGTACGCTCAGGGGGCCAAGCCCGGGCTCGGAGGGCATCTCCTGTGGGACAAGAACACCCCGGAGGTCGCCCGTATGAGAGAGGCAGTCGCGTGGTCCAGCCTGTTCTCCCCGTTCCCGTTTCACAGCGTTTACTCGGTCGAGGACCACAAGAAGCATCTCGACTGGATCAGGTCGATCAATCCCAAGGCGCTGATCTCCGTGAAAGTGTCAACCCCGACCGATGTAGACATGGTCGCTGTCGGCAGCTACTACGCCGGGGCGAACATAATCCACCTCGACGGAGGCTACGGCGGGACCGGAGCCGCCCCAGAGATCGCCAAGAAGAACATCGCGATGCCGATCGAGTACGCCATCCCGCGCGTGCACCGGTTCCTGAGGTCGGAGGGCATCAGGGACGAGGTAGTCCTGGTCGCCAGCGGAGGTATCAGAACCGCCTACGACATCTTGAAGTCGATCGCCCTCGGAGCCGATGCGGTCGCAATCGGCACTTCGGAACTCGTTTCGGTCGGGTGCGTGCGTTGCGGGAACTGCGAGAGCGGAAGGGGCTGTCCGCGTGGGATCGCCACCACCGACACGGACCTGTCGACATTGATCCCGGCCGATTGGGGCGCGCAGCGGATATACAACCTGTTCAACTCATGGGTCCTGCAGATGCGTGACGCGCTTTCCCGGCTGGGGCTGAGGAGCGTTAGAGAGCTGAGGGGAAGGACCGATCTGCTCAGTCACGCGGAGCACGGCAAGGGGGTGAGGGAGATTGAGTAAGCTCTCCTCATCCATTGGGTGCATTACATCGTCAAGGCGCGGCCTTCCAGGTTCAATCGTGCATTCGAGGATAGATGACGCAGCCGAGGGCGGCTGCGGCGTCGTAGGCCTCGTCTCAACCGTCCAAGTCGAAGGACGGCATATCCTGAAGCCCATGATCCAGATGCACAACAGGGGAAACGGAAAGGGAGGGGGCGTGGCAGCGGTCGGGCTTGACCCGATGCAGATGGGCGTCTCTGAGGAGTTGCTCAACACCGACTACCTTATACAAGTCGCGTACCTGAACCCCGAGGCGAGGACGCAGGTCGAGGAGAAATACATCGACTCGCAGATGATCGTGCATCACCGTTCGAGGATAGGCCCGAAACACGGGACAACCAAAGGTGAGCAGGGCGTGTACCACCCGGAGGTATGGAGGTACTTCTGCAGGGCGAAGCCAGATGTGCTCGATAGATTCGTAACAGACAACGGCCTCGAGGAGGTCGATGCGGCAAAGGCGGAGGACGAGTTCGTATATCAGAACTCGTACCGCCTGAACAACGAGTTCTATGCGTCACTCGGGGATAAGAAAGCCTTCGTGCTCTCCCACGGAAAGAACCTGATGGTCTTCAAGATCGTCGGATACGCGGAAGAGGCGATGCACTACTACGGGCTGGAAAATCTCAGGGCACATGTCT
>DSAX01000041.1 GCA_011046235.1 Methanobacteriota archaeon | reverse complement strand
GTATTATGTGGTATATAATGATTTTGACGAAAATGAAATGAAAAGAGATACAATCAAAGGAGGAGAAGGGGAAAAATGTATTATCTGATGAGTCCGGGTTCATTGCCCAGTCACCCTCCTAAGAAAAAAATTGAAAGTGGATTCAACGATTTCTCCTAACAGATCTCTGATAAAGTTCCAACGCCCTTTCGCTCGTGAAAAAATCGCCTTTGATCCTCACAGCGGGAAGACGACCCTTTTGTACCAGTAACGATAAATATTTCGCGGAATAGGATTTCGAATTTTTGAGTTGCTTGAGACGTTTGAGCTCGTCTCTCTTGGTTCCTACTCGGTCAAGGAGGTCGAGGAATGATCTGCCCATAGTCACCTTGAGAAAACCTTCCAATTTCGAATGATCTCCGGAATGACCGATTTCAAGACATTCGTAATAACCGTCCTTATCTTCAGGCAGAATGTGTACTGGAGGCCAATTATGTTTCAAGAAATGGAGATTGAGCAGAAGTCTTCCAACACGTCCATTTCCATTCGAGAAGGGATGGATCGATTCAAATCTATGATGCATCCAGGCGCCCAACTGAAAAATAGAATCCCCCCGGACATCTCTCTGTTCATACTCTTGCACATACTCTTGCATGAGTTCGACGACCTTTTCCATGCGCGGTGGAACATATTTTGATCCCGCAATTCTGACATTGATTCTCCGCCAATGCCCAGCATCATTCAAGATCTCCCTGAAAACAAGTTCATGCAGCTCCAGGACCGTCATCAAGGTCATCGGCGCCAACCGTCTTGAGATAAGTCCTCGAAAAGCCGTCTCGTGTTGAATAGTCTCAAGCACATCGGGAACAGGTCTATCCGCGATGCTGCGCTGGTCAATGAGAAGTCGCTCTACATCGTGCCAAGTGAGCGTATTGCCTTCGACTGCGTTCGTCCCCCATGTATTTAGAGCTCCCGTACGTTTCCAGACATTCTCGGGAAGATTATCGAATGATATGCGATTCAATAGATGATCTCTGAGTTCTGTCAATATTCTCTCATTCATTAATTTGTTATTAAGACATATTAAGTATTTAAATATATATGTCTTATGAGGAAATATCGTAATAAAACATATATGTATGGGCACTTGCAAAATAGGGATTTTCAACAGTGCAAATAGAAAATCAGCCAGCAAACTGATAATGGGGTAGGTCGGATTTGAACCGACGACCTCGTGGTCCCGAACCACGAATCATGACCAAGCTAGACTACTACCCCTTTTTGATTGAACTGCCGATAATCTAGTAAATATATATGATGCTTCTCCCGTCCCCGATTCCCAGAGGTCCATATCCGCTCGAGAATCTCCTCATCCACCAAATCACTTAATCTCGTCAATTGCCGAGCCTACTTACGACATATTTTTATACCCACAGCCGGATTTGCCATCGATGAAAGACCAGCTCCGTGAAAAGATGGCTGGCGAAATCGCCCTCTCCGAGGAACCGGGCAAGACGATCCGGAAGTGGAGAGAGCAGTTCAAGGTTTCCCAGCAGGATTTAGCCAGGCAGTTGGATGTTTCCCCCTCTGTGATTAGCGACTACGAGGCGGGACGGAGGAAATCTCCGGGGATTCTGACGGTCAGGAAAATCGTCGACGCGCTTATCGCAATGGACGAGATGACTGGCGGCCATGTCATGAAGCAGTATTCAATGGCCAACACGTCCGAGGCGATTCTGGCAATACACGAGTTCCACGAGGACATTCCGATGAGCCAGTTCATAAAGGTCATCGAGGGAGAGAACCTCACACCGCAGGTCGCCACGGACAGGCACCTGCACGGTTACACCGTAATAGACAGCATCAAGGCGATAACCTCCCTCAGCTCGTTCGACTACCTGAAGATATACGGCTGGAGCAGCCAGAGGGCGCTGATCTTCACAGGGGTCAAGTTCGGCCGCTCGCCCATGATTGCGGTCCGGGCACACCCGCTCAAGCCGGCCATGGTCGTATACCAGAGGCCGGATCAGGTGGACGAGCTGGCGATCAAGCTAGCCGAAATTGAGAATCTGCCTCTCATAAGGTCGACTATAGACCTACCCGTATTAATCGAGAGGTTGGCGACTCTTGGATAGTTGGTGTTAGAATGGAGATAGGCATAGTGAGCTATGGCGCCTACATACCCCGATTCAGGATTTTACCGGAGGAGATAGGGCGCGTTTGGGGGCTCGACGGCAAGGGCTTCGGCAAGGGATTGATGATCGAGCAGAAGTCCATCGCGGGTCCAGATGAAGATGTGGTGACGATTTCCGTAGAGGCGGCCAGGAACGCGATGAAAAGGGTCGATGTGTCCCCGGAGAAGATCGGGGCGATCTATGTCGGCTCCGAATCGCATCCGTATGTGGTCAAACCGACCGGGACGATCGTGGCCGAGGCGATCGAGGCCACGCCCGACCTAACCGTGGCCGACTACGAGTTCGCCTGCAAGGCCGGAACCGCAGCGATTCAGACCTGCATGGGGCTCGTCGGAAGCGACATGATCGAGTACGGGCTCGCGATCGGGTCGGACACCTCCCAGGGTGCACCCGGGGACGCTCTCGAGTTCTCCGCTTCCGCAGGAGGGGCCGCGTTCCTGATAGGATCTAAGGACGTGATAGCGAAGATCAACACGACCCTCTCCTATACCACCGACACCCCGGATTTCTGGCGCAGGGAGGGGCAGATGTATCCGAGCCACGGTGGAAGGTTCACCGGGGAGCCCGCGTATTTCAAGCACATCGTGTCCTGCGCGAAGAATTTGCTCGGTAAGTGCGGTACCAAGCCGGAGGACTACAAATACGCTGTATTTCACCAGCCCAACGGAAAGTTCCCGCAGAGGGTCGCGAAGATGCTCGGCTTCTCGAACGAGCAGATCGAGACCGGGCTTCTGGTGCCGCAGATAGGCAACACCTATTCCGGGGCGGTCCCGCTCGGTCTTTCAGCCATATTGGACGAGGCCGAGCCGGGGGACAGGATCTTCGCGATCGCCTACGGCTCCGGGGCCGGATCAGACGGCTTCGACATAGCGGTTACAGACGCGATTACAAGATTCAATAGAAAGGCGGCACCGACCGTCAGGGAGATCATGGCGAATATGAAGGCGATCGATTACGCGACCTACGCGAAATACCGCGGTAAGATCAAGCTCAGCTGCGAGGAATGAGCATGAAAAAAGTTGCAATCATCGGCGTCGGAATCACCCCGTTCGGAGAGCTCTGGGACGACTCCTTCAGGGAGATCGGCATCAAGGCCGGTTTCGAGGCGCTTCACGACGCAAACATATCATCGGACGATATCGACGCGATATATGTCGGGAACATGTCCGCTGGCAGGTTCATCGACCAGGAGCACATAGGCGCGCTCATCGCCGACTATGCGGGACTCGCGCATAATAACATACCATCCACTCGTGTAGAAGCGGGGGGCGCGAGCGGCGCATTGGCTGTCCGGCAGGCGTATTTTTCGATCGCCTCCGGAATGAACGAAATCGTTGTAGTTGGCGGTGCGGAGAAGATGACCGATATCGGTGATGTCGAGGTCAACGACATACAATCCTCCGCCGCAGACCAGGAATGGGAAACGGTGTTCGGTGCCACCTATCCGAGCCTGTTCGCGCTCATGGCCAGGAGACACATGCACGAGTACGGCACCACGAGGGAGCAGCTCTCGAGCGTGGCGGCAAAGAACCACAGGCACGGGTCACTGAACCCCAAAGCGCAGTTCAGGAGGGAGATCAAGCCGGAGGCGATCAGCCGCTCCCCGGTCGTTTCCGATCCGCTCCGGATGCTCGACTGCGCTCCGATTTCCGACGGGGCCGCCGCCGTGATCATGTGCGACATGGGCATCGCGAAGAAGTACAGCGAGCACCCGGTGGAGGTGATCGCTTCCGCACAGGCGAGCGATACGCTCGCTCTGAACCAGCGCAAGAGCATAACGGAGATGCTCGCGACGAAGATTGCCGGCAAGAAGGCCATGGAGATGGCGGGGATAGGACCGGCGGACATCGATCTGGCTGAGGTTCACGACAACTTCACCATATCCGAGATAATGGCCGTCGAGGACCTCGGCTTCTTCCCGAAGGGGGAGGGGGCAAAGGCGACTCTTGACGGCAAGACCACGATTGGAGGCGATATCCCGATAAACACCTCTGGCGGGCTGAAGGCCAGGGGCGACCCGATCGGCGCGACCGGTGTCGCGCAGATAGTCGAGATCGTCGAGCAGCTGCGCGGCAAGGCGGACAAGAGGCAAATCAAGGATGCGAAGATTGGTCTCGCGCACAGCGTCGGAGGGACCGGTTCATCTGCCATCGTGCATATACTGGGGGTGGGCCAGTGACAAAGACTCCGCGCTTCTGGAGGGAGAACAAGAACAGATACAATCTGATCGGCGTGAAATGCGGCTCATGCAACGCCGTCTACTTCCCGTCCAGGATAATCTGCCCCGACTGCGGCAGGAAGAGCATGGGAAAGATGGACAAGTTCAAGTTCTCAGGCAGGGGCACCGTGTACTCAAATACCGTGGTGCATGAGGCGCACGAGCAGTACGAGATGCAGAAGCCGTACGCGATCGCCCTTATCGAGCTGGAGGAGGGCGCGAGGGTTCTGGGACAGATAGTGGACTGCGAGCCGTACGAGGTGCAGATCGGCATGAAGGTGAAATCCACCTTCCGGAAGCTGGGACAGGACGGTAAATCCGGGACTATATACTACGGATACAAGTTCGTAAGAGAAAGGGAATAGCTACTGCCCACTCATTCATAATACAGCTGCGCGCTGCAGTTGCCGCACCGGTTGTTCCTCTTCGCGCATGCCAGGTGCTGCACGTTCTTACAGCGGTTGCATATCACGATATCGAATCCCGGCTTGATCTTGCCGTTGCACGAGGAGCACTTGGCCTGCGAAGTCGCCCTGGCCAGTTTCGCAGTCGGCTCGCCCGGCTTGACATTCATTGGCATTTCGGAAGAGAAGTCGAAGGTCATGCCGTCGAACAGCCTCTTCGCGGTGATCGAAATGCCGAACTTGCTGTCGCCCGCCTGATCCGGGACCACCTCGATCTCTATGCTCTCGGTCTGCCCGCCCCGTATCTGCGGTATCTTGGGAGCCTTCACGACCTCGAACTTGCTCGATATGTCCAGCTGGAGGTCCTTCGCCAGCGCCTTGCCCTTGTTGGTTATGCTCACCGTGATCTTCCCGGGCTGGTCCTTCTTGAGCTCCGTGGGTTTGATGGAGAGCACGATATCCGGGTTGAACTTGTCCAGGCTGCTTCTCGCGGACTCGGTCGCCTCCCGGATGAGCTCGATGGCGGAGCCGTAGTCCTTCTCCTGCTCTATATCCGCCATCGCCATCAGCCGCTCGCTGTCCTTGGTGGGTATGCCGAACTTCTTCGCGACGGCTATTGCGCTCTCGGCCGCGTATTTCGAATCCAGATACTCCCTGTGCAACGACTCGACCTTCGAGATGAGCTCCTCGGCATCCAGGACTATCTTGAACGCCTCGTCGAACGCCCCCGCGTCCATTCCCGCCTCGGCCTTCTTCAGCCTTTCCTCTATCATGCCGACGGATGCCCCGGTCTTCTTTACGACGAGCGATTTGGAGCGTATGTCGTCGATCGAGTCGAGCAGCCTGCTCCTGATGGCATCCCCCGTCTTTGATTTGCATTTCTGGGTCTGCTCTATGGCGAAGTCCCACAGCCCCTCCTTAGCCGAGGTGCTCGCGACCGCGAGCATGTCGCGGAACTCGCGCTCGGATACGCCCAGGTTCTTCGCGGTCTCTATCAGGCCATCGGCCTCTGCTATCTTCTCGCGGATGATCTTCTCGAGCCCGACGGATATCGCCCTCTCGCCTTCTATGCAGGTCTCCCTGCAGGAGACGAAGTCCCCGTTCTGCAGATGCTCCTCGCCCCTTCGAAGCAGTTCCTCGGCTACATCGAGGTCCAGGCCGACGCGTTTCAGCCGTTCCAGCCTCTCCGACAGCGAGTTGATGTCGAGGTGGCAGCTGTCCATTTTGGACTTGTTGCGGTCGATCTCGTCGCCGATGGCGATCGACAGCTCTATGACCTTGGAGAACTCCTTGCCCTCCATCGCCGTCTGCGCCTCTGCCAAAATATCCGATACATTGCCGAGGGAGATGCTGTCGTTTGTCGCCTCTTTGATTTTGCTGCTGGCCATTTCGAGCGAGTTCTTGGCGATGTCGTACTGCAGATCTGCTCTGTCCAGCTCCTTCTCGGCGTCCATCAGGATTCTGATCGAATCCTGGATTTCGACGGTGTCGAACGCCTTCTTCGCCTCTTCCAGAAGCGCTTCTGCCCTCTCAATGTCCGCACCCGATCCGCCGGCGGATGAAATTCTAGAAGAAATGTTCTCGAAAAGCTTCCCGAGACTGCCCTCAATGCTCTCCAGCGCCTGAGCGCCTGCCTTCCGGGAAAGCTCGAATGAGATGGCGTATTTGTGGCTGTTGAGCGAATCGATCGCCTGCTCGAGGGTCGATCTCGGACCGGACATGTCCAGGCCGATCGCCTCGGCGTCCCGTATCCTCTCCTTGGAAATTCTGATCTCGATGGCGCTCTTGGAGCTGAGCTCCTTGATCTGGTCGATCTCCGATGCCGCGATCATCGCACTCTTGAGACTGGTCTCGAAATCGCCCTCCTCGAACTCCGCCTGCGCCTTCTCCAGCAACTTCTGGGGGCGTACGATGTCGACTCCCACATTCCTCGCGTCCGCTATGAGGGACTGAATGTCGGAAATTCTCTGGAACGCGACCTCTCTGAACGCCTCGGACATCTCCTGCTGACCCTGCTTGGCTGCGGTCAACGCGTCCGCGTAATTGCGCTCCTTCATGAGCGACTTCGCATTCTCCAGGTGGCTCTTTGCCGAATCGACATAAACCTCCTCCCGGTTGGCGTATTCAATCGATGATTTCAGGACTATTATCAGCTTGGCCGCGAGATACATGGCCATGGCGTTCTCGATTCCTTTCTCCGCCTCGTCCAATAACGCCTGCGCGTTCACCAGGTCGAGCGCCTCCAATGCCTTCCTGGCTCTCTCAATCTCATCTGTCTGGGCGGCCATGCCGATCCTGTTCTTCTTGGCTTCAACGAGAAGCTCTTCGCAGTGCTCGATCCTCGAGATTATTTTCTGGCGTTCCTTTCCCGTCTTGCCTATCTCATCCAAAGTCTTCTTTGAGGTCTGATAAGATTCGACGTATTCGCTCGAGTCGAACATCTTCTTCGACTGCTTGAAGATCGCGCGCCATTTCGTCGTGTTCATGGCGTTCGAATGCGCCTCTTCCAGCGCTTTCTTCAGGGTGAAAAGAGTCTTCTTTGCGAGGTTCTGAAGCGCCTCGTCTGCGTCCTTGATCGCCTCCTTGGCGGTTGCGGCGGAATGCTCGAAATCATTCGAACCGAACTGCTCTTCGGCCTTCGAGATCATCAGTCTGAGGTCGGAAGCGTCCACCCCGGATGCCTCGAGCGAATCTATCCTTATCTCCGCATCACCGATCAGGCGCCTGCATTCGTCCTTGCCTTTTTGGCTAAGCTCCTGCTTGATCGTGTCGACTCTGTTGAACGCCTCGACGAAGTTCTCGCTCTCGAAGAGGTCCATGACCGTTTCCAGCTGAGAATTGTATGCCTCGACATCGATCGATTCGGCCACTCCTTCCAGGAACTCCCTCAGAGATGAAATGATGTCCTCGAGACGCTTCCGGGCTTTCTTCTTGGTGGCTTCAATCGCCTCTCCAGCGCTCCTGTGGGCTTCCTCGGGACTGAGTTCGCCGAGGCTGTCGTACGCCGTTTTCAGGAGTTTCTCGGCATCCGGCACCTTCAACCCCATCTGGTTGGCTATCGCGATGACATCCTCAGCCTCGCTGACCTTCTCCTCGGCCGACTTCTTCAGAAGCTTCTTGATCGCCTCTAAGCCCGTCTCAGCTCTCTTCCGGGACTGTGCGAAATCCTTGCCCGCAAGGGCGTCCTTCGCCTCTGCCAGATAATCCTGCTCGCTGGAGAGATCTATGCCGATCTCTTCCGCCGCCTTCTTCAGCTTGACCAGCTCTTCAAGGCGGTTCTTGGCCTCCTTGAATGCGGAGAGCGCGTTCTCGATCTCCCTCTCCGACTCTTCAGCGGCGTTCAGCGCCTCCTCGAACCGCCCTTTCCTGAGCTTCTCCCGGGATTCGTTGAGCAGCTCTATCGCGCCGGATATATCGACGCCCATCTTCTTGGCGAGCACGAACCTGTCCCTCGATCTCGCGATCGCCTGAAGGACGATCTGGAACTGTGACTCCTTAAGAGCGCTTCTCGCCTTGTCGATCAGCCTCCCGCCTGCGGAGACCTCCTTGTCCTTTATGGATCTCTGAGCATCATCGAGTATGGACGATATCTCGTCAACATCGACTCCGTGCTTCTTGGAGGTCCGGATCTCCTCCTTGAGCATCCTGATCTCCTGTTGCAGCTTCCCGGAAACGGTCTTCTCACACTCGCTCTGCGCCCGCCTGGAGTAGCTGACCGCCTCATCGAAGTCGCCCGAGGTGAGAAGGCTCCTGGCCTTCTTGACATAGTCGCTGATCCTGCCGATGTCGACCCCGAGGTCCTCTGCGGTGATGATCGAATCCTCAACGGAGTCAAGATCAGAAGATATTCTGGAGCGAAGCATGTCCGATGCGGTCTCCAGGACGTTCTTCACGGTCGACAGCGCGGAGGAATAGTCCTGTGATTCGATCATCGACTTCGTGCCCGTGAGCTCCCTCTCGAGGTCGGCGGTCTCCTCGCCTCCCTCCTTCGTCTTCATCAATATCTGCTGTGCCCTCGAATACGCGTTTGCGTAATGCTCATGAAGCGCCTTCTGCGATGTGTCCCAGGACTTCTCTGCGAGCTTGATGCTCTCCTCGAAATCGTCTCCCTCCAGGGCGCTCTTTGTCTCCGATATTTGCTTTTCCAGCTCGTCAGTCTTGCCGCCGAGGTCGAGGATCAGTTTGGAGATCGATTCCGCTCCATCTAGAATCGCGAATATCTTCTCGGAGAAGGTGCTCTTGGCACGTTCGGAAGCCTGTTCGGCCTTCGAATCCGCGAGCGTGAAATCCTTGGAATCCAGAGCAGCAACAACCTCCGCAATAGCCTTCTCCAGCTCTTCGGTATCTGCATTGATCTTCTTGCAGAATTCCAAAATGGACTCCGCCTTCTGGAGCCTAGACTCGGCCTCTGCTTTCCTCATCGAGGCCTCTCTTGCCTTCTCCTTCAGCTGCTTAGCTAGCTGAAGGCCATAGAGATTGCTACCAGCCAAATCAGTTCGACCTCATAATCTCGAATTCAATGCAGTTTGGCGATATCTACATGGGAGAGTGCATCGGCAATATGCCGTCTGGCGCGTAATAACGCTGCCCTTATCCGTGTTCAAAACCAGCAATATCCGTACATATAAATATATCGAACATGACGCCCATTTCTGATAATGACGACGGGGGAAACTTACTTATTGTGGAAATCCTGAGATCGACCCGCTTCTTGGATGATTCTCTCAGTCCGCCAGGACTCCATCAAAAACGATAATGAGTTCACAGGTTGAACTCGATTATCCTCCCCTCATCGAATTTCTCGAAGAGCATGGCATGGCGGACAGAAGAGATCGCCGCCTCGGCCGGCATCAGGCCCACCAGCTCGCTTCGAAGTACGGTCAAGCCCCTTTTCTCGGCCTCCTCGCGTATTTTATCGAACACCTGAAAAGGGGAGGTGAGGTCAGGCCGCGTGATATTTGTGGACACCTGGACGCAGGACTTGGATTCCAGATGCAGGCCCAACGCCTTGACGCCCGGAAGTCCTCCGTTGCTCTCACGGATGTTTCTGGCAACGGACTTGGCCGCCTCAAGGTCTTCGGGTCCGAGGTCGACATTGTAGGCTATCAGAGGATATCTGGCACCGATTATGGTCGCCCCCGCGGTAGGGTGAAGTTGTGGGCCGCCATTGTCCGGGGCTTTCGAGGGGTCGCCTTTCACGAGCCCCTTGAGCTGCTCGAACCCTCCCAGCCTGACCTTCTCGAGCCTCTTCCTGTCCTTCCTGAGAGCCGCCTCTCCGTACAAGTATGTGGGAATGCCGAGATCGTTCCAAACCCGTTTTGCGACCGACCTCGCCAGGGCAACGCATGCGTCCATGTCGATGTTCCTGATCGGCACCAGAGGGACGACATCGGCCGCTCCCAGCCGAGGATGCACCCCGGTATGCCGGTTCAGGTCGATCAGGCGCGAGGCCGCCCTCACGCCGGCTACGGCCGCATCCGCAACCGCGTTGGGTCTTCCGGCAAAGGTGACCACCGACCGGTTATGGTCGCTGTCGGAATGAATGTCCAGGACCTTGACATTCCTGATAGATCCTATTTCATTGGCAATCGATCTGATTATGTGCGGGTCGCGTCCCTCGCTGAAATTCGGAACGCACTCGACGATTGCCCCCTTCAAGTCGGTCATTGACAGCACCCTTCCTTCAATTTCTAGCTCAAATCGCATCATGTTGCATATCGGGTCTAACGCTTCAGTATATCCACCTTCGAGACCCGCTCCAGAACCATGTCCAGCACTTTCGAGCCCTTGATATCTGCACCTTTTTTCGTTCCGGATACGAAGGCATCCGCGTCCTTCCCTTGCATATCCTCCAGTATGCTCTCATCGATCTCGAGGCCGAGCTCTTTGGCGATTTCCGGAGCATCCGTCCCGTCGCATGTTGAGATGCAGACGATCTCCCGCGTATCGTCCTCGACTCCCATCAGGGCGAGCGCCTCCTGAATCTGCCTGCGACCGGACATGTATATCATCGTCTCAAGCGTGATGGAGTCCGATACATTATCGTCGTTCGCGAAAGCTCTGACAGCCTTCATGAATGCAGATGCCACATGGTCCCTTCCGAAGACCCGGTCTGCCCTCATCACCTGGATGGAGCATTGCAGCTCCCTCTCGAGCGAGGGTATCGAGTTCAGCAGCTCGGCCCCCTGCTCGGAGCTTTTTCCCGTCAGTATCAAGAGCCGTCTGCCGTCGTGTTCTATCGTCTCCGTTCTTCACGCCCCCGCTTGATTGCCATTAGTCCGATTCCGATTATATGAAAATTTGGAGCATTTGAGCCCGATGACCTACCTCGCCCGTTTCTCCGGGAAATCGGAGAGCCGCCTCTGCCCGTTTTCAGTATCTATATTCTCCCTCGCCCCGCTCTCCTGCCCCAATTCCCTCTTTATGAGCAGCGCCAGCTTATTCCCGATCCCGGGAAGCGCGGATATTTTTTCCACCGGGGCGGTCCTGACCTCCTCGATGTTGCGAAAGCCGCCGTCATAGAGGATCCTGGCCCTGACCCGTCCGATGTTCCTCAGCTTGACGAGGTCGAGCAGCTCCTCCCTTACCCCGTACCTGATCCTCCTGACCAGTGGCTCGATCAGCGGATGCGCTTCCTTCATGAATATGGCCGACAGCTGGTCCATCGAGTATGCCATCCACTCGGCGATCTCCATCTTGTTCCGGATATCCCCAGGACCTATCCCGAAACGTCTCTCGATCGACTCCTCGCTCTTCTCCTCCGCCCAGTCGCTGATGAGCGCGGCGGTCTTAAGCTCGGACAGGAAGAACTCGTACTGTGCCAGGTCGTCAGGGACATCTATCAGCAGCTCGCTCCGTCTCTCGTCCAGCAGCTCCTCGACCCATTCGTAGTCGCGCTGCCGGAGGTACAGAGTCTGCATCTCGGTGGTCGCCGCGACCGCATGGAGTATGCCGAAGTCCGATCTCTTCCCGAGCTTTGATAACGCATTCCTGAACGTCACCGCGGACTGAGGATCCAGATACAGGTCGCTCACCCGTTTTCCGAAGAAGGTGGCCCTCAGAGCGCCCTTCTCCTCGCGCCGGATCATCTCCTGCTTTTCCAGAAAGTCCAGTATCCGTTCGAGTATCTCCCTCAGATACGCCACCTCGGTCTGGACCGCAAGGAAGGTGTGCTCGAAGAACCCCGCGATTTCCTCCTCCGACCGCGCGGTTCCGGTAGCGACCGCTGCCAGCACGTGCGACCTCAGGGCGGGCTCGGTTCCCAGCTTGGAATATACCTCCTCGGGCTCCCCGAGCACGTAGTTCTCCATCAGAAACGAGGCGTGCTCCTCGTCCTTTGCGATCAGGAGAGCCTCGCCGAAGCTGTCGTACTTCGGTCTGCCCGCCCTGCCGGACATCTGTTTCACCTCCAGAACGGGAATCGCCGAAAATCCGTAATTGGCATCGAATCGTCCCGTGTCGCGCACGATCACCATTCTGGCCGGTAGGTTGATTCCCGCAGCGAGCGTCGGGGTCGCCACGGCGCACCTGATCTTCCCCTCCCGGAAATGATCCTCGACCTTCCTTCGCTGAGCGTTGCTGAGCCCAGCGTTGTGGAACGCAGTTCCGGATTTCATGCATGTTGACAGATGCTTGCCGATCAGGGTCGGCTCCTCTTCCTCTGCGGACAGCGCTTTGGAGATCCGCCGAGCCTCCTTGGCATCGGGAATATGCCTGCGGACGACAGGGGCCAAAGACTTGGCCAAGGACTCGCTCGCCCTCCTGGTGTTCACGAATATCAGTACCTGCCCGGAACCGGACAGACAGTCTTCGACCAGGCTTGTCACCGGATCGCCGGAATCGGCTATTTCCCGCCTGGTCCCGTCGGAGAAGCTGAGACGTCCGTCCAAGCAGACGCCCTCCCTCAGCGGGACTGGCCTCCAGTCGCTCGAGACATGCTCCGCGTCCAGCCACTCCGCCACCTGGGGCGAGTTATTTATCGTCGCCGAGAGAGCGACTATCTGGACATCCGGATTGATCATCCTGAACTTCGAGAGAATGACCTCCAGCGTCGGTCCTCTTCCAGGGTCATTGATGAGGTGTATCTCGTCTGCGACCACGACCGAGACCTTCTCCAGCCAGCTCATCCGATGCCTGAGCAGGCTGTCGGTCTTCTCCGAGGTCGCGACGATTATGTCGAACCTCTCGAGGGAGATCTCAGGGGCATCGAAGTCCCCGACGGACATCGCCACCCTCACGCCCAGGTCCTCAAAACGCCTGAGCTCTTCGTACTTCTCCGATGCGAGCGCCCTGAGCGGCACGATGTAAATCGCCTTTCCTCCTCTCAGGACCGAGTTCAAAATCGCGAGGTAAGCGACGAGCGACTTGCCGCTGGCCGTCGGTATCGACAGGACCGTGCTCCTGCCGGCGAGCACGTGAGGAACGGCCTCCTCCTGCGGTGGATACAGATCCGTATATCCCTGACTCCGAAGAGAGGATTTCAGTCGATCCGGAATGTCGAGGTCGTCGAACTTCAACCGGTCACGGCTCCAGCGATTCAGTTGAATACAGGGCACCCATGTAAAGCTATTGACAGAGGGCAGCCGTCAGATGTCCGATGATCGGCATCGACGATCCCCCCCTTGCCAATTCTAACGCCTGCTCTCACGACATGCTGATTAAACGCGTTATGCAAGAAATCGCCGAGAAAAAAATGCGCATTTTGCTGGCGAATTTTATCTGTCGATCAATATCCCGGAATTCTTACTACAGATTTTGAATTTATCAGGATATATGGTTATATAGGACCGGTCTGCTATAATAATCGAAAGGCCGGAAAGAAAACGCGATGGCGGGCGAGAAAGGCGCCGGCTGTCCTCGGGATGAAGCCGGATACAGATTGCCTTCAAGTGATTGCCTTCAAGTCAGTCAAACATATAATATAGAATTGATAGATAATCTTGATCAGGATAACTGAAATCTCGGAGCTGGAGATTGGAAATGACGGACGAGAAATCGAACAATTACGATCTCGGAGTCCCGGATATTGATGATTGGATTACGACAAAGCAGTTCGAGACCACTGCCGAGATCGAGATCCCGAAGCGTCTGGTGGATCAGGTAATTGGCCAAGAAGATGCGGTCCAGGTGATTAAGAAGGCCGCCGAGCAGAAGCGCCACCTGATACTCATAGGCGACCCGGGAACCGGAAAATCAATGTTGGCCAAGAGCATGGTCGAGTTCCTTCCAATGGGGGAGCTTCAGGACGTCATAGCATACCACAATCCCGACGATCCCAACGAGCCTAAGATACGGGTCGTGCCCGCCGGAAAGGGCAAGGAGATCGTCGATGCGCAGAAGCGGGAGGCCGCCCAGAGGAAGGCGCAGAAGAACTCCATGCTCATGTTCCTCATCTTCATGGTCGTTTCGCTATCAATCGTCGGAGCGTTTATTTTCGGTTCACTCGACGCCATATTGATCGGACTGATAGCCGCGATATTCCTCGTAATACTTTTCAGATACACAGGCCAGAAACGGGAATCGATGATGGTCCCGAAGCTGCTGACCCATCACACCACGAAGGACCTTCCTCCGTTCATTGACGCCACTGGAGCGCATGCTGGCGCTCTTCTGGGAGATGTCAAGCACGATCCGTTCCAGAGCGGAGGGCTCGAGACCCCGGCGCACGACCGTCTGGAGCCAGGAGCGATTCACAAGGCGCACAAGGGCGTCCTGTTCATTGACGAGATAAACATGCTCAGGATCGAGAGCCAGCAGAGCCTGCTTACCGCGCTCCAGGAGGGTAAGTTCAGCATACTCGGGCAGAGCGAGCGCAGCTCGGGCGCGATGGTGAAGAGCGAGGCGGTCCCGTGCGACTTCATTCTGGTGGCCGCGGGCAATCTAGATGCGGTCGTGGGCATGCACCCGGCGCTGCGGTCGAGGATCAGGGGCTACGGCTACGAGATATACATGCGAAGCACGATGCCAGATAACGAGGAGAACAAGGAAAAGCTGATTCGATTCGTCGCCCAGGAGGTGGCGAAGGACAAGAAGATCCCCCACTTCACCAAGAACGCCGTCGCGGAGATCATCCGGGAGGCCCAGAGAAGGGCGGGAAGGAGAGGTCAGCTGACACTCAGGCTCAGGGAGCTGGGAGGTCTGGTAAGAGTTGCAGGGGACATTGCCCAGGAGATGAACGATCCGATAGTGGACGTCGGTCACGTCATGAAGGCAAAACAGATCGCCAGGAGTTTGGAGCAGCAGGTCACCGACAGGGCTATTGAGAGGCGGAAGGACTACAAGACCTGCCTGACCGAGGGCGCGATAGTCGGCATAGTGAACGGACTCGCGGTCCTGAATGCAGAATCGAGCATGGCGGAGTTCTCGGGGATCGTCATGCCGATCGTCGCCGAGGTCACCCCCGCGCAGACGAAGCAGGGAGGCAGGATCATAGCGACAGGACAGCTGGGCAACATCGCCAAGGAGTCGGTCCAGAACGTTTCTGCTCTCATCAAGAAGTACACGGGAGAGGATGTGAGCAACCACGATATACATGTGCAGTTCATCGGCACTTACGAGGGCGTCGAGGGGGACAGCGCCTCGGTATCGGTCGCCACGGCCGTGATTTCGGCATTGGAGGATGTCGAGGTTGACCAGACCGTGGCCATGACCGGAAGCCTTTCGGTAAGGGGGCAGGTGCTTCCCGTCGGCGGCATCACCGCCAAGATCGAGGCGGCCTCCGAAATGGACATTAAGAAAGTCCTGATACCGAGGGAGAACATGAAGGACGTTCTGCTCGATGACAAGTACCTCGGCAGGATCGAGGTAATCCCGGTAGACACTCTCCGGGATGTGCTCCAGCACGCGTTGGTCGGGTCGAGGAAGGAAAGCCTTCTGAGAAAGCTGGCCGCACTCGTACCCCGGGGCAAGGCTCAAAAAGGGATTATAAGCCCCGACCGCCCTGTACCTCAATAGAAAACCCGGGTGTGATCGGCGTTGCGCGGACTTCTAATAGGAAGATATCAGCCTTTTCACAGAGGACACCTTGAAGTGCTAATACAAACCATTGGCCAGGTAGATGAGCTCATCATCGGGATCGGCAGTGCGCAGGAATCGCACACCGAGGAGAATCCGTTCACCGCAGGCGAGCGTATCGAGATGATCCGCCTCTGTTTGGACAGGGAGCAGAGGGCAAATACGCTCATAATACCTATACCAGATATCAACCGGTACGCCATTTGGGTGTCGCACATAGAATCCCTGGTACCGCCGTTCGAAGTCGTTTTCACGAACAATCCGCTCACGAAATCCCTTTTCGAGGAGTGGGAGTACAAGGTGCTCCCGACCCCTATGTTCGACAGGGAGAGGTATTCTGGAAGGGAGATCCGGGAAAGGATGATGAATGACGCTCCCTGGGAGGATCTCGTTCCCGAGCAGATGGTCGATTTCCTGAGGAGTATCGACGGCAAGAGCAGGATATCCGCGAACATCGAGACTGACGAAGAGTGAGGTGAGATGATTGCCGCAGCCCGAGGAGTCCATCAAAAAGATTCTATCGGAGAGAAGGCTCACGATTTCCGCAGCGGAATCATGTACTGGTGGCAGGGTATCCGACCATATCACGAACATATCCGGCAGTAGCGCGTATTTCCTGGGAGGAGTCGTCGCCTACGGCAACCAGGCGAAGATTGCTCTTCTCGGAGTCGATGAGAAATCGCTGGAAGATCACGGCGCGGTCAGCCGCGAGGTGGCGGAGGAGATGGCAGTCGGCTGCCGGCGAGCCTTTCGCAGCGATATCGCGGTCAGCACGACCGGGGTGGCAGGCCCCACTGGAGGGACCCCCTCGAAGCCCGTAGGGCTCGTATGGTTCGGTGTCGCGGACGGTGACAGAACGATCACGGATCGGGTCATCTTCAGCGGCGACAGGGAATCCATTAAGGAGGAGGCGTCTGTTCACGCACTCGATCTCGTGCTCCGTTTTCTAGGGGAGAACTGAGAGAGAGCGGGCTTCGGGGGCTTCCGCAACAAATTTCATTAGTCCGAATCGAGATTAACCGTCGCACTATGTCAGAAGGGAATATCAGTAGGATGCCAACGGGAGTCGCAGACTTCGACAGCATAATCAACGGAGGTCTGCCCGCCGGCTCCGTCGTACTTCTTCTCGGAGATGTCGGGGCAGGCCAGCTAGAGTTCGCGCTCACCTCCGCCGCCAAGATCGGACTCGTCAAGAACCATCCGGAAACATCGGATTTCTTCCTGGGACATGCGTCGAGAGGTTGCTCTCTCCCGGAAAATATATCGTACATCACCTTTTCCAGATCTAAGGACGACATCCTGCAGGAGGTCAGGCTCTCCTTCAACTCCGATTATTTTGATTC
The DNA here is from genome assembly GCA_011046235.1 of Methanobacteriota archaeon. Classification (GTDB taxonomy): domain Archaea; phylum Thermoplasmatota; class Thermoplasmata; order UBA10834; family DTMW01; genus DSAX01. The sequence goes on along the minus strand of DSAX01000041.1, from coordinate 12,740 downwards.
ACTCGCCAGGAATCTTCTGTTCAAGGACTTCTCGGAGGAGTACTTCATACGGTCGCTGGTCCCTACAAACTGGGTCGGCGATTCCGGGAAGAAGGTGCTGTTCTCAAAAGCGAAGAGCAACAAGAATCTGCTCGAGGAGCTCATCGTCTACCTGGACGGCAATGCCTCGAGATCGATGGTTATAATCGATTCGCTCACGGACCTCGTGCTCAACGAGTCGATTCAGTTTCCGGAGGTGATCGCGGTCCTGCGAGGACTTCAGAGGATGGCGAAGAGATGGAAGTCGCTCATCTATCTGATCATGACCGATGGAATACTGGACAAGATGAAGCAGCAGATGATCATCGACAGCGTCGACGGAGTGCTGATGTTCGAATGGGCGAAGTATCATCACAGCTCCAAAAGGCAGAGATACATGTATGTGGAGAAGTTCATGAGCGTGCTTCCACATCTGGACCAGGAGAGGATCTCCCGATTTGCCACTCTTGTCACCTCGCAGAGCGGCTTCGTCGTCGTCAACACCGAGAGAGTCGGATGAGCATGGCTGAAGAAAAGGTATCGACAGGGATAGACGGGCTCGACGAGATGCTAGGGGGCGGGCTGCCAAAAGGACACATCGCGGTGGTCATGGGCGCCTTCGGAACGGGCAAGACCACCTTCGCGCTGCAGTTCGTCAACCGGGGTCTGTCCGAGGGAGAGAACTGCATATTCATCTCGCTCGAGGAGGATACGGAGTCCGTCCTCAACAGCGCTCAGATGTTCGGCTGGGACCTCAGGAAGCACTTCGACGAGAACAGGCTAGGCCTTTACAAGCTCGAGCCGGCCGACGCGAGGAGCACGATCATGAGGATCAAGAGCGAGCTTCCCGGCTTCATCAGGGAGTTCGGGGCTAGCAGGGTCGTCCTCGATTCCGTGTCCCTTCTCAACATGATGTTCGACAAGGAGCAGGAGAGGCGGTCCACGCTTTTCAACCTGTGCCAGCTGCTGAGGACGACCAATTGCACTACACTTCTCACCGCGGAGGTCAACGACGACAACCAGCGCCGGTCGAGGTACGGGCTCGTGGAATATACAGTTGACGGCGTTATACTCCTGCAGTACGATGAGAAGGAAGGTGACAGCGAGGGAAAGCTCAACCTCCGCGTGCTGAAGATGAGAAGGAGCGCGCACTCCAGACGGATCAAGCCCTACACGATCGGCAAGAACGGCATCTCAGTCCATGCCGGAGCGGAGATGTTCTAGCCTTCCTTCAGCTCTTCACGAATGATCTCGCCGAGCCGGGCTATCCCGACCTTTATCTTATCTTCGGCCGGGTGGGAGAAGCTGAGCCTCATGGTGTTTTTTCCAGATCCGTCGGGGAAGAAGAGCCTTCCCGGGACGAATGCGACCTTGCGCTCCAGAGCATGCTTCTGGAGATTATCGGTGTCCATAGCCTCGGGCAGCTCGACCCAGAGGAACATGCCGCCCTCGGGGCGTGTCCAGGTGGCGCCGTCTGGGAAGTTCTGCTCAAGCGAGGAGAGCATGACATCCCTCTTGTGCCCGTACAGCTCCCTGATCTTCGGGAGATGACGCTCCAGATGCCCGCGCGATATGTACTCGTTCGCTATCCCCTGTGAGAGCACATTGGTGCAGACGTCGACCGTCTGCTTGATCATCGCGATCTTCCTCGCGACGGGTTCCGCTGCGGTTATCCAACCGATCCTAAGGCCTGGAGATAGTATCTTGGAGAAGCTCCCGGCATAGATTACGCGGCCTACGTCGTCGAACGCCTTTACCGGTTTCTGGTGGTCGCCCTCGAACCGCAGGTCGTAATACGGGTCGTCCTCGAGGATCACGAGGTCGTGCTCGTTCGCGACATCGATGAGAGACCTTCTTCTTCCCTCCGACATGGTGACACCGCTGGGGTTCTGGAAGTTCGGAATTACATAGACCATGGTCGGCCTGCTGTCGGAGCGGGCATGTTTTTTCAGCCTGTCATCCAGTAGATCGATGACGATGCCCTCGCGGTCCAATGGAATACCGTGTATATCGGCGCCGTAGCCCCTGAAGCCGATTATCGCCGCTATGAAGGTTGGCGACTCGGTTATCACGGTCCTGCCGCTCTCGAGCAGCAGCTGCGACGCGAGGTCTATGCCCTGCTGCGCACCGCTCGTCACGACGATGTTTTCCGGTTCGCAGGGTGCGCCCCGTTTTTCCATCAGGTCAGCTAATGTGGATCTGAGAGAGGTCTGGCCTTCGGTTATTCCGTACTGCAGCGTCTCCGATGGCGGCTGAAGCAGCAGCTCCTCTGTGATCTCCAATATTATGGATGTCGGGAAGGTGTCAGGATTGGGCATACCGCCCGCAAACGATATTATCTCGGGATCGGTCATGAGCTTCAGTATCTCTCGTATCTCGGAAGCGACGAGATTGCGCGCTCTATACGAATATAGATGTGTGAAATCGATTGTCATTTGAAATTCACTGCCGAATATTGTCAAATTAACGCATCCGCTATCGATGGCCTTCGATAACCTGTCTCTTACTATTTTCATTTTTCGGTTTTTTCCGGGTATCTGACGCCGTTCTCCACTCTGTTGACCTCATGATACACCCAGGAAAAAAGCAGGGAGATCGTGACTCCAGCTATCGCTCCAGTTATCAGCCGGACGGTGTTGGTGGATTCATATGCTGTGAGGGACTGAAAACCTCCGTCCAGACCAACTGGTATCAGCCCCAGGATTAGTAGAAAAGGTCTGATGACCGTCCTTCGGTATGCCACGATGGATGCACCGATAGAAATTCCCAGTAATATACCCACATCTCTCGAGCAAATCGGTAGCTGGTTTTCATTCAAGAAGTAGCTTCTCGATGCTATCTGATGACACTCTATATCGCCGAAGAGATAGATCGCCCTGGGAATTATTGAAAGGTCGTCGTACTGGTCACTGTTGTCTATGAATCCCACCCGTCCGGAAAGGTCATTCAGGGTATCCTTTGGCACCAAGAACGGGGATATCAGAATCAGGACCGTCAATAATGTGAACAATATGAATATGAGGAAAAGGCCGTTAAACTTAGACACGATGAACCGGGGTATTTTTATTCTCAACGCGCCACGAACTACGCACGGAATTATATGATTTTCTCAGACACTAAGAAATGGCCCCTTATGGTCAACCAGTTTTTTATGCGCCAATATCTAAAAATATTAATATTATAGAACTGTTTCGTATATCATTCCAAATTGGAAAAGTGCCAGGAGTGACCCAGGTATGAATGATTCGATCGAGAGAAAGAAGAAAGCTGCACTGACACTATCCATCGCGCTATGCATGACGGTAGCGATGTTTGCGATAGCATCGACGGCGGTACTCGGACAGGATGAATACCCATGGGATACGGAGGATTGGGAACTGTTTGGAATGGCGATCGCGACAGCGCTGTTAATCTGCATACTCGTTCCTATAATCATTGCAATATTGGTCGCAATATGGATGTATAAGGATGCAGAGAAACGCGGAAAGAGCGGAGCACTTTGGGTTATCATACTGATCTTGCTGACATTATTCCTCAGCGTGCTCGGGTTGATAATAGCGATCATCATATGGCTGGTCGTCAGACCTCCATACCCGCCACCGCAGCCTATGATGCAGCCCGGGTATCCACAGCCACCTCAGTATCCGCCGCAGCAGCCACCTCAGTACCCACCGCAACAGCCGCCGCAGCAACCGCCCCAGCAGATTTAAACACGACATGTTGCATGTCGCGGGTTCGTAATAAACCACTTCCCCGTGTTTTTATATCTTCAGTCGATGAGAGTATCCTATTGAGGTCACGATTCATGAAGAGTTCACCCTCTCAGCATCCGATCATCGCCTTGCTATCAATTACTGTTCCGGAACCAAAAGTAATAAATTATGCTATTTGTTAGGAGCAGCCAAGTGGTCTCCTTGAAGCTGTTCAGGCAGGGTAAAGTGAAGGATGTCTATGATGTGGACGGCGATTTGCTGGAGTTCGTCTTCACAGACAAGATATCGGTTTTCGATAAGATAATTCCGACAGAGATACCGAACAAGGGGGAGACGCTCTGCCGGTCGAGCGCTTTTTGGCTTCAGATGCTGAGGAGCCTCGGGATCAAGACGCATTTCAAGGAGTTCATCCCCCCGAACCGCATGAGGGTCAAGAAGGTCGATGTCATTTCCGACTACAGCAAGATCACGCCCGAGACTACCAACTACCTGATCCCATTGGAGGTTATCAGCAGGCACTACGTCGCCGGCTCATTGTACGACCGGATCCGAAATGGGAAGATCTCCCCGGAAGAAATCGGGTTCCCCAAGGGGAAGAACATCAGCTACGGCGAGGAGCTCCCCGAGCCAATGATCGAGATGACCACAAAGCTCGAGAAGTACGACAGGCCTATCACGAAGGAAGAGGCGATGAAGATCTCGGCGATTTCCGAGGAGGAATACCAGCAGATCATCGGAACCGTCCTCAGGATCGATGAGGCGATCGAGACGGAGGTCGACAAGAGGGATCTCATACATGTGGACGGAAAGAAGGAGTTCGCCTTCGACGAGAAAAGGAATCTCATAGTCGTCGATACGTTCGGCACCGCCGACGAGGACAGATGGTGGGACTGGATGAAGTGGAAGGATGGCGACTTCGCCGAGCTGAGCAAGGAGTATGTCCGGCAGCACTACCGAAACTCTGGATACTACGATAAGCTGCAGAAGGCCCGCGATACGGGAGCTCCGGAACCGGAAATCCCGCCGATCCCAGAGCAGAGCGTCGAGAAGATACGGCAGGTCTATATCGATATTTTCGAGCGCATCACAGGGGAGAGCTACTGATCACCCCAGGTAGATGTGCCTTCTGAACCGGGTGTCCCATAACCAGCTGTCGTCAGTCGTTGCCTCTTCCCGTCGGATGAGCATGTACTCGAGCTTCGCATCGAAATCGTCCGCGTAGTGAATCGTCAGAGCCTCGGGAATCGCCGGCTCCACGGGAGAGCCCCACTCCTTTCTTCCGTGATGGCTGAGCAGTATGTGCAGCAGCTTGTTCCTCTTATCCTTGGGGAACCCCTCGATCGAGTCGATCGCCTTCTGCGCCATCGTCATGCCGATGATCAGGTGGCCCAGGAAAATGCCCTCCTCGGTCTGGTTGATGTTCGTCGTGACCCTGAAGGACTCGACCTTGCCGATGTCGTGAAGGAGCGCGCCCGCCAGAAGAAGGTCCCTGTCCATCTCCCCGTACTGCTTCCAGGCGATAAGGCAGTGGTCCGCCACGTTCATCGTGTGGTGTATGAGGCCGCCTATCTCGTTCGAGTGAAGCATGATCGATGCCGGGCATTCCGAGAACCGCTTCATGAACGCCTCGTCGCCGAAGACCCGGTCGAGCAAGGCGCGTAGATATTGATCCTCGATGCTTCCGATCAGCTCCCTCATCTTCGCGACCGACTCGTCTATGTCCTTTCTCTTCTCGATCAGGTCGGTCAGCTCGAAATCCCCTTCCGAAAGCAGCGAGAAGCCCTCTCCGTCAGCGGGGTTGATCGCTATCTCCATCTGTCCCCGGTATTCGCCCACGGTGCCCCTGACCCTGACCACCGAATCCCTCGATATCGACGAGTGCATCTTGGCGACCTCTTCCGCGTCCTCGCCGCCCCAGAATTTCACAGTTATCTGGCCGGTCCTGTCCGCCACCCTGAACTCGAACATTACGCCGTTCCTGTATTCTGACGGCGATTTCTTGTAGTGTACGGAAAGGACCGAGTCTATCTTGTCGCCCGTCTTCATCTCGGTAATATACTTCTTCTGGTACTCTGCCAAAGCTTCACCCTCGATTCCGATGGTATAAGGCGAACCGCCGCGCGGGCTCATTCGCCTTGCCGCGGCCGGACCGCCCCCGTGGGCAGACCAGGCCACGCAACATTATGAATCGCACAGCCTACAGTTAGACTATTACCGGAGTTTATTCTGTCGATGGAGTGTGAACACGTGGGCTACCAGCATCGGGAGAAGCCGCATGACCTGCAGACGACGCATCCCTCCACGTAGTCCACCATGGCGCCGCATTCGGGGCATTCCGGGCAGACATCCCCCTTGTCCACGTGGTTCTGTTTCTTGTCTCCCCCGGCCGATTGCAGGGACGGGAGCGCCTGACGGGTGGACTCCATGCTCTCCACGTACCGCTCCAGAGCCTTTGCGATCGCATCCGAGCAGGAGAGTATCATTCCTCCGGGCTGCCAGAGCGGCGAAGGGCACCTGATACCTCTCAGCTGCTTCACTACGGTCTTCGGTTCTATCCCCGACCGCAGCGCAAGAGATATCAGCCTGCCGATGGCCTCGGATTGGGAGGCCGTGCATCCCCCGGATTTTCCCATCTGGGTGAATACTTCGCACAGCCCGTGCTCGTCCTCGTTTATCGTCACGTACAGCTTTCCGCATCCGGTCTCCATCTTCTGCGTGGTGCCCCGCGTGACCGAGGGTCTCGGGCGGGGAGACCTCTGCGCATTCGATCCTGGAGCTACGGGAGGTTCGGTATTGCTCTCACCTGAGGCGTCGTTCTCCTTCCGCCTCTTGACCCCTTTGCCCAGGTTGAGCACCTGCTCGTCCCTGCTGCCGTACCTGTACACCGTGACCCCCTTGAGACCCAGATCATACGCCATTAGGTACACCTTTCGGACATCCTCCTGGGTGGCGTCCTGCGGGAAGTTGACGGTCTTGCTCACGGCGTTGTCCGTGTACTCCTGGAAGGCGGCCTGAACCCGGACATGGGTCTCAGGTGTCACATCGTGTGATGTGACGAACAGCCTCTTGACATCCTCGGGTATCTGCGGGAGCTCGGCTATGGAGCCCTGGGCGGCGATCTCCTTCATAAGCTCCTCGCTGTAGAAGTCCCTCTCCTTCGCCACCGCCTCGAAGGCTGGGTTCACCTCGAACAGCTCGTCCTTGTCCATTACGTTCCTGGTATAGGCTATCGCGAAGAGGGGCTCGATCCCGCTCGAACTGCCGGCGATGATGCTGATCGTCCCGGTAGGGGCGATAGTCGTGACGGTCGCGTTCCTCATCAACGGGTACTTGCCGCGGAGGGTGCTGCGGGAGAAGTTCGGAAAGCTTCCGCGCGTCTCGGCCAGATGCTGAGAGGCCTTACGTGCGTTGGTGTGGATGAACTTCATCAGGTTCCTCGAGATCTCAAGCGCGTCATCCGAGTCGTATGGCACGCCGAGCAGGATCAGCATGTCGGCAAACCCCATGATCCCGAGCCCGATCTTCCGGTTCCCCTTGGTCATCTCCTCGATCTGCGGCAGGGGATACCTGTTCATGTCGATCACGTTGTCGAGGAATCGTACGCCCCATACTGTGGATTCGCGCAGCTTGTCCCAGTCTATGGTCCATCTGCCCTCCTCTTTCTTCAGCATGTGGGACAGGTTTATCGACCCGAGGTTGCACGACTCGAACGGCAGCAGCGGCTGCTCCCCGCAGGGGTTCGTGCTCTCTATCTGACCAATGTCCGGGGTCGCGTTGTCCCGGTTGATCCTGTCGATGAAGACTATCCCCGGCTCCCCGTTCCTCCACGCCATGTTGACTATGAGGTCGAAGACGTTGTTCGCATCGAGCTGCTCGGTCACGTCGCCGCTCCTCGGGTTGACGAGGTCGTACTTGGTCTTCTCCTTGACCGCCTTCATGAACTTGTCCGTGAGCGCGACGGAGATGTTGAAATTAGTGAGCCGCTTCTGGTCCTTCTTCGCGGTTATGAACTCCAGTATATCCGGATGATCTATCTTCAGTATCCCCATATTGGCTCCGCGTCGGGTCCCTCCCTGCTTGATGGTCTCGGTCGCGGAGTTGAAAACCTCCATGAACGAAAGCGGGCCGCTCGAGATGCCCTTCGTGCTCATCACTTTATCCTTGGCGGGCCTGAGCCTCGAGAACGAGAAGCCGGTGTTGTGGATGACCGTGAGGCCGAACTCGCCCGCGAGATAATTATTTGTCCCCCGAACGGTGAAGTCGAAGAACCTCGAATTTCCAGAGTTGCCCGATGAGACATCGACTATCCCGACGACCGCATATTGTTCGTTCGGTCGATGTCTTCCACTCTTCAATATGTCTGATCCTTTCTCTGGCCAATTTCGTACCCTTAACATCGCATTTTCGCCCGCCTCTTCAACATCTGGAGAAAGGCCGACCAGTGTCAGAAGCGCTGCGATATCCTTTGCAAGATCGACTGGAATAATCAGTTCGAGACCCTCCCCCAAGTCGTTCTTATTCGAGGCCTCCATCAGTCCTTCAATGAACGATGCCACCGCTTCCCGGGTGGATTTTGATACGAGGTATGGGAATACATTCAGATCCGGGATGCCGAAAAGCCTCTCGTAAAGGGCAAGCAACAGGAGCTCCTTTTCGTTCGAGTCCAGTCGGTCTATTTCTTCCAGACGGACCGTCTTTCCGCCCATTAGACCATCGAAAATATCTTCCGCAGAGGCGGAATAGCACCCATCGAAATCTATGCCGGTCCCGCCGTCTTGATCGGTCAAGACTTTTCCGAGCAGATAGCCGAGCGTCCGACAGATATTTTCATCGAGCGGTACGCCGTTCGCGGCCGGGCAGTTCAAGAACGGCCATGCAGAAGTGAGGTCGACACCGGGTACAATCAGTTTGTCACCTATTGCCAGTTCATCGGCTCGCCTCTCGCAAATCCCATCATCTGATAGCACCAGAAACGGATGCCAACAGCTCGTCAATACACTGGTGCCATCAGATGCTCTCACGCTGACACATGACTCTCCGGAAAGATCATATCTCCAAATCCTGTCGATTTTCTGAAGCAGGAAATTTCCTGACGAAGCGTCGAATGAGAAACACCGCATGTCCAGCTCGCTCACGTCTATGTATCTTCCATTTTCATCGTAATTCTGCTCTTCTAAGCCGCTCTTTAGAACCCTGGAATACAGGTCTTCGAACTTCTCGAGACCACAGAATGTAGTGAACACGCGGGAATTCCCCGATGCGCATCCCCCACCGCTCTTGTGAATCAGGGCGGTATACTTGATCGCATCAAATATCTCTTCTATTGAGTCCCCGACCGGGAGAACGAAACAGGCGGATAGCTGACCCAACTCTCTGCCCGCATTCATGAGAGTGGGGCTGTTCGGGAGAAAATCTAAAGATGATATCATCTGATAGAAACGTTTCTCGAATACCTCGATCTCTTCCTTTGAAGCTCCGTAGTTCTTCTCGGCGGACGCAATTGCTCTTGCGACCCTTTGTATCATCTCCTTAGGTGTCTCAATGACTTTCCCCGTCGCGTCTTTCTTGAGATAACGCCTTTCAAGGACTCTGATCGAATTCTCAGTAAGCTTCGGTTCTTCGAAAGAGCTGAGATCCCCATTCCATTCTTTGTTTGCGATGTTGCTGTTATTGTTGCCCGTCTCAGAGGCTGCTTGTTCGTTCATCTGTATCTTTCCTCCCCGTGTTTATCGAGACACTCTCCCGACGACTCTATATGTCTGCGAAGGGGGTCGCCGTGATTGACGACAGCGAGATAGGCTCCCCCATGGTTTAAATATCTGTAGATGGTCCAGCAAATAAGGATCATCCCATCCAGGCAGAGTGATATCCTCACATACATTCAGTTGTTCTATAGGTAACAATCCGCACGTCCTTATGAGCATAAATCTGTTTTTGGAATACAGTCTGGTAACAATTAATGTCCCGAGAATAGATATTTATTACCATGTTTGTTATCCGATTCATTATCATATTTTGAAACCCCCTCTACTACCTAATCAAAGATATGTTCGCTCAGATAATTAAATATTCAAGACTAAAATTCTATAAACGAAAGAAAGGATTGAAATCGGTTTGAAATGGGGATGAACAAATTGAAATTCACATTGAAGCTTTTCGCGTCATTCAGGGAGGCATTCGGTAACAGTTCTGTCGAATACGAAATGCCCGAAGGATCGACAGCTGGAGATCTCGTAGAAGAGGTGCTTACGACCTTCCCTTCTCTAGAGAGATTTCGTGGTCATGTAGTAGTCACGATAAACAAGCAATCGGTCTCACCTGAAATTAAGGTAGAAGAAGGTGACGAAGTCTCCATACTGCCTCCCGTAAGCGGTGGTTAAGAAAGCATTACCCTTCTGAGTGATAGTCCTTTCTCGCAGTCGATCTCATTCTCGACTATGGCTATCTTGAATTTGGTACCGCTTGCGACGCCGAACGGATTGCACAGTCTGTAGTTTGTACAGGATAGATTCTCACAATTGTGCACATCGAATGTAATCGACGCCCCTTCAAGCGCCATCTTGCTCTGCACCGCAGCGGGGATGTAGGTATTTTCGACCTCGACGACTCTGACACCATCCTGGTGTATCTTGCAATCGTGATGCACATCCCTGACCGAAGTGACTCGATACCGTTTGCCGACTTCAAGATTGAAACAGACAGTCTTCAGCTTGCACTCTCGGCATTCAGAAATCGGTCCGCAATAGATAAACGATTCATTTTTCTTTGCCTGTAATTCTCCGACAAGCGTGACAATAACCATAGCATCCTCCCTCCCTTCATTCCCCTATCACTCCCGTTATTCTTGCGAGGCGTTCCGCCGCCGCGGCCGTCAGACCCCTGTCTCCGAGAATGGTGTAGCGGTCCTGACGAACCTTGTGGGCGTTCATGAGCGCCTCGATTATGGTCTCATCGGGTATGCCAAGATGCCGGGCGGTAACGGGGGCACCTATTGAATTTAGACAATCGCGAATTCTCATCCAGTCTCCACCATGGAGATACATCATGACAATCGTTCCCAGTCCGCACTGCTCCCCGTGAAGCGCCATCTTCGGGGCGATCATGTCGAGCATGTGGGAAAACATGTGCTCCGCGCCGCTGGTGGGGCGAGAGCTATCGGCTATCGCCATGGATAAGCCCGAGACTATGATCGGCTTTATCGCCGTCCAGATACTCTCCTCGAGGTTCGGCCTGATGGCGGTCGAGTTGTTCAGAATCGCCTCCGCCGCGAAATCAGATAGCGTCGCGGCGCTCGTGCTGAACTCCTCTCCCCTAAGACGCTGGGCCAGTTTCCAGTCCAACAGTGCGGCCTTGTTGCTGATAACATCCGCGCAACCGGAGGCCAATAGCCTGAAAGGTGCCTTTATTATGATCTTAGTGTCGACGATGATGGATAGCGGAACCTTAGCCTGGATAGAAACGGGGCTCTCCTTGCCGCGGATGGACGCCCTCGGACTCGCGATGCCGTCATGGGAGGCGGAAGTAGGGATGCTGATATACGGTATCCTCAGCTCCGTGGATGCCATCTTGGAGATGTCTATCTTGCTGCCTCCTCCCAGGCCTACTAAGAAGCGCGATTTCGTCTCCGTTACGATATTCTCCACCTTCTTGACGTTCTCGATCGTCGCCTCCCCAACCTCCGCAATGTGAGTATCGTAGCCGCCATCGGTGAGGTAATCCACTATCTCATTGCCGGCCAGGGAGAAGGTCGTGTGGCCGGTGACTATCGTCGCGGGCGATTTGAGCTCGAACTCAGAGCATACGTCCGGCAACTGGTTCAGTACATCGTGTCCTGCCAGTATCCTTCTCGGAAGGCTTATCGATTTGGACTTGGTGAAAATATCGTCCATTTCTTTCTCGCTCCATAATATTGAGAACTGATTTCAACCTATCGAAATCTTTTTAGGTCTGCGACCTTCCACCGGATCCGGGGTTCTTGTTTACGAGGTCGACTATGCCGTTCATCGCGTCGACGAGCTCGTACATCCTGAACGGTTTCGGAAGGAAACCGACAGCGCCTTTCCTGATTGCCTCCTTCTCCACCATTATATCGGCGCTGACGAATAGGATTTTCGCATCGCTTTTTATCTCCAGTATCTCCGCCATCGTTTCGATGCCGCTTTTCTCGGGCATCCTGTGATCCAGGATTATTATGTCGGGGAAAATTTCCGAATTGCTCAGCTTTCTGATCGCCTCGTCTCCGTCGTAGGCTGTCGCGATAACCTCGAACCCTTTCAGCTTCAAGATATCCCTATACAGATCTACGATGAAGACCTCATCGTCAACGACCATGACCGTTGTCATCGATGCAGCACCTCTGGGAGTCTGAGGACGATCCTCGTGCCCTTGGTGTGATCGCCTGCGATTCTGTCATCGAGGATCAGGCTTCCGCCAAAGTGGTCTGCGATGGCTCTCACGAAGACCAGGCCGAAGCCTCTGGCCCTTCGGGATTTCGCATCGGACTCCCTGTCGCCCATCAGCGCATCTTTGACCTTGTCTGGAATTCCGATCCCGTGATCCTCAACTACCGTATCTATAAGGTGCTCCGCCGCCTCTGGCCGGCTGAAGGATACATCTATCGATACCTTATCTGAACCGGAGAATTTGACCGAGTTGGTCAGAATGTTGATGATTACATCGTATAGGAAATCGGTACCTTTCACGTACACCTCTTCGTCTTCCTTTCTGAAGTCGATCTTGATTTTCTTATCTGGATACAGCAACTCAATGTCGCTTATGCTCTCGTCTATCACCCTCGTGAGATTGACATCGCCGATCTCACGCTCCTCCAGCATTCCCAGCCGGGTCATCTTCTGTATGTCCTCGATCAGCTGGCTGCTGTTCCTGACCTGCTCAATGGCCGATTCGACATAGCGCTTGTTGTCCCCCTCTAGCATTTTCTTGCTGGAGACGAGTTCCAAGTATCCGAGAACCGCCTGATTGAAATTGAGCAGATCGTGTGCCATTATG
>DSAX01000042.1 GCA_011046235.1 Methanobacteriota archaeon | reverse complement strand
GTATAAACCTATATATAGGTCAAAGAATCGGTACGGCTAGGTATTCGGATGGAGAGAGAGGAAGTAGAGATCGTCTGCTCGAGCTGCGGAGCGAGAGGTGTCAGAGTGGGACCGTTGGGCACCTGCCAGACCTGCGGGGGCATACTCACCGCGGAGTACGATAACCCGGAGGCTCGTGACCACAAGGGCGTATTCGAGGGGGAGGGGATATGGAGATATTCGAGCCTCCTGCCGATCAGACCCAAGAGCGTCCCGATATCCCTTGGAGAGGGCGGTACGACCCTTCTGCGCTCCCAGCGCCTCGGCGAGATCCTGGGGATGTCGAAGCTGCTTCTGAAGAACGAGACCACGAACCCGACCGGATGCTTCGTGGACAGGGGCACCGCGCTGGAGATGATCTATGCGAGGGATTCCGATTACACCTCCGTCGCGTGCGCCCTCTCAGGTAACCTCGCGGCATCTGTCGCCGCCTACGGAGCAAGGGCGGGCATGGTGTGCAGGGCGTTCTTGAAATCCAATGTCGACCTGGGGAAGCTGTACCAGATCGTCGCATACGGAGCGAAGATCACGCATGTCACGGACGAGGAGGAGGCGCATCGGGCCATGGCGCGGCTGGGCGATGAATGCCATCCGATAACAAACCATAGCCCGTTCTTCCTCGAGGGGATAAAGACGACCGGCCTGGAGATCGCCGAGCAGCTGAAATGGCAGCCGCCAGACAGGATAGTCATCTCCATCGGCACGGGCGCGCACCTGGCGATGATATGGAGAGGTCTGAAGGAGCTGGAGAAGCTGGGCCTGATAGACGCGTCCAAGACCAGCATGACCGGCGTGCAGATCGAGGGATGCGCCCCGATCGTCGAGGCGCTGGAGAACAGAGAGGTCCGGTACAACGACTCGAAGATCAGCCTGGCGAGGGAGATAGCCATCCAGCATCCTCAGATGACCGACCGGGCCATCGCCGCGATCAGGGAAAGCGACGGCACGGCCACAGCGGTCGGAGAGAAGGACATGGTGGAGGCCGTACAGCTGCTGGCAAGGGCAGAGGGGATCTTCGCCGAGCCCGCGGCGGCCGCATCGGTGGCCGGGCTGAGGAAGCTGATCGAGAACGGCTTTATCGAGAGGGACGAGCGCGTGGTATGCGTAATAACCGGCACGGGTCTGAAGGAGCCGATTGCGTCCCAGAAAGCGCTCAGGAAGTTCGCGGGGGCGCAGAGGATCGCACGCAGGATGGAGAGACGAATCAGAATGCTGGATATCGGTTCTACGAAGGAGGCGATCCTGCGGCTGATCGGCTCCGGGAGCGACTACGGGTACGGCATCTGGAGAAAGCTCAAGGACGACAGCGGGATCTCGATCTCGGTCGTGAGCGTATACCAGCACCTGTCAGAGCTCGAGACCGCCGAGCTGATAAGAAAGGAGAGGGTGGAGAGCTCGACCGCACGGAGGAAGCGCGTGATCTACGGCCTGACGTCGAAGGGTCAGAAATTCCTGGAGCAGAACGAGGAGGCTCCCCCTCCCAGGTGAGATTCGCTATTCGAACCATTCCGAGATTGTTCTCTCGAACTCTTCATCGATCACCGGCATGAACTCATCGTCGATGAATAGGTCAATCGGGAGCGAGTAGGTCATTCTCTTTCCGCCCGAGTCGAGGGTGATGATCATGTTCCCGCCCTCCCTTCTGCAGCTCACCGCGAGCTCCTCGCCGAACCCGAGGTCGTATAACATCACGTAATCGCCGCCCCGGAATCCGATATGCGGGTCCTTCCTCAGCCTGATCGAAAGCGGCTGAAGGTCGAAGTTCGCCACGAGGATCTCGTGCAGCTTGGAGACGAAGATGATGTCCTTGTCAAGAGAGATCTCATCCTCCCGTCCTTCGCCCGTCATCTTGTGCTCCCTCGAACACCAAGACGGTCCGATGCAAAAAAGATTGCGATGAAATCGGGAATCCAGTCAGACGAGTCCGATCCCCATGTATTTGACCAGGGTCCAGATGAGCGTCGCCCTTGTGGCCCCGGCGAAGAAGTTCGCGATCGCGAAGCCCTTCTTGCTGAACACCTCGCCCTCCTTGTTCAGCAGCGAGAAGACGTAGAGCGGGATCGTGTCCGGCATGAACGGGATGGACATCAGGGCGTAGAGCGCATAGTATCCGTATCTCTTCACGAATGCGTGGCTCTTCTCGATCAGCCAGTTGAACCACCTCCATTTGATCCAGGAGCGGATCTTCTCCTCCAGCCTGACGCCGATTATGAACACGACAATGCTGCCCACCGCCTTGCCGGAACCGAGGACGACGGCCGTGACCGGGAACGGCACGGCCTGGCTCCAGATGGCTATCTCCACAGGTATCGGCAGGAAGACGGAGGCCGCGATAGTGTAGATGAAGAGAACGACCAGAAATGTCGCCGGATCATTCTGATAGCTGTCCAAGAAATCCATGAGGTTCATTTCTGTTCGCTCCACCATCTAATCCGTGTGATGTACTTCAATTTTATCCGGCGATTATTAATTGGCGGCCGCTGTTCGGATTTCAGGTGCTTTCCAGAAAATTTTATTCCTGGCTAAATAATATCAGAAGCTTTTTATTCTGGGAACTTCATCACCAAAATGGGATGCCCAATGGCCAAGAGTGATAGCAAGAGCGGAGACTGGTTCGCCGACCTCGACGCCGAGCTGGAAAAGAAGACGAATGATATCATGAAAGAGGTCACCAATCAGACATCGCACAAGCGCGAAATCAACAGGTCGCTCATCGAGGATTTCTGGAAGATTTGGGTCAGGTTCAACAAGATCAAT
Organism: Methanobacteriota archaeon; assembly: GCA_011046235.1. GTDB lineage: Archaea > Thermoplasmatota > Thermoplasmata > UBA10834 > DTMW01 > DSAX01. The sequence goes on along the minus strand of DSAX01000042.1, from coordinate 27,115 downwards.
GTGCATCTCACGATCGAGCCCCAGTACTCTTCGTTCGCCCAGTTCGAGGAGTTCCCCAACATATGGAAGATCAAGGAGGATTTCGACTTCTCATCCCTGAACAACCTCTCCCTCACGGACAGGACCCAGGACCAGGGCAGGGTCGGAGACTCCCTCAAGGTCTGGTACTACGCCGTCGACCACGACGTGCACCTCAGGATGGTCTTCGAGTACTGCGAGGGGGAGCATTACTACAAGTACGCCGGATGGAAGCGGATCTTCAGCCAGTATGTGCTGTACGACGCCAAGACGGACAAGGTCGACATCAAGAAACTGCACGATATCCTGACCGATGTGATCAAGACCTGGTACGAGTCCCACCTTCGGAGGGAGAGGGACATCATGCTGAAGCACGTGAAGGAGAAGTACACGAAGGGAGAGACCTTCACTCAGTAGGCCGGGCAATTTTATCAGCCCGCACAATTCTACCCGTTCCGGACATGCGGCCGGACTTCGACCGATTGGCGGACATTTACGACGAGACGCGGTGCTGCTCTCCAGAGCTGACGGGCAGAGTGGTCGATCACCTGAAAGAGCTGCTAGGGACAGATTCGTCACTGCTGGAAATCGGCGCGGGCACCGGCAGGTTCCTCGCCCCCATCGGGAGAGCGGGGATTGCCGCATTCGGCGCCGACATATCGGTGGAAATGATAAGAAGGGCGCGCTCGAAGGGGCTGAAAGACCTCCTCCTCGCGGACGGATGTCATCTGCCGTTCAACGACGAATCGTTCGACGGCACCATGATCGTGAATGTGCTGCATCTGGTCGGGGAATGGGGTCGGCTGCTGACTGAGGCCGCAAGAGTCTCAAGGAAGGCGGTCATAGCGGTCGACATCCGGACTGACGACTCCGACCCGTACAATATCATGAGGAAAATATTCGAGAGAAATGGCATGCTGCCGATCAACTGCGGTCCGACTGAGAAAGAGCTCGCGGATTCTTGCGCGCCCGACAGTAAAATCGATCTCGGCTCCTTCACAGAACATCAGCGGAGGGAGGACCTGATATCGGCCTTCGACAGGAGGAGCTATGCGTTCCAGACTTCGATAGACGACTCCGCACACGAGGAGCTAATGAAGGAGTTCTCGGAAACATTGACGGCCGACGATATCGCGGTTGTCCGGTCCGTAGAGATGTTCCTTTGGAGGCCGCGCAGAATCGCGCTTTTCGCCCTCGAACGCACTTTCGGTTAACCGCAGGGAACAGACTTTTAGACCCGTACGCTATCTCATCTCATAGCAAAAAGGTCGCGTATGATGTGAAAGGGCGACCCGAAGGAGGTATTTCGATGGACAAAGAGGATCTGTCGCCTCATGTCGACGAGATAATGGAGGCGATCGGGGACAAGGTCCCCAGAGAAAAGATTTCGGAGGAGCTGGAGAGATACATCGATGTTTTTCGGCTGAATATTCAGACTGCAAAGCGCACAATACTGAAAAAGTTCGGCGACTTGACGGAGGAGCCCGTGATATCGGCGAACCTGAAGAAGCTTTCCGAGATCCAGCCGGGCGAGATGAGCGTGAATTTCGTAGGCAAGATAATAACGGTCAACGACAAGGAGATCGAGGCCAGGGGGGAGAAGAAGAGGATCTTGTACGGCCTCATCGGAGACGATACCGGGACCCTGTCGTATACCGTATGGGACATCCCGGAGAAGAGGTTCGACCGTGGGGACGTCATATCCGTCAGGAACGCGTACTCCAAGGAATACAACGGGAGGGTGCAGCTCAACTTCGGCTCGAGAACTGGAATTAAGGAGATCGACGAGGAGATCGAACTCGCCGACATACCGATATCAACGCCCAAGCCGGCGAAGATAGGAGAGATAGATGACGATGCGAGATCGGTAGAGGTCACCGGGAGGATCGTCTCGATCGAGAAGAAAATCATAAGCGGCGACAGCGGCCCGCGCGAAATATTCACGGGGTTGATCGCAGACGAGACCGGGAGAATCAGGTTCACCTCCTGGGGAGATACACGGCTAAAGGAGGACGACGTGGTTTGCATCAGCGGTGCCTCGGTACGGTTCTGGAGGGGGATGCCCCAGCTCAACTTCGATGAGAGGGCGGAGATAACGAGGGTCAAGGGGGACTTCCCGGACGCGAAATCACTGATGGAATCCCAGATCGCCGAGATATTCAGCCTGAACGAGGGTGCGGGCGCGATCGATGTGACCATTAACGGCGTTATTATGCAGATACGCGAGGGTAGCGGGCTGATCTTCAGATGCCCCGAGTGCAAGCGGGTCCTGCAGAAGGGCAGCTGCAGGATACACGGAAAGGTCGACGGGGTCGCGGACCTCAGGGTGAAGGGCGTGATAGATGACGGAACCGGAGCGCTCACGGCGATAATCAACCGAGACCTCACCGAGGAGCTCATAGACATGACCATCGACGAATGCATCGAGAAGGCCAGGGAGGTCATGGACTACGACAGCATCAAGGACATACTGGAGGACAGGCTCTTGGCGCAGCCCCTGCAGCTGCGGGGGAATGTGACCGTCGACGAATACGGCCCTATGATGATCGCGCAGAGCGCCGACAGGCTCGACCCGGACATCAAGTCCGAGGCGGAGAAGCTCGTCATAAGGCTGGAGGAGTCGGAATGAACGCCAGGGAGCTCGCATGGCGCGTGTTCTCGAAGGAGTTCAACTCCTCAACGCTGGACATCATCTCGACCGAGGAAAAGGCACCGAGCTATGTGGTCACACCGCTCGGAGCAAAGGTGAACCGGGTGTTCGCAGTGGGTGTCGTAACCGACACAGAGAACATCGGCAGCGAGGAGTCGCCGATGATAAGGGCGCGAATGGCCGATCCCTCCGGCAGCTACTACATATCCGCCGGCCAATTTCAGCCGGAGGCGACCATGGTGCTCAGGGACATCCAGCCTCCCGAGTTCGTCGCCATTGTCGGAAAGGCGAGAGTCTATTCTCCGGACGAATCCGTCAGACTTCTGAGCATAAGACCGGAGGTGATCAGGAAGTGCGACTCGAAGCTCAGAGATTACTGGGTATACGAGACATGCCGTATGACGCTTCAGCGGATCGACATAATGAAGGAGGCGATGGAGATGTCGGACCCGTCCGTCGAAGAGCTCAAGAAGCTCGGCTATCCCGATTACCTCGCCGAAGGGGCTGCCGCTGCCGCGAAGCACTACGAGAACGTAGACCTGAGGGCGTTCGAGGAGCTGGTCAGGGATTCTCTCAGGGAGGTGGCCTCTGGATCAACAGGAGAGATCAAGGAGGTCGACCTGGAGGAGATGATAGTCTCTCCCGAGGCCGACGAGGTCGAGGTCGCTGAGATAAAAGCATCCTCCGAGGATCAGGAGGAGACGGTGCTTCAAACGATAGACTCCCTGGACAAGGATGGCAAGGGATCCGACTGGAACGAAGTGGTGGTGGATGCGAAGAGGCGGGGGATCGACCGCGAGAGGCTCGAGGAGATATGCACCGACCTGATGGACAGGGGCGAGATATACGAGCCCGAGCTCGGCAGATTGAAGCGAATATGATTACTTCTCCAGAGATATGGAGGCGTAGCCGACGACCTCCCTCATGGGCTGGATGTCCCCGGATGTGGCGTACTTGAGCAGTTTCGCTTTAGACACGCCCGAGGATTTCGTCGCCTCCATCATGCTGATGGTGGGACCCACCCCGCACATCGTGATGTTCTTCGAAATAACCGTCTCGTAGAGCGCCTTGGAATCGAGGTTCAGGATTCGGTCGATGGCCAGACGGTCGTGCTCTTTGGCCGTTTTCTCAGGGACGTAGTGGGACATGTCGCTCGAGGAGATGACGAGCACGTCGTCCCTGTCCGAGATGGCTTCGCCGATCTCGGTGCCGACCCTGATCGCCGTATCCAGGTCCTGAGTGGCCATGCAAATCGGCACCATCTTTACGTCCCAGCCGAGGTATTGCATGAAAGGTATCTGCACCTCGATCGAGTGCTCGAACATATGCGCTGCCTGGTCCAGCATTATCGTGTCTCCCGATATCTCCGAGATAAGCTCCCTGTCCGCCTTTACGACCCCAAACGGTGTCTCGAAATCGTCGTCGGAGACCGATACGCCCGCGCCCATTCCCGTGTGGTTCGGTCCGATAATGATCACCGTAGCCGGCGGTTTCTGGTTCCAAAGTTCTCGATACAAGTGGGCGGCGACCGGGCCAGAGTAAGCATATCCTGCATGCGGGGACAGCGCTCCTAAAATGGTTCGCTTCTTGACCGTTTTTGGAGGGGTGTGGTCTCCCGGTCCGAGCGTGCTCTTGAAGCATCTCATTATTTCGGCCCTAAGCGCCTCCTTCTCGCCGGAATAGAAGTGGCCCGCAACGGCTGGTCTTCTTATCAGAATATCATTCCCTCATAAATGAAGCATCGGATAGCAAAAGAAACTTTGCATTGTGAAATTAAAGCAGAGCGTAATAAATATCTTAATTAAGCCAAAATGTAATTGTAAAGCGGAAAATCGGCGATTTTCCATAAATAAGGGTGATCGAACTGGACTTTCAAAATCCCCCGAATTCGCAACCTCCGGTGACTCCTGGACCTCGGTCTGGAGGGCAGCAAATGCCGTTCTATCCATCGCCAGGGCCGTTTCCGACCGGCATGTCGGCAGAAAATGCGAGGCAGCAGATATTCGGTGCTATCAACGGACGTTCGAAGACTGATGAGATCGTGTCATCCCTCTGGGTGATAATACCGATACTAATCGTCATTTCCTCAATAGTAGCCGGTGTTGCACTAATAGTCTCCTGGGCAATCAACTTGGACCCGGACGTTGTGGATCCCATGGATGTAATCGAACCGGAGTTCTATTTCGGTTACGCGATAATCGTCATGGGATCCACTTTAGCATATATCATTTACGGCATATTGGCCTACAAGCTGGTCAACAGACAGAACGAGCACTATATGCGGGAATCGCACCTGCGCACGGGGATCATCTACTACCTCAGGGCGGCCGCGGGCTCCCCAGAGAAGGAGGCGACAATCGCAAGCGAGCTCGCAACGATGAACTCCATTCAGAGCCAGGCCAATATGGGTGAGAAGCAGCGGACGCCCATCGCCTGGGCCCTGATAATATTGCTCCCATCGCTGATAACCGTGTTAATCGCCGCGTCGTTCATCATTGGGATGAGCATCGACCCGGTTGAGAGTTCGGATGAGCTGGAGCAACTGATTCCGTTCATTCTTCTGATGTCGGCATCATGGATATTCATGCTGATAGTCTTCGTTCTGAACATGTACTTGTTCTACTTCCTCATGAAAACCATATACGAGCATGACAACCGATGGAACATGTTCGCGCAGCAGACTCAGTACGCGATGTACAAGCTCGGATATCAGATCGGCCCGCCCTACTGGGCCCCGCTTCCGAACCGCTCGTTCGTGCTGTACCTCATCCTTACGATAATCATTAGCCCCTTCATCCTCTACTGGTGGTATGTCCTGATCAAGGACCCGAACCAGCACTTCAAGAACCAGTGGCACTTCGAGGACCAGATCGCCGCATCCCTGGGCAGATAGACGGGTGGTCAATTGTGGCCTAACCGGCGAGCACAGTGGTTATTACCTCCGGTCAGACGAGGGCTGAGCATGGAGATGATCGTGCTCTCGTTCTCATTGGGGGCGCTCGCCGCGATCCCCGCCTCGGTTTTCGAATCGTTCGGCGCTCTCGGTGTATACGCGGCGGGTGTGAGGGAGATCAGCATGCTGACCGTCATACTGGCGGTCATAGTCGCACCCGTCGCCGAGGAGGCTCTGAAACCGCTCGGGATGTACATCATCCATCGCGAGGAGAGGAGGCCCCTGAGGCTCAAGGACTGGGCGATCCTTGGGCTTATCGCCGGCCTGGGATTCAAGCTCCTGGAGGATGCGCTGTATGTCTTCCTCTACTTCAATATGACCTATGGAGCTGACGGAATGCTCGCCGGGGCACTCATAAGGGTGCACTTCCCGGTGCATCTGTTGGCGTCACTTGTAGCGGGGTTCGGCATCGGTCTTTGGCACCAGACCCATAGGATCAGGTATTTCGCCCTAATGCTCTCAATCGCGATCGCAATACATGCGGCTTTCAACCTGTCTGTCTCGATAATATGAGGTCAATCGTATGATGAACGAGGATAGAGGAATTCCGTGGCGCACTCTTGCCAGATTCACCGGGCCCCTTGTAATCTGGCTCTCCCTGAGCTATCTGGCAGCCTACGTTGTGATAGGCGACGCCTGGGTGGAGAGGGCGCTTGACGGGGAGGCCTCAGATAACTCCGATATCTTGCTCGTGTGCTCTCCGGCATGCATGCTGATCGGCCTATGTCTCACAATCTGGGGCTTCATGGAAAAGCGCGTGGATTACGTTCCCGCGATCACGCCGAAAGACAGGATCACATGCCCCAACTGCAATGCCTTGCTCTATTCGACAACCATAATCTGCCCGTTCTGCGGCACTCAGCAGCGCCCTTATTTGAACAACGCACAGAGTGATGAGAAGAGAGATATCTGAAGAACTACAAGGTGGCCTCAAAGTCCTCGATCGTCAGCTTGAAATCGTCATTGCTCTGAATGACGCCTCGTTCCTTTAGAACCTCGCGTGCCATGAGCCAATAGATCATCGCCAGCGCCCTTCTGCCCTTGTTGTTCGTCGGGATGACGAGGTCGACGTTTCTGGTCTCGTTGTTTGCGTCACATAGCGCGACGATGGGTATACCTATGCTGAGAGCCTCCCGCACCGCCTGCTCGTCCGCGGCCGGATCGGTCGCGAGAAGAACTTCTGGTTCCACGAACTGGGGCAGATTGGGGTTCGTCATCGTCCCCGGTACGAACCTCCCCGCGAAGACTTTCGTTCCGACCGCCCTCGAAAAGGTCCTCGAGGGTTTCTGGCCGTACTGCCTCGCCGAGACCACGAGTATCCTATTCGGGTCGAACCTGGCGAGGAACTTTGCCGCGAGCCACACGCGCTCGTTCGTCTTCTTGACATCCAGGACGTAAAGGCCGTCGTTCCGGACCTTGAATATGAACTTCTTCATGTCCGCGCTCTTCTGTTGCGTGCCGATGTGAACACCTGAAGTGAGGTAGTTCTCCTCCGGGACCAGCAGATCCGCGATTGGCCGGGCTTCTTTTTCAACGATCATACGACATCCTCTCAGGTTTCGCGTCGAACGGTAATGGGAATGACATTCTTGCTGAACTCGAGCATCGCGATATCGACGGAATCTATCATATGCTCGGGTATCTCTATCAGAATCGGTGCCCCAAGGCTTATCTGAAGCGCCCTCGCACCAATTATTCTTGCCCTTTCAAATCTGGTATACTTCAGCAAATCACCCGAATCGGAATTGACCCTAAAATGAAATCCGTTTATAAACCTTTTGTACACGATTGAGTCGTTTCAGGGCTTGTTTGGCCGATATCTCTCTGACCACCGATAAATACGACCTCATACTTCTCATTACCGTCAGGGGGTTCACCATGAAGTTGGACAGCGTGCCTGTATCTATACCTGAGGGGGCCAATGTCGTGATAGGCCAGAGCCATTTCATCAAGACGGTCGAGGATGTCTACGAAGCGCTGGTGACGACGGTGCCGGGCATAAAATTCGGCGTGGCGTTCTGCGAAGCCTCGCAGGACAGGCTGGTCCGATCGGACGGCACCGATGATTCATTGGTCAGGGCTGCCGAGGAGAACGCACTTAGGATAGGCGCTGGACACTCGTTCGTGCTCATTCTCGGAAACGCGTTTCCTATCAATATACTGGACCGGCTGAAACAGGTGCAGGAGGTCTGTACGATTTTCTGCGCGACTGCAAACCCCATCGATATCATAATCGCGGAAAACGAGCGTGGAAGGGGTATACTCGGCGTCGTCGACGGCGAGAGCCCGGTCGGCATAGAGGAGGACAGCCATAAGCAGGACAGGAAGAGCTTCCTCAGGAAGATAGGGTACAAGATGGGTTGATGGATCCGCTCCCGCTGCGAACCCGGCTGCTCACCGGCGGCTTACTTGATCCCTTCCTCTCGCTCGACCTCGGTTATCGCCTTGGCGAATATTTCGATGCCGTCGGACATCTGCTGGGAGGAGATCACCAGCGGAGGGGCGATCCTGAAGACGTTGAAGTTCATTCCTGCGGCGATCATCATCAGGCCCTTGCGCCAGCAAATCTGCTGGAGGGTTCTGACCAGATAGGGCTCCTTCGTCTTCGGGTTCTTCACGATTTCGACCCCGATCATCAGACCCTTGCCCCGGACGTCCCCTATCATCGGATGCTTCTCCGCGACCTCCTTGAGCTGCTTTATTGCTTCCTCACCGATATCCGCCGCCCTCTTGGGCATGTCGTTTTCGACGATCTCATTTAGCTGGGCATAACCTGCTGCGCAGGCCAGGGCGTTCCCTCCGAACGTGCTCGAGTGAGAGCCTGGCTTCCAGTCCTCGATGACCTCTTTCTTCGACATTATCCCTCCGAATGGGACGCCGCCGCCTCCCGCCTTCCCTATCGTGATGATGTCGGGGACGACATCCCAGTTCTCGCAGCCCCATAATGTGCCCGACCTGCCGAAGCCTGCCTGTATCTCGTCGGACACGAGCAGAATATCGCGTTCGTCGCAGATGCGCCTGAGCCTGGGAAGGAACTCCTTCGGAGGTACGATGTACCCGCCCTCACCCTGGATCGGCTCGACGAATACCGATGCAACATCGCCCGATGGGCCTCCGTATTCCAGGAAAGCCTTCTCGAAATAGTCCAAGCAGAGCATGCCGCAGGAGGGGTATTCCTGGCCGAACCAGCACCGGTAGCAATACGGATACGGTGCGAAGTAGATCCCCGGAGACATCGGTCCGTGACGGTGCTTGTATGTCTTCTTGCTCGTCAGTGCCAGGGAGTTGCCTATTCTTCCATGGTAGGCACCCATGAACGCGATGTGCTCCGATCTGCCCGTATGGTATCTTGAGAGCTTCACTGCTGTCTCGACAGCCTCCGCCCCCGAGTTACCGAAAAAGCACTTCGTGAGGACACCCCCGGGCGACTTCTTCGCGAGATATTCCGCGTACTTCGCCTGATATTCGAAGTACGAGTCGTTCGCCAGAGAGTGGACGAGGCGTTCGGCCTGATCCTTGATGATGTTCACGACCTTGGGATTGCTCCAGCCTGAGTTCATCACGCCGACACCAGATGAGAAATCGATGTAGATGTTCTCGTCCGCATCCATTATACTAGCGCCAGATGCTTTGTGCATCACGAATTTGAAAAGACGGTCGTTCGCTTCCGATACATACTCCGAATCCAGCTCTATTATGCTCATGCTCTTGGGACCAGGAGGGGTGACCTTGAGCGATGGGGCTTTCCGGGCCCATTCGGCAACCCATTCTGGCAGTTCGTATTTCATATTACAACCTCTCGATTTTTCCGCATCTGGCTAATGATTTCTATGTTAATTCCTTTCGGGTAAGTGCCACTGGTGATGAAAAACGGGCTGGATAATACTTCGCATCGACCTTTCGATGCATCCCGAATAATCTGGATAAGACGATTTATTTATTCGGAAAAATGTATATTTAATCTCAGCAGTTATGTATTCAGTGAGCGTTTAAGATAGTCATGGAGGAGTGCCAATGACTGAGGAGATCCCGAGGATCAGGGGAGATATACCGGGTCCGGAGGCAAGGAGGATAATCGAGCGAGACTCCAAGGCCCTAGTGACTTCGACAAAGAGCGGAGACCTCGTGGTCCGGAGGGCGAAAGGAGCCCTGATCGAAGATGTGGACGGCAATGTCATCATAGACCTCTATGCGGGCATTGGCGTACACAATGTCGGCCATTGCCATCCCGACGTCGTGGCGGCGATAAGAGAGCAGGCGGAGATGTTCACCCATATAGCCGGCACTGATTTCTATTACGACATACAGGTCGCGCTCGCAGAGAAGCTTATTGAGCTATACCCGGGAAAGAAGGAGAAGAAGGTCTTCTTCACCAACAGCGGCGCAGAAACGATAGAGGCCGCTATTAAGGTCGCGAAGGCCGGTAAGAAAAGGCATAACTTCATCGGATTCATCAACGCCTTCCACGGCAGGACAATGGGGGCTCTCTCGATCACCGCGAGCAAGCCGGTTCATAGGGAGGGGTTCTTCCCGTTCATGCCCGGAGTCTATCATATACCTTATGCGAACTGCTACAGATGCAGGTACCACCTGACATACCCCAGCTGCGACCTCTGGTGCGCCAAGATATTGGACGAGATTTACTTCCAATCGTTAGTTCCGCCCGAGGATGTCGCGGCCATTTTTACAGAGCCAGTTCAAGGAGAGGGAGGATACATAGTCCCTCCGAAAGAATTCCTTCCTGAGATCAAGAAGATAGCCGAGAAGTACGGCATCCTGTTCATCGATGACGAGATCCAGGCGGGCATGGGCCGGACTGGGAAGTTCTGGGCGATAGAGCATTTCGGGGTCGTGCCCGACATGATATCTTCCGCAAAAGCGCTCGGCTCTGGAGTTCCAATCGGAGCGCTCATTATCGATTCAGATCTCGATTTCCCGAAGAAGGGGATGCATTCTAATACGTACGGGGGAAACCCGATCGCCGTTGCCGCCGCGATTGCGACCTTAAAGGTAATCGAGGATGAGAAGCTCGTTCAGAGAGCGGCGAGGCTCGGTGAGCGATCGCTGAAAAGGCTCAGGGAGATACAGGAAAGCTACGACATCGTCGGGGATACCCGCGGGCTGGGGTTGATGCTGGCGCACGAGTTCGTGAAAGATGGGAAAAGCAAGGCTTTCTATCCAGAGGCGAGGAACAGGGTGGAGGAGGTGGCCCTCAAGAAAGGCCTCGCGCTCCTTGGTGCCGGCCGATCATCGATAAGATACATACCTCCCCTGAACATCGAGGAGGAGCTCCTGGACAAGGCCTGGGAAATACTCGATGAGAGCATCAAGCAGGTGAACCTGGAAAGACCTTGAAAAATAGAAAATGAAATGATCGCATCGCGATCATTTCTTAATAGCTTTCTTGACCTTGTTCATGACATCTTGTGGAATCGGTGCCATGTTGTGCTTTTCCTTTGCGTGACTGGCTATCTTGACCAAAAGGTCGTTTTCGTTCGGAGCTTTAGTCTCGAAATTACAGTCCATACCTATATCCCTACATTTGAAAGAAGGCATTTTTTTCCCCCCAAAGAGCAATCATTCAATTCCCGTGCATATATAACTTGCTTATATCCAATGTTACGATTATTATTGAAGAAGCGGGGTATCGATTTTCCTCTTAACAGAGGATTCTAGGTCGTTGCAGGCAGGTTATTTCTGCTTTTTCTCGAACTGCAATAGATTTCAGCCACTTTTCAGGATACCCACAAATCTTCTTTCAGCCGATTGACTTTCAGAATGGAAAACAGCAAAATCAGAGGAGCATGTGTGCATGAGAAAGTTGGTCGCCGTAATATCCGCATTCATCTTGGGTCTGTTCATAACAGCATCGGCTCTGACATCGGCCATCAATGTCGACGAGGAGGATGTGATATCCCAGAATGATCCGGTGCAGGCCGGCTTGGACCTGAACTCTACCGCCTACGAATGGATGCACCAGTGGATGGGCGATGCGAATACTACGGCCCCGATGGATTACAACTACTCGTACGGGAACAGCTGGAACCAGGGTGGATCATGTGACACGGTAAGCACCAACTGCAACAGTACGCCCCTTGCCCCATGATAATTAGAAGAAAATGACGATGACAGATGACGTCGAGAGCCGCGATATCGAACGGTTATTTCTCCTCCCGTTCCCTCGCGTCTCTCACGTCCTCCCTCCTTTTTATATGGCATTTTCGATCAAATCGTTATCCCTTATGAAACACGGTGAATAGAACTGCCGCCTCTGCAGAGCCGATAATCGGACATACTAAAATTCGAGCCGACGGTTGTCTTTAAAAAAAGCATTAATAACAATCAAATCGGTTCAATGTTGAGGAGTCAATATGAACGGATTTTCCGAAGAACCGAATTGGATGCGCAAAATGGTTTCCGATGCGGTTAAAAAGGATATCATCCCGCTCCCGGACAAGATCGGGCAGGTCGTCGGAATGGTGTTTATCGTGATATTCGTGGCATTCTTCGTGAAGCATCAGACCGATTCGACGGGATTTTTCACATCGGAGTTCGGGACGGCGGAGGCGATTGTTTTCTATGCGGCTGCACTGTTCGGCCTGGTTACCGGTAGCGCGAAGATCGTGTTCGGGCGCAAGAACAGGGTGCGGCCGATCGAGCTGATCGGCAACATCCTATGGATCGTGGTCTCGGTTTGGATGCTGGTAGTGTTTCCTTTCGATTTCGCGCACCTGGCGGATGTCCTGCCAGAGTACCTGCAGCCCCTGCTAGACTGGGTATCGAACGACATAGGGAGGATCTTGGTAGTCCTGGGCACGATAGGGGGATTCATCGCGCTATTCATAACATCGATGCTGTACATATTCGTAGGAAAGAGGCTGGCCGAGCCCGTGGAAAAAACCGAGGAGGAAACGCAACCTCCCGAGAATCTCTGAGCAGCCTTCCATAGCTCAACAATATGCGGGGTTAGCCTATTCCATCATTCGCAGCCGCTTGATGCCGAGGAACAGGATGAAAAGCCCGAGTATCCAGCTAATCGCGGCCATGGAGACCATGCCCCAGTAGATATCGAAGAGTATCAGCGATCCGATGAATGAGAAGATGGAGATCATCATGACGATCATGCCGTTGGACATGATATCCCTGGGATCCTCCGTGAAGATAGGGTTCAGCAGGAACAGCCCCAAAGTCAATATGATATAGGCAGTCATCACGACGACAACGAAGCCGAATATGAGCAGGAGATCGGTGATCGGAGCTCGAAGGGAGAAGAGCAGGGGAATGGCCATCGTCGCCAACGACATCGGTATGACCGAGATGATCCCCTGAGTTAGCTTCGCCTTGATAAGCCTAGATTCGCCCCGCGGTGCCTTCCGATATATGAAGAGGTTCTCCTTGCCCCTGATCGTCACCTCACCCATTATGAAGACCGCGAAGAATGCGAGCATGAAGATCGACGGCAAAATCGAGAAGATTGCGGCATCGGATTCCTCCTCCGCCATCCCCGCGTAGAAGAAAACGTTAAGGAGAACAAGAAGACCGAGTATGTAGATGACCTTCGAGATGTTCTCCAATCTTCTCCCATAGTCTTTGAAGATAGATACCAGAAGCGTGCCGAACGACCGCCCGCCCACGATGTATCTTATCCCCCGGTAGAAAAAACCCTCCGGCTTCGCCCTCACACTCGCAATCGTGCTGGGCTCGAGATTGAAGGCCTTATTCGCAGCTTTTCCCCCCAGCCAGAATGCCGCAAGAAGGAAAAGGACCAGGCCTCCCACCTGGGCCAGGGTCGGACCAATGACCGCGCTTATGTCTCCCGGATGTGTCGCGAAGCCGACGATGACATTGGCCCCCCACGAGGTTGGCATGATATCTAGGAGTATCTTCAAAGCGCCGTTCGCCCCGGGATCATCGAGCGCCTCGAACACCTGCCCGCTCATTATGGCATACATTAAAGCCACCATTGGAAGCGCGATGACCAGCGCGAGCGCTTTTCCGATATCCTTGCCCGCGGCGGTCTTCTCCAGGCGGGAACGGAGGACGGCGGCGATCACTGTCCCGATCCAGTGTGCCGAGAGGAATATGAGGATGAAAACCACCATTGTGATAACCATCTGAATCGCATCAAGTCCGATCAGCTCTAGAATCGCGGCGAAGGATCCGGCGACCAGCGCGATGAATATGCTGTAGAGAGGTATCTCCCCCAGGAAACGCCCTAGCAGCATCTCCTTGGGGCGGACCGGAGCGGCCAGAACGATCTCCTGCTGCACTATCTGTGGCTGTTGGAGCGTCAGGGAAATCGGGAATGTGAGGAACAGTATGAAGAACATGAAAAGGAGTGCCTGGACCTTCTCGACCGCAGTATGCGACAGGAAGAACAGCAACAACTCGATTCTCAGCAACTCGAATATGGCCGGAGCGACATAGAACACATAGAGAGCGAGAATAGCAACAACTATGAACGGAAAGAAAGGCCTTATTTTTCTTATCCCGCTGGTTCGGATCCTGTACTCGTTCCTGGCTATCGCGAGCCACTTACGCACCTGAGGCACCTCTTTGCTCTCTCCAGGAGAGGAGCTCCATGCTTTCGGTCCCGCCGGTAAGTGTGATGAACGCCTCCTCTATGGTATTGGTCCCTGCCTTCGCCAGAATCTCATCGAGGGTCCCGACGGCGATCAGCTTCCCCCTGTTGATTATGCCTATCCTGTCGCACAGCTCCTCGACAATCGGCAGGATATGGCTGCATACGAAGACCGTCTTGCTCGCCCTTTCGGAAAGGTCTTTTATGAGATCTTTGACCATCAGGGCGGCCCGTGGATCCAGAGTAGACGTGGGCTCGTCAAGGAATATTACCGGCGGGTCGTGGATTAGGGCGGCCGCGATCAGAACCTTCTGCTTCATCCCGCGGCTGTACCCCTCCAGAAGATGGCTCGCCCTGCTCTGCAGCCCGAACAGGCGCAGGAGGTCATCTATCCTATTCTTGAGGAGATCGTCCGGCATCTCGTAAAGTGCGCCCATGAACTCGAGGAACTCGTATGCGCTCAGCTTCTCGTACAGGCCCGGGGATTCTGCGAGAAGGCCGGTCATCCTCTTCACTTCGTCCTTCTGTTTCAGTATATCGTTTCCGCCCACCGTGGCGGTTCCGGAGGTCGGCTCGATTATACAGTTGAGCAGCCGGACAATGGTCGTCTTTCCAGCCCCGTTCGGACCGAGGAGTCCGAAGGTCTCCCCCTCGTAGACCCTGAGGTTCAGCCTGTCCACGGCCTTAATCTGTCTCTTGCTTCCGAAGCTCTTGGACAGATCATTAGTCTCGATCATGATGCGCATATCTGGTCACAGCTGCTCTTAACACCGATTTTTTATTTATATGAATTGTCAAGAAGAGGTCTAAGAGACGAGTTCGCTATTATTTGGCTACCCGGCATTCTTCAGCAAAAGCAATAAAACTCGCCCGTTTTTTTCAAAACGGGTCTCTACGATGAATAGAGGTTTGAGGGATCTGAAGATCCCTCGTCATTGTGGATTCGAATCACTATTCGAACTCATTGTGCGAAATTGCCACCAGTACAAGTCCGACGACAGCAAGGACGACTCCTGCATAGTAGAAGAACGGTGTGAACGCCCCTACTATCAATGCGAACACGGATCCGACAACTGCCATCGCGAAGCGCCTTCTCTTGAGGGCGAATATTCCGCCAACCATCGCGATAATGGCAAATATCAGACCTATGACACCCGCCACTATCAGCACAATTTTCACAATGTCAGATGCCCATCCAATAGCGTCCGCTTCGACCTCTCCGAACATCGACGCAAAATCGGAGAAGAACGAGTTCGTGATGAAAGCCGCGCCAAAGATGATTATCGCGGTGATCAGTCCCATAACTCCCGTTATGAGGATTAGGATTCCTCCGATTACCGGTTTAATCGTCTGTGGCTTAGCCGTCGGTGTGGGGCCCGCTGCTGTCTCGGGAACTGGTTGGGGTGGCATTACTGGTTGTTCTACTTGTTGTGGTATTTCCGTCATCCCTATCCCTCCTATGTACTTGAATTAATTTCACAATATATTAATGTATGGATTATTGATTTTGATGCATTATTGTGGTGGACCAGTCAATTATTGAACGAATCTCATATTAATGTTGGATAAAGCCGGAAGGATATCGCACTTATAAAGAAAAGGGGATTCGATTTCGGAGAGAACTCGCTCCTCTGACTGTCGGTCATCAATGAATAGGGGATTTACAGATTGCGTCATAACGAAACTCAAGACGGCATCTATGCTAGGGCCTAGTTACCGATATTATTCATTAAAGTGAAAAACGATAACGCAGTGCTGAGTGCTCTTGAGCTTGACGTCGTATTTTTCTCATGCGTGGATCTGCAAGATATTCTTACCATCTGGTCTTCCCCCATATCAATAAATGCGCTTTAATAATTAATTTAATATTTTCGTATCTCTTGTGTGTTATGATAATACTGAAATCGAAAATATAGGAGGAAGGTTGCACTGGATAAAGACCTAATTAGATTCATCAGGAATCGGTATTCCCTGATGGCCAAGAACAACGAGGAGAGGTTCGCGACCATGTTCATGGACCTCGTTAAATCCTGCACTGATGCCAGAAAGGATTTGAAATCGGTATTGAACGAGGTGATGGTCGCTCTGCACAGGTTCCTGGGGTTTAGGCAGATCGCGATCGCCCTTAGGGATAACAGTACCAACCTCTACAGGTACGGCTACTTCATGGGGTTCACGCAGACCGCGATTGCGGAGTACAAGAAGATCGAATACTGTTATGAAGACCTTTTCGACATCAAGAATTACCCGAGGATCAAGATCAGCGATTCGGTACATATTTTTCCATCGGAATTCACTGCGTATAAGCCGGGTGAGGAGGGCACCTTCAACCACCCGTCGAAGCTGGGTAAGCCCAGGAACGAATTGGAGGATTTGCTGGAGGACGATTATTTCAATGTGTTCATGTACGACCATGACAAGAGATGCATCGGCTGGCTCGAAATCTCTGGAACGCCGGACGGCAAGCTCCCCACGAGAGAGTCTGTGAGATGGCTGGAGTTGATCGCGTCTATGTTGGGAAAGACCCTTGGGAACAGAATTCCTTGAGATTTTGGATTAATAACGATGGCCTGGAAGAATTATCTAGAACATATTTGCCTGAATAAAAATCCGTAACGATGATTGGGTAAGATCTAACAACATAATTCGATAACAACGACGGGATAATGAATATCCTTGGTGAGTCGGGGAGGGAAGTCGCGTCCCAAAAGATAAGGCAAGGATACCATGGCGCTTTCCCTCGAAATCCCGGTCGTCGTCCTCTTCGCTGTTCTGTTGCTGATCGCGATCAGACAGGTCGGCGGCCTGCGCCTTAGGATATGGCAGATAATGCTCTTCGGTGCATTTTTTTCTTAGGCGGGCTCGGTGGGATTCGAACCCACGTCGTCGGCTCCGAAGGCCAAAAGGATATCCAAACTACCCCACGAGCCCAAATCGTATGTCACGATGAAAGTATATTCTCTCTTAAATGCTTTCCAAGATATTCCCTAACCAGTAACCGTATTATTTATATTAAGTCCCAACCTCTGGCAAAAGGATGCAATTGCACTTGAGCCAAGATCGTTGACTAAAGATTAGCGCTACTTATTGCAAATCGGAATTGGATTCCCCTATTGCAGTTTAAATATCGAATCCATCTCTTTCAGAATATCGGAAGAGGATTCTATGGTCGACAGATACTTTCTCAGCAACTGCAGATCGTGTTCGAAGTTCCTCCTGTCGATCTGCGCGGCCAAGTCTGCGACCAAATGGCTGAAAACCTCCCTCTTCCCGAAATCGATGCAGCTAACAAAAAGATAGGCGCGCGAGAGGAAGTCCTTTTGATTCAGTGTAAGCAAGCCGTTATTCACGGCGATCGAGAGGTAGGTGAACATCCGGTTCACGGACTTGGAATAGTAGATATCATCCTGCATGCGATAGCCTTCTGTATACGGAAAGAGTTCCAAAGGAAACAAACATCCAGACATTATCTTTTGTAAAATCAATATTTGAACTCTTCGGGAGCATGCTTACGTTCTTTTTTTTATGCCGACACCCGATGCTAATAATGTGAGTCCCGGACAGAATACCGGGATAAGGAGGACTTGAAATGAAATTATTGAGCAAGAAGAAAATTACGGCGGGGATTCTGGTAATAACTGGCGGGTGCATTACACTCGCATCATTTGGCGTGCTTGAGGTCCTGGGAGTAGTTGCTCTGAGACTTGTCGGCGTATCTCCCTAAACTGATCTGAAAGATCAAACAGATTCAAGCCAGTTGTAATTAAAGTGGGTCAAATAGCTTTAGGTCTTCTCGACCTTTTTTATCATTTTTATAACATCATCCCTGAGAGCTGTTAGTGAATATTCTTCACAGATCTCAAGGGCATGCTCAAGATTCGAACTGGCTTCCGTCTTCCTGCCATGTAAGAGATACCTTTCCGCTATTTCAGTTAGCCAATAACCTAGATAATATTTAATGTCCAATACCTCAGCGATTGTCTTGCATTCTTGGAAGTTGGTATCTGCCGCCAGCCAATCCTCCTTTTCAATGTGCGCATTGCATTCCAGGAACGACATCATCGCGAGCATCGTCCTGTCGCCGGTCTTCTCGAATATATCCCTGGCAGCGTGGATGTTCTCCACCGCCTCGTCGAGGTTATTCATCGATATGAGAGTTACAGCCCCGTTGGCTAGAGCGTACGCCTGGGTCACCACATCCCCTGCTCTGGCGGCCAGCGAGAGCGCCTCCTCCTGGCACTCCATGGCCTTTTCGTACTCGTCGATCGCGTCGTAATACGTCCCCATGCTCGTCAATACCTTCGCCTGATCTGAAAACGCTCCCGTCTGTGCAAGCCGCCTAAGCGCATCTTGCTGGATCTCTATTGCCATCAGGAAGTCTTCTTCAGCCGCGACGACCTTCGATCTGCCGTAAAGCGCCCTTCCCATCAGAAGATCGTCGTCGATCGCCTGCGAGGCTTTGATTGCCTCCTCCAGGTAAATCCTCGCCTCCTCTATCGACCCCTTTCTGTGCAGCAAATTCCCGAGGTCGAGGCAGACCTCGGTTCTGAGTCGGTCATCACGCATTACGATCGCCTTGGCCCGCACGACCATGAGCACCTTTTCCGCCTTCGGCAGGTCCCCTCTCCGCATCATCAGACCGGCCTGGAAGCGCCTTATCCCCGCCCATGTATCGGCATTCATCTCCTCCAGATTCCGATCGGATAGCGCCGCGTCAATGGCTGCGAGGGCCGAATCCCACTCCCCCTCGAGCTCGTCGATCTTGGCCTTTGTCAACAGCAGTTCGGCTGGCAGGCTCTCCAGACCCTTCAGCTTGGTGGCTGCGGATATCAGACCTTTCAGCGTCTGGTGTCCTATGCGCGACAGGATTTCATCGGCATTGGTAACGGCGATGTCGACCGACTTCTCCAGCTCTCCGGCCGATACGAAATGATATATGCTCTCGTTCGCGGAGAACGGGCTGTCGTCGTTAAGGTAGAATTCCGCCAGACCGGCGTGTATATCAGCCCGCATGCTTGGCGTGGCCCTGAGTGATATGAACTCCTTCAGAAGGTCGTGTGAGCTGAGGGCGCCGTAAGGCGCGTCGACAAGGAGGTTCCGTTCCCGGAGAGATGTGATCCCGTCCTGAGTTCTCTCATCCAGCTCCAACGGGGTCAGCTCCGCGAACCTAGATGAGGATGCGGCGCAGATCAGAAGGGCGTCTGGGAGCACTGGATATCTCGCCAGTGAAACCGCTGTCATAATCCATTTTTCTGAAGGGTCGAGGGAGGACAGTATCTCGTTCTGGAGAAAATCGAAGAACTCGGTGGATTGGAACCCGAGCTCTGGCTCCATCAGCTCGAGGAATAGGGGGTAGCCCTTGCCGACATCGAGCGCCCTGTCGTGTTGCGCGGACGGTATTTCCCTCGAGACGAGAATGCGCCTGCAGCTCTCTCTGTCAAGCTTTCCCAATACTATCCGGTTCACCGTTTTGCTGATGACACGGTCCCTGACATCGAAACTGGGAGCGTTTCTTCCGATGACTATCAGCTTGAATGCCGAATCGCTCTCCTGGAGCAGATCGAACATCATTACTATGGCTTTCTGGATTTTCTCGTCTGCATTGTGAAAATCGTCGAACAGGGCGATGCCCCTTGCGGCTCTGAGGTCATTAGCTAGTACCAGGCTCAGCCTCTGCAGATTGATTGCCTCCCCCGACCCCAGAAACCTGAGGAGCGAAGAGCTGCCCTGGGCGGCCAGGAACTCCCCCAGGGAGGTCAACAGCCCCTCGAGTCCGGTCCAGTCGAAAATCCTGTACCAGAATATGTCCTGCTCCCTCCTTATCTCGGAGACGAATTTCGAGGCGAGCGCGGTCTTTCCGATGCCGGGCAGGCCAGTTATGACGATCGCCTTCGTGGCCCTGTTGCTCAATGACTCACGGAGGATTTTCAGCTCCGTCTCTCTGCCGAAGAAGTTCTTAGCAACTGGCATCCTCTCGGTCATGTCGACGAGCTTTCTATCTAGCCTTGCCTTCTTCTCCAGAAACTCCCCGCAGTGAAATCGATCGTCGTCTATCCCGAGAACGACGTCGAGCATGTCCATTTTCATGGGAAGAAAAGTCGGGATGTCTTTCAGCTTGGCCTCCCTCGTCGTCCCCTCCAAGTCCACTATCGTGACTTGATTGTTACCGATCAAGTCGATTATGAGCTTCGTCTCATTGAGCCCGGTCTCAGTAACCGCATAGACCTTCCTGACAGTCTTGGAACCCTTCACATGCCTTTTATGGACTTTTATGCACCCTTTGCCGTCCAGGTCCTTGAGGGGCATCACGACATTCTTCCTATCGACTCCGATGCCGGATGCGATGCCCTCCTGTGTAAGGGCCCAAGGGGCGACGATATCGATATCCCGCCCCTTGTATCGGCTCAGATAGAGCAGTACCCGGTCCACTATTCTCAGGGAGTGCGGCTGGCGCTCGTTCACGGAGCCAATAACCGCTTGTTGAGATAATGTTTTTTTCGATAAATTGGCGACCTGTCCTGA
Organism: Methanobacteriota archaeon; assembly: GCA_011046235.1. Taxonomy (GTDB): domain Archaea; phylum Thermoplasmatota; class Thermoplasmata; order UBA10834; family DTMW01; genus DSAX01. The sequence goes on along the minus strand of DSAX01000042.1, from coordinate 6,391 downwards.
TTATTAAGCATGCTTATGGATATTATAAAAACCAAAAAGACGAGAGAGTACTGTCATGTCAGAAACAATCACATCGGGAAACCGGTACCAAGGGACCATTGAATATGAACCCGGGCTGAGGGTGGTCAAACAGCAGAACGGGGCTGACCTGGACAAGGAATTCGATCTTACGATAGCCAGTTTCGGAGGCGCTTTTGCCCGTAGATCGAGATGCAACGGGCGCTTCATCAGGGTCACTATTTCAGAAGTCCCGGATGCGGTAGATCCGCGCGACCTGGAGCAGATAAAAAACAGAATATCCCGCCTGATCGAGGAGTCGCACTGCTCCGAAATCGGCCTGAGCTGTATCGAGACATTACTCGCATGGAACAATGTCGACGCGGTCGTCGCAATGTTGTATAAGATAGACGAGATGCTGAGATCGAACGGGTCTAGAGGACGCATAGTGCTAAATGAAGCTTTGATTGCTCCTGACGAATACTCGTTGATCCTTGGTCGATTCGCCAGATGATGAAAATCACATTATTTGCTGCAGCCTGTCCGCAGTATCCGTCTGATCAAATCCGTCCTGCAGGCGCTCTCCAATTCCTCTAGAATCATCAGGGATTCTCCTGCGTCCGATGCAAGGATGACGACGCCGTGACTCTCGAGAAGAACAGCGTTTGCGCCCCTTTTCACTTCCATTGCGACTTTTTCTGCCAATTCCTGGGAACCGGGGGCATCGGCTTCCACAATAGCCATTTTCAGCCTCATTGACTCTACCATGGTTCCCATTGGAAGCATCTTTTCGGAAGAATACGCGGTTGCCAACGGCGGGTGAGCGTGAATTATGAATTTGACTTCGTCCTCGACAGAATAGATAGCCAGATGCATGGGCAGCTCGTTCGAAGGCCTGCTTCCTCTCAACACATTCCCGGCCGTATCAACCACCGATAGATCCGATTCGCGCAGATCTGCAAGGGACCTATTTCCTTTCAACGGCGTTATACAGATATTGCCGTCTGCAAGGCGCGCGCTTATGTTTCCGCCGGAGGAGACGGTGAGATTTCTATCTACCACCCTCTTGCAGATTAGTATGATTTCCTGCGATCTGTCCGGATACAAATCATTCATTTTCATCACTCAGCTTTAGCAAGCCGACCAGCCCTCCGGCATCGTAGATCTGCCGGACAATCGACGGGATCTCGAAGAACCTGGCTTCTCTGCCGGAATCGTCACTGCTGAATATCCGTCCGTTATCAAGGTCCACGCATATCTCCTCGCCGTTCTTGAACACGGTTGTACAATTTGGAGAGATTATCGGCAAGAGCCCGTAATTTACCGCGTTTCGGTAGAATATCCTCGCGAAGGACTCGGCGATTATTACGCGTATCCCGGCATGCTTGAGAGCGATTGCGGCCTGCTCGCGGCTCGAACCGATGCCGAAATTCTTCCCGGCCACAATTATGTCGCCTTCTCTGACCTTGCTTGCGAACTCATGGTCCTCTCCCTCCATTGCATGAAAGGCCAGGAATTCGAACGAGTAGTTATCGAGATATCTTCCAGGGATTATCTTGTCGGTATCGATATCGCTTCCGAACATCCATCCCCTGCCGCATATCATCTCAGATAACTCCTCGGATCGGCTATCTTGCCTTCGATCGCGCTCGCCGCGACTGTCGCCGGGCTTGCGAGATATATTCTCGCCTCGCTGGAGCCCATTCTGCCCCTGAAATTCCTGTTGCCGGAGGAGATGCACACCTCGCCATCGGCTAGAAGGCCCTGATGTGCGCCCATGCAGGGCCCGCATCCAGGGTTTGTAACGACCGCCCCCGCGTCGATCAGGGTTTCAATGATTCCGTTCTTCATCGCGGAGAGATATATCTCCCTTGATGCGGGGGTGACGATCAGCCTTACCCCTCCAGATATTCTCCTCCCTTTCAAGATAGAGGATGCGATCATGAGGTCGTCCAACCTGCCGTTCGTACATGTGCCCAGGAATGCCTGGTCAATGGGCTCTCCCTCGACCGATGAAACCGGCGCGCAGTTGCTAACGAGGCTCGGAAGGGCGACAAGCGGTTCCAGCGCTCCCGCGTCGATAGAGAGCTCCCTGCCGTATTCGGCCTTGTCGTCGGGGAGTTCGCATGCCCTGACAGACTTCGAATCGCTGTGCGTTACCTCATTTTTGAAAAATCTGCTCGGCACGGTGGCGCACTTCGCGCCCGCCTCCGCAGCCATGTTGCACAGAGTCATCCTCTCGGAGAGATTGGGAGTAGAGAAATACGAGCCGTGGAACTCGATGCAACAGTAGTCCGCACCCATCGGCCCCAATTCACTCACCATCTTAAGCGCGATGTCCTTCGCATACACTCCGAGGCGGGGAGCACCTGCTATCTCCAGCCTGATCGATTCCGGAACCTTGAGCCATAGAGAGCCCTTGGCCCAGATCGATGCCATATCCATCGCGCCGATCCCTATCCCGATCGCTCCGACAGCGCCGTAGGTTGTCGAGTGAGAGTCAGAACCGATCACGAGCATACCGGGCTGGACAATACCGTCCTCAACGAGCAGCTGATGACAGATACCGGACCCGACATCGAAGAATCTGCCGATGCCGAACTCCTTGACGATCCTCCGTATCTCTTTCTGGCTGTCCGCTGCGTTGACCGTGCTGGCGGGCGCTCTGTGGTCGAGCACGACGGCGATCGATCCCGGATCCGAGATCTCGGTCGCCCCGGTATCGACGAAGGAGCGGTAAACCAGATAGGTGTTGTCGTGAGACATCGCAACATCTGGCTTGGCCTCGATGATCTCGCCTGGTGTGACTGAATCCTTTCCAGATGCACGGGCCAAAACCTTCTCGCAGAGGGTCATTTCGGACATGATCCCTGGGACAACTGTGGTGGATTATTTTTAATTGTCCTCTTATTGAATGACTCCGGACGAAAATCGGGTGCTAGTTTATATCTAGATTTCAAACCCTATGCTTCCGACGATATGCGATCGATTTTGGAGGGCGGTCCCGGCGATGTCATCCTCTTGCTGGGCAACGAGGCGGCGGCAAGGGGGGCGATCGAGGCCGGAATAGCCATCGCCACGACATACCCCGGTACACCGGCCTCGGAGATAACCGACTCCCTCATAGAGCCGGCCAGAGAGCTCGATGTCGCGATAGAGTACTCGGTGAACGAGAAGATCGCCCTCGAGACCGCCTTGGGCGCTTCTCTCTCCGGCCTAAGAGCGCTTGTGAGCATGAAGCATGTCGGGGCGAACGTCGCATCGGACGCCCTGCTAACGCTCACATATACAGGCATTAAGGGCGGGCTAGTCATCGTCGTCGCGGACGATCCCGGCTGCTACTCGAGTCAGAACGAGCAGGACAGCCGCTTCTACGCCAGATTCGCGGGTGCACCCATGCTGGAACCGTCTAGCCCGCAGGAATGCCTAGATATGGTCAGATATGCCTTCGAGATGTCAGAGCAGCTCGGGCTTCCTGTGCTCGTTCGGACCACCACGAACATATCTCATACCACGGGCGCGGTCAGGACCGGTGATATCCAGGAACCGGAAAGGAACGGCGAGTTCGACAAATCCGACAGAAGACTCTCTCTGCCCTCCATTGCCCGGAAATCGCATGCGGATCTATTGGCGAGGCTGAGGAAGGCCGAGGAGATATCCGAGAAATCCCCCTTTAACAGGCGCATAGTTGTCGGGGACAGAATCGGGCTGGGGATCATATCCTCGTCTGCGGGGTTCAACTACGCCATGGATTCGGCAATCGACCTGCCCGTCCGCGTCGAGGTGATGAAGCTCGGCCAAAGCTTCCCGCTCCCGAAGAAGAGATTGGAGCGGTTCATGAGAAGCAAGGAGAGAATCCTGGTCGTCGAGGAGCTTGAACCGATCCTGGAGACGGAGGTCAAGGCGCTGGCGTACGACAGGGATCTCGATGCCGAGATATTCGGGAAAGGCACCGGCAGACTGTCAAGGGTGCTGGACTACAACCATGAGATAGTATCGGAAGCCATTGAGCTGGCGTTTTTCGGAAGGGCTCAATCGAAATCCCGAAGAGACGGAGCGATCGAGCAGCTGCCTCCGCGATCCCCGGTTCTCTGCCCGGGATGTCCGCACAGCGCGCTGTACTACGCGGTCAAAATGGCGACAAAGGGAAATGCGGTATTCGCAAACGACATCGGCTGCTACTCCCTCGGCGCTCTCTCCCCGATCGATATGGGGGACACGATGCTCTGCATGGGCGCATCAGTGGGTATAGCCAGCGGCTTATCATTAAGCCAGAAGGAGAAAGTGATAGCATTCATTGGGGACTCCACGCTCTTCCACAGCGGAATCCCAAGCATTGTCAATGCGGTGCATCACGGGCACGACTTAATGCTCATCGTTCTAGACAACATGACGACGGCGATGACCGGGCATCAGCCGCATCCCGGGGTCGGACGGGACGCCTTCGGCGAGGAGGCACAGGCGGTCTCCATCGAGAAAATAATAGAGGGCTGCGGGATAGACGATATCAGAGTCGTCGACCCATATGACATAGACGGCACTGTTGGCACCGTCAGGGAAATGCTAGAAAAAAAGGGGATCTCCGTAATCATTTCGAGGAGGCGATGTACGCTCCTCGAGGTGGCGAGTCGCCGGAGCTCGTTGGGGGAAAAGAGGCATATAGACCAGGAAAAGTGCAGGAAGTGCGGCACCTGCATAGACGCGTTCACATGCCCCGCGATCTTCCGCGACAATGAGAATTACGGAATAAACGACATATTATGCATCGGATGCGGCGTCTGCGATAAGGTCTGCCCATCCAAAGCCATTGGTGTTGGAAAATGAGGCTGAACATATTCATAGCCGGAGTCGGAGGACAGGGGATCATCTCCCTATCGAAGATAATCGGGGAGACGGCTCTATGCAAGGGAATGAACGTCCTCATCGCGGAGACACATGGAATGGCACAGAGGGGCGGTTCGGTCGCGGTATCAATCAGGATCGGAAATGTGTACAGCTCGAGGATCGGCAGAGGGAGCGCGGACATTCTGGTCGGGCTGGAACCACTCGAGGCTGCTAGGTACGCGGACATGCTTTCGGACGACGCCATCGCCGTTGTCAACACGCATCCGATCATACCGTACTCCGTATCCGCAAGGAAAACTGGCTATCCCCCGGTCAAGTCCCTTCTATCCCAGATAAGGCGGAATTGCAGCACCGTCGTTGCGCTTAACGCGTTTGAAATATCCGAAAGAGTGGGGTTTCCGCTGGCGGCCAACTCGGCGATATTGGGCGCGATAGCGGCCTCAGGGAAAATCGATGCGAAACCCAAGGATTTCAAGAAGGCGATCAAGGGAGTGATCAGACGGAGGATCAATGAGAACCTGGAGTCGTTCGACCTCGGTTACAGGATGGCGCTGGGAAAGATCGGTGATGCATAACCATTGTTATCATTAAAATGGCGTGACATATTTCTGCAATCCAGTCAAATATATAGCCGAATTCAGTGTTAGGGTAGGTCACGGGCCCATGGTCTAGCGGTTATGACGATGCCCTTACAAGGCATAGATCTCCGGTTCGAATCCGGATGGGCCCATTATCCAAATATTAGTAAAAATGTGATAAGAGATTTGGATTTTTCCGCGGGCCGATTCGTGGCTAGAATCCTGCTCGCGAGTCGCAAAGAACAACCCTTATTACCATAGAATTAATTGTCATGATAAGGTCTGGTGATGCTCATGGAGGAAAAAGATGAGTCACGACCCTATATCTGCAAGTGCAGAGATAAGGGGAAGAATAATGGTATAAAGAGAATAGGTTTAATTGTTTTAATAGGCGCGATTGTCCTGATATTATGCCTGTCAGCTATATCAATCGTCAACCCCAATTCGAAAACGAGTCCTAGTAAGTACACATACATATCTAGAGGGCCTATTCTAATCGATGGTGACGCTGCATTTACCCCCGCGAACGGAGTCACCGGAGGCAGTGGGGCCCCCGGAGACCCATATATAATAAACAATTGGGATATCCAGGCCTCGACGGCGCACGCAATCGAGATACTAAATACGAGTGCTTATTTTGTTATTAGAAATTGCTATCTTCACGATGGCGGGGTGAATTATAATGGCATTAGTTTCTATAATGTGCAAAATGGGATAATAGAGTACAATGTAATTCCTAACGGCTCTGACGCTAAACTAATATTCCATTTGAAATGACATCAATGCCAGCATTCTTATGTTGTGCGAACTCACCTTCGCATGAACCTCGTTTTTTCGTCCCGCCTCAGTTCGGCATCTGATACGGTATCCGAAGCTGCTCTGAATCATCCCGAAGGCGGTCTCGGCATGATTTCTCATGCCACACATCTTCTTGTAGCGGTTCGGCCAATGAGTCGCGAAGTTCACCATCC
>DSAX01000044.1 GCA_011046235.1 Methanobacteriota archaeon | reverse complement strand
GCCTGATACAATATTGGGATGAGAAAAGAGGTATTGCGATAATATTCGATGATTAGAACAACAGATTGTTGGTTTGATACATCATCTCCTCCCGTGGCGATTGTATTCTGGCATAAAAGAACAAGAGAGTGATAACAAATGAGCTCGCAAGAAGCTATCGAGCAGCTGAAGAATGCCGTGATTAACTACGAGTTGGACTCCGTGAAGGAATTGGCTCAGAACATGCTTGAAAAGGGTGTCGACCCCCTCGACGCCATCGAGAACGGCCTCGGCGAGGGAATAAAAATCGTCGGAGAGAGGTTCGGGGCCGGTGAGATTTTCCTTCCCGAGCTGATCATGGGCGCGGAGACTATGAAGGCTGCGATGTCAGTCCTAGAGCCCGCGTTGCCTGCCGGCGGAGCCGGGAGAACCTCAAAGGGAAAGATCCTGATCGGAACCGTGCTTGACGATATCCACGAGATCGGAAAGAACCTGGTGGCAACACTTCTTTCGTCCAATGGATATGACGTCGTCGATCTCGGCGTAAATGTACCAAAGGATGAGTTCCACAAGAAGGCCTCGGAGGTCAAGCCGAATGTCATTGCGCTTTCCGCACTGATGACAACGACAATGCCCCACATGGAAGAGGTCGTAAAAGATCTCGGCGGGTCCGGCGTCAAGACGATGATTGGAGGCGCTCCAGTCACGGACGAATTCGCCAAGAAGATCGGTGCTGACGGATACAGCGAAGATGCTTCCGGCGCCGTCAATTTGGCCTTGAAGCTGCTCCAGAAGTAAGCAGTAAAAGTGGTATTGGCGGCAGTTAAAACCCTTTCTCAATACCTTGAGCGGAGGAGCAAATCACGCTCTCTCGCTCATAACGTCTAATTTTGTACCAGTCACGATCATTCCATCATTACGACCCTTGCCCCCGCGCCCGGGGAGGTGATGAAATATGAAGCGGACACGTTCGCTCGGGAAAAGCCCTCGACCATGGCCTCACCGATCTCATTATGGTTGTTCTCTGCGATCGTGAATACTGCGGGGCCGGAACCGCTTATCGAGAAGCTCAAAGCCCCCGCGGCGATCGCGGAGCTTCGGGCGAGGTCGTATCCTCTTATGAGCGTCTTTCTCACCGGAACGGATATTTCGTCCATCATACACGAGGCAATCAGCTTCAGATCGCCCGTGTTCATCCCGTGGACGATTCCAGATGCCCATCCCACATGCGCAATCGTGTTCTTCATCCTGAGCTCATTCGGGATCAGTTTCCTTGCCTTGGATGTCTCCACCACGATATCCGGGAGGCAGATCACGAGTCTCATCCTGGGGGGATGGATTCTCAGAACTCTGAGCCTCTCCTGATCCAGCACTACGGTGAACCCCCCGAAGAGACACGGGGCGACATTGTCCAAGTGGGGTGCGCCGCTGGACACGCCTTCTCCCTGGGCGGCGGCCCGAAGGACCGTCCTCTGATCTTCAATGTCGAGCAGCTCCGCCGCGGCGTACGCGCCCGCAACGGCCGAGGATGCGCTGCTCCCGAGCCCGCTGCCTGGCCTGACGCCCTTCAGTAGCCTGATCGCGAGTCCTACGGAGTTGACCGAGACATCCGCAAGTCGCATGAGCTCCATTGCGGCCACGGAGGCTGAGTTGAACTCCGGGTCCGACGGGACCGGGAAACCCTCTTCTGCGACCTGGAGATGTATGCCAGGCTTCTCCACGATTGCCATTTCGAGGAGATCGCTCGGCTGATCCAGGCATAGCCCGAACGTATCATAGCCAGGCCCGAAGTTGGCAACGGTCGCGCTCGCCTCAACTCTCACTCTGCTGCTCAAGATATCACTCGATGGAGGAGTTGATTGCTTAGCCGACATAAAAAGAATTTCAATAGAAATACATAGAGCGGGGAAAGATATGGATCAATTATTCAATCTCCGCGTTATCGGGATACCCCTTGCTCTCCCAAATGCCCTTGAAATCGTAGTCAACGAGCTCTATTTCGTTAAGATAGTGTATCCACTTGTATCCACTTGTATCCACTTGTATCCACTTGTATCCACTTGTATCCCCATTTCCCGGGCACCACGAGCTTGAGGTTTTCCTGCATGGGCTCTCCGTCCCTCTCGTAGGCGACTATCACATCCTCTCTCAGGGCGTCGTCAATGGTGAGATCGGTCGAGTAACCGTCATCCGCATAGAACGCAACCTTGATCGCTCCCTCGACTATCCCGCTCTGACCCAGCAGGTATCCGAGGCTGACCCCGGTCCAGTTGAAGAATCCGAACGAGTGACCAGACACACAAATCAGCTCTGAGTAAACGGTCGTGTTCGGCATGCTCCTCAGGTCGTCGATTGACAGATCTAGCTGATCGTCAACAAGGCCCGTGATCTGAAGGACTCCACCTTCGGTCAGATCATCATCCGACGAGGCTGAAAACATCCCGTTTACGGCAAATGCTGCGACAACCAAGACCACGACGACCGAAGACGCGATTGCGATCATCCAAGGATTCCATCTCATGTTCAACACTCCAATCGATATATTTCGGGCTAAGTCACTTAATAACATATAGCTCATACAACGATGTTATACAACTGATTGGATCGTGCTGCTTTGCATGAACCCGTATTTCGAAATCGCTGAAAAAATGAAAATCGATTGGCCGCTGCACGATGTATTGTACAGCAGGCCAATATCGCTCAGTATTTTCAGATGTCGATCGACTCTATCTTCACATCGACGTTCTTTTTGGAAAGGCGTTCGATGTATTTCTCGGCGTCGAGCATTTCCGGAACGATGAGACCGTTCTGCTTGATCTCCCCCGCGAGAAGCATCTCGGCTCCGACGGCTCCGCCGGTCCCGACCATATAGCCGGTCGCGTTGCTGTGGGCTATCTTGTACGCCTCTTCGTGGGACATCTTCGCGTATATCCTCACCATCTTTTTCTTGCCGTCCTTGATGCCAGTGCTCTCGACGACGACCGCAGCGAATCCCTTGACCTTGCCTATCATATCCACCGGACGAGGCATGAGTGCGACGACGACGTCGAGTGGCACGACCTGCTTCCCCTTGACATTGACGGGGTCTGTCCGATGAAGCCCCAGCATCTTGAGCGTCTTGGCGATTCGTGCGAAGTCGTCGTCTATCGCGATCCTGAAATCCACGTTCTTGACACCCTTGATGTACCTCGACATAAGGTGGGTCTCCTCATGGTCTGTGTTGTATACTGGCAGATCGCCGATCGGATCCGGAAACTTGTAGAGCTGCCTCTCGTCCAGCGGGGGGACGAACTCTATCTTCCCATCCCTGAAGACGCTCGCCGGGACGGTCACCTCTTCGAGCAGCTCCCTGGGCGACCAGAGACCGAAGAACTCGAATCCCTCGGCCGAGGCGCTGTCCCCGTCCATCGTCCTGATTGTCTCAACGCTGTCGAGCAGGTCCGCGCCTCGCCGGGCGAACACATCGGATATTCCTGGGTCCGCGCCCATCGAGGTTATTATCTTGTTCTCCGCGCCCTTGCAATAATCGATCAGCTCGTCGAACTCGTTCCAGTCCGCACCTATGGGCAGCGAGTAATCGAGGTAGTCCGTGCCGGTCTCTATCGAAACCTCCAGCACGAGACGGTTCAGATACCCGGGGATGGAGCTGATCACCAGGTCCTTCCCGGATATCAATTTCTTCACTGCCGCTCGGTCTGCCGCGTCGACCTTGACCACGGATATCTTGTCGTTTTTCAGCCTCTGCTTGAGAGCCTGGGCCGTGTCAGTGTTGTAATCAGCTAGAATAAGCTCGTCGATCTTGTCGTTCTTCACCAGATGTTCAGCGCACACTAGTCCTGTTATTCCACAACCTAATTGAACCGTTTTCATGATTACAGATCCTCTCTGTTGGAATGAGGAATGATGAAGGGGTTAAAAATTCTTGCCCGTCGGTGCCGGCTCGACATCAAATATGTGAAATGAAGGGCAAGATACATTTTTTAAAATCAGAGGAGCAAACGGTCAGGTTATTCGATATTAAAGCGTTGGCATTGAAATATTTATTGTTGGTCTTACAATAGGCCGGCCGGACAATTCCAAATCAAGCAAGGAGAAGGTCAGGCGTATGGCTCCACCAATGTTAGAGTTGTTCAACAGAGAACAGCTGGACAAGATACACGAGGCCTCGATGGAGATTCTGTCGAAGATAGGCATTTTGATCGAAAGCGAGGAGATGCTTCAGCTTGTGGCTGAGCATGTCCCAGACGTCGACATGAAGAGCGGCCGGGCCAGGATCGACGAATCGACTCTGATGGAATGGGTCAAGAAGGCACCGGGAGAGATCACCCTCTGCGGCAGAGATCCGAAGAACGATCTGCCGCATCCGGCCAAGAGGCCCGGATACGGCTGTCCAGACGGGCAGCCCGCAGAGGTGTTCGACCTCGACTCCGGCAGGCGCAGGTACTCGACAAAGAAGGACTGCGTGGAGCTGGCAAAGTTGGCCGATGCGCTCCCGGAGATAGGTCTGTACTGGCCGATGGTTTCTGCGACGGATATGCCGGGGGAGATCTGCTCCTACTACGAGCTCGTGGCGTCGTTGGATAATACGACCAAGCACATCCAACATGGGGCGAACGGCCATGAGGAGGCCGCGTTCCAGATCGAATACGCATCGGCCATCGCAGGCTCTCCTGAGGAGCTGAGAAGACGCCCGATCTTATCGAACACGCACACGCCGATCAGCCCGCTGGTTTTGGACAAGAACCAGATAGAGGGCGCGGTGGCCCTTTCCAGGGCGGGCATCCCGAACATACATCTCACCATGGTCATCCAGGGTTCGACGGGGCCCGTCACGGTCGCGGGCAGCCTCGCCCAGGCAAACGCGGAGATATTGGCCTCGATCGCGGTGTGTCAGATGGCCGCCCCGGGATGCCCCTCAATATATTCATGCGAGTCGGGCGCGATGGACATGCGCTCCGGGGTGTTCATGTCAGGGTCGATCGAGGGGGCGCTGATAACCGCGGGGGCGTGTCAGCTATCACATATGTACGGGCTGCCGAACCAGATGGGAGGACTCGCCGCCTCGGGCGCCGTTCCAGGCTACGAGGTCGGCTTCCAGAAGGCGATGAGCGGGCTCATTCCAGCGATGGCCGGCGCCGATGCGGTCGTCGGCATCGGAGGGCTCAACCGGTCCGGGGTCGAATCCGCGGTTCAGATGGTCATAGACTGCGAGCTGTGGAGGTTCATCGAGCGGGGCGTGAGGGAGATATCCGTGGACGCTGACGCGTTGGCAATCGACGTCATCGAGCAGGTGGGACCGGGCAAGACCTATCTGACGAACAAGCACACCCTGAGACATTTCAAGCAGGAGATCGCGATGCCCGGGCTTGCTTCCGGGAGGTCAATGGAGAACATCGATTGCGAGGAGGAGATGATCGTTAACGCGAAGGAGAGAGCGAAGAAGATCATAGCGGAGCACGAGTCTCCAGAGTTTCCGTCCGATCTCAAGAAGGAGCTCGACGAAATATACAAGAGGCACAGTGAAATGAAAATGAAGTCGAGGAGATCCTGATAAATATTACGGCCTTTAGGAAGAGGCGATATGGATCTGATCTTTCCGATCGCCTCAAGGCATTTGCTTTTACGGTGTTATTAGATTAATACGGGCCAAATTCTAAACTAACATCCTATCCGGTCTTTGAATCATTTCAAATATTTCATGGAGCATAGAAGAGTGGTCGGGAGGTCAGGCGTATGGAGGTCCAAGAGGCGATTTTGGAAAGAAGGGCTAGAAGGATGCTGAATAGCGGCAGGCGAATACGCGAGAATGAGGTGCTGTCCCTTGTAGAGGCCGCTATGCTCGCACCGTCCTGCTTCAACAACCAGCCCTGGAGGATCACTTTCGTGAGCGAGGAAGGCATGCTCTCGAAGCTCAAGACTGCGCTTTCCAAGGGGAACGAATGGGCGACCGCAGCCCCTTTGATCCTGGTCGTCGCATCGAAGCAGGAGGATGACTGCGTCATCAAAGATAGAGAGTACTTCCTGTTCGACTGCGGCCTCGCGATCGGCCAGCTGGTGCTCAGAGCCACCGAGCTCGGGATGATAGCTCATCCGATCGCGGGGTACGATCCGGAAAAAGCTCGCGAGGTGTCGGGAATACCTGAGGAATATACGGTGATAACTCTTGTGATCTGCGCATATCCCGGTGAAGATGATGCCCTGCTTTCGGAAAAGCAGAAGCAGGCAGAAAAGGAGAGACCCCCAAGAAAACCACGTGGGGAGACATTCTTCAGGGACCGCTGGGGAAGCCCGCTCTGATCATTCCAGGTTTTTGCATGGAAATTTGTCGCAGAAGCGGGCATGTGATGCCTTCAGACCCAGCTCGAACGCTGTCAGGTTGGCCTCCCTCGCCTTTTCGGGTACGATCTGCGAGATCGCGCTGCGTACTTTGTCCATCGGGATAGGAAAGGCCTCGAATGCGCAGACGGCTCCCAATAGCACGATGTTCTCCGTCAATGGGTTGCCCGCCTGTCGGGCGAGCGCAAGGGCGTCCAGGGCGAGCACGTTTTCCGTGACCTCGGACAGCCTTTTCTCGATTTCTTCAAGGCCGAAATAGGAAAGCTCCTTATCCTTGGCGACCTGGGAAGTCTCCGTAATGGGGTGCATAATTCGGCTGTTCATTAGGATGATCCCGTCATCCTGTAGGTACTCGATATACCTCAGGGTTTCGAGCGCCTCCAGTGATATGATGGCATTGGCTGATCCGATCGGAATTAGAGGCGAGATGACATCGGGACCGATCCTGAGGTGAACCGAAATGGACCCGGACCTCTGTGACAGCCCGTGCTGCTCCCCCGTGATTATCCGCTGCCCCGACATTGCGCATGCCTCCCCGATTACACTGGAAAGCAGCATCAGCCCCTGCCCACCGACGCCGGCCAAAAGCGTGCTGAACTCGCTCTTCTCCGTCATTTCGCCCCCTCCGTGGACTTGATTGCGCCAATGGGACACAGCTTAGCGCAGACCATGCAGCCGTCGCAGAGCTCTCTCGATATGATTACCCTTCTGTCTTCCTCGTCGATTGAAATTGCCGGACAATGGAAATCCTTCTCGCATGCATATATCCGCTTGCATACCTCTTTGTCTACGAAGTTGGGGATGATCCGCTCTCCGCTCCTCCGCTTCAGCCTGTCACCGTGGAGTGCGCAGACCCTTCTTGATATTATTACGCCCAGTCCCAGTCTCGAAAGGGCCTCCTTCATGGTATCGGATGCGTTTTTGACATCGTACGGGTCAACGATTGTGACATCCTCGACTCCCATTCCCCGGACCACATCTTCAAGCAGGACCCTTTTCATCCCCGGTTCGTCCTCGGGCAGCGGCGTGCCTGGATGAGGCTGCTGACCGGTCATGGCCGTGACATCGTTGTCGAGGATGATCAGCTTGAAATCGACGTCGTTATGCACCGCATTGACGAGTCCCGGCATCCCTGCATGGAAGAAGGTGGAATCCCCGATCATCGCGATCACCTTCTCGTTGACCGAATAGAAGAACCCGGCTGCGATCCCGACCGAGGCTCCCATGCACAGCATGGAATCGCCGTAGAAGTTCGGCGATAGAGCGCTCATGGAGTAGCAGCCGATGTCCGATGCGAACACATGCTTCACCCCCTTCAACGCCTTTCTCAGCGCGCTGAATGTCCCCCTGTGAGGACAGCCTGGGCAGAACGTCGGAGGGCGTACCGGGATGCCCTGCTTCAGTTTCTGCGCCCTCGATATGACCGCATCGTAGTCGCGGGGGGTCTTCACCCCGAAGAGCTGAGAAAACACCTTGGCCACGATGTTCGCGTTGTACTCGAGTGCCTCGCTGAAATGTCCGCTCCTCTTGCCGATTATCTCGATCCCGGGGTTGACCTCTTTCGCTATCGCCGCAACCTGCCTCTCGAGATACGGAGAGAGCTCTTCGATTACGATTACCCTCTTCAGAGGCGAGATGAAATCAGCTATCAGTTTCTCTGGAAGCGGGTAGGTCGTGCCGAGCTTCAGAACGCTGGGGCTGACATCGAGCAATCGGCATGCCTCGATGGCGTAGTTGTACCCCGCGCTCGAGGTGATCACTCCGACATCGGGTGAATTGCCGATCGACTTCGTGTTGAGCTCTGAGTTCTCGAACTCCTCCATGATCGCCTTGGACCGCTCCAACATGTGATGCTTGAAATTCCTTGCGGATTCGGCGACCGTGACGAATCGGGTCGGTTCATGCGGCCAATCGACCTTCTGGAAAGGGGTTCTCTTCATCTCCCCGGTTCTGACCAATCCGCTCTGGTGGTTCACCCTGGTTACCGTTCTCAGCACGACGGGGGTCTGGAATTTCTCCGATAGGTCGAACCCGTACTTGACCATCCTCGCGGCGTCGGTGGGATCCGACGGCTCCAGCATCGGGATGTACGCGCTCGGGGAGAAGTACCTGCCGTCCTGCTCGGACTGGGAGGAGTGTGCGTGCGGGTCGTCCGCCACGACAAGGACCAGCCCTCCCTTGACGCCGACATATCCCAGAGTGTAGAAGGTATCGGACGCCACATTCAGTCCTACGCTCTTCATCGAGGTCATACCCCTCAGTCCGGCCATTGCGGCCCCGGCAACGGTCTCCAATGCGACCTTCTCGTTCGATGAGATATCGATCCTCATGTCCAGCTTGTGCCGCAACGCGTAGAAGGTATCCACGATCTCGGCCGTCGGAGAGCCTGGATAGGCTGCATATACCTTGATGTCAGACTCGAGCGCGGCTCTCACGATGGCCTCGTTGCAGAGCATGAAAGCGGTCTTCGGTGCCTCCGAAATAATATCGTCTATTCCCATGTAGTCCCCCCCCCGTCAAATGATAAAGTCGACTTGCTGTCGTAAGAAACGGTATAACTCATATTTAATCATCGGACTTTTTCCCCGTAATATTTGCGGGCAAAACACGATTTTCAGCACAATTCATAGTACCTGGCATTGCATACTATAATATACGCAGGATTTTCTTACATCAACGAATTTCGAGTGAACGAAATTCATTCGATAATTCGGGTCGACCAAGACGCGATCGAATGGCGTTGATCTGAGATGGCATCGGAAATCGTGAAATGCATCGAGTGCGGGAAGGAGCACTCGACATCGGACATCGTCTACACCTGCTCCGGTTGCGGGAACCTGTTAGAGGTATCTCTGCCGCTGAGGGAATTGGACACGGAGACGGTCAGGTCAGCATTCGACTCCAGACCGCTCGGCGTCTGGAGATACAGGGAGATGCTGCCCGAGATCGCCTGCGGCCCTGTCTCGATGGACGAAGGGGGCACGCCGCTGCACAGATGCAGCACCCTCTCCGAGAGGTTGGGCGTCGCGGAGCTGTACATCAAGTTCGACGGCATGAACCCGACGGGATCGTTCAAGGACCGGGGGATGACTGTCGGTGTGTCCAAAGCGGTCGACCTCGGGGTGAGAAAAGTGGCATGCGCCTCGACCGGGAACACCTCCGCGTCTCTTGCAGCGTATGCAGGACTGGCATCGCTGAGATGCGTCGTCATAATCCCCTCCGGACAGATCGCCCTCGGCAAGCTCAGCCAGGCGATGATGCACGGGGCCAAAGTGCTCGCGGTGAGGGGCAATTTCGACGATGCGATGGAGCTGGTCATATTGGCCGGGAAGGAGCTGAAGCTGTATGTCCTCAACTCCGTCAACCCGTTCAGGATCGAGGGGCAGAAGACGGCGGCGATGGAGGTGTGCGATCAGCTCGGCCGTGCCCCGGATACGCTCGTCATTCCGGTCGGAAACGGAGGCAACAGCGCCGCCTACTGGAAGGGCTTCTCTGAATACAGGCAAGTCGGCCTCACCGATGCAGTTCCGGTCATATATGGAATTCAGGCGGAGGGGGCAGCGCCGATCGCGAGGGCGTTCGAACGGGGCGAGGAGCGGATAGACCCGGTCAAGGAGCCGGAGACGGTGGCTACGGCCATAAGGATCGGGAATCCGGCGAACTGGAAGAAGACCATCAGGGCGATTAAGTCGTCCGGCGGGACTTCGATCACTGTCACAGATGAGGAGATAATAGAGGCTCAGAAGATGATAGCCCGGACCGAGGGGCTGTTCGTGGAGCCTGCGGCGGCATCGAGCATAGCCGGTCTCGAAAAGCTGCTGGAAAGGGGAACGGTCGATAGCGACCAAAGAATAGTATGCGTTGCGACTGGGCACGGACTGAAGGATCCGGATAGCGCGATCAGGAACTCCGAGAAGCCGGTGGAGATCGATCCGGACATGGAAAGCCTTCGGGCCGCACTGGGATCCTGAGGTGGGTCAATGAGGATCATGTTGGTCGGGTTTGGGGTTGTCGGAAGCAACCTGGCAAAGATATTCATCGATCAGCGGGAGAAGCTCAGAAGGGGGCGCGGCATTAACCCGAAGGTCGTCTCCATCGTGAACAGCCGGGGCGCTCTGGTCGATCCTGAAGGGATCAACCTGGAAACGGCTCTGAAGGCGCGCGAATCGGCGGGCGGACTCGGCTCTCTGAAGGAGATTTGGAACGAGGGTGCGAAGCCCCCGGAAGTGTTGGACATGATCGAATGCGACGTGATGGTCGAGGCTGCCCCTACCGACCTGATGTCGGGTCAACCCGGCCTGGATCACATAAGAGCGGCCATGAAGAACGAGGTGCATGTGGTCACGACGAACAAGGGCCCGCTGGCGATCGCGATGCCCGCGCTCCTTGAGCTTGCGGAGCACAACGATGTGATGCTGAAGTTCAGCGGAACGGTTGGCGGCGGGACCCCGATGCTTGACTTCGCCAAGAAATGCCTGGAAGGGGTCGAGATATTGTCCGTCAGGGGCATTCTGAACGGAACCACCAACTACATCCTATCCAAGATGGATGCGGAGGCCGTGCCCCTCGATTCCGCGCTTGCGGAGGCGAGGGAGCTCGGGTACGCGGAGGCCGACCCGACTTACGACATCGACGGTCTGGACGCGGCCGGCAAGCTGGTGATAATCGCCAATTGGGTCATGGGGAGGAGCCTCTCCATACATGACATCAAGATCGAGGGGATCAGAAAGGTCGATCAGGACCGTATGAAGGAGGCAAAGGAGCAGGGCAAGACGATCAAGCTGATCGCCAAGTGCGACTCAGAGGCGGAAGTGGCGCCCATGGCCATCGAGCGGATGCATCCCCTGAATGTATCTCATACCTTCAACGCCGTCACCTTCGACACTGACCTCGCGGGGGAGATAACCCTCGTCGGGCGCGGGGCCGGCGGCCCTGAGACCGCGAGCGCGGTCCTGAGAGATCTGATCGCGATTAGAAGGTTCTATTCGAGAAGGGGTACCCTTATGGGAAGAATGATGAGAAGGGCGTAGCACAGGCCGCCCCCTGCAAGAGGAGTCTGGTCGGATGAGGATAGTGATGAAGTTCGGCGGAGCGATCATGCGCGACGCAGATGATATTTTGAAGGTCGCGGAAATCGTCAAAGGCTACAGGAGCAAGGGAGACGAAGTGGCGGTCGTCGTATCCGCACTGGGTGGAACGACCGACTCCCTCGTCGAGATCATGAAGAACATCGCATACGCGAAGAAGGCGCGAATGGAGAAGATGCTCGATTCCATCGCCTCCCGGCACCTCGGGGTGACGAAGAGGATAGAAGATCCGAAGCTGGCCGAGGAGACTGAGGGTACGGTCAATAGGCTGATGGACGATTTCAGGAATGTCGCGCTCGGCATCTCGCATATAGGCGAGCTGACTCCCAGGTCCAGGGATTTCCTGCTCTCCTTCGGGGAGAGGCTATCGGCTCCGATAGTCACCGCGTTCATGAAGCAGCGGGGGGTGGAGGCAAAGGCCCTCTCCGGTGGGGAGGCCGGGATAATGACCGACGACTGCTTCGGCGAGGCTGAGCCTTTGATAAATGTTACTAATATGCAATTAAAGCAGAACCTCGAGCCGCTCCTGAAGGAGGGGATCACCCCCGTCATAACCGGGTTCATCGCCTCGACGCAGAGCGGCGTGACAACGACCCTCGGACGCGGGGGCTCCGACCTCACCGCCGCCGTTGTCGGGCATGCGCTCGAGGCGGACGAGCTCTGGTTCTGGAAGGATGTGCCGGGGATGATGACCGCCGATCCCTTGCTGTTCTCCGGCGCCAGGGTAATCGAGAAGATAGCATTCAAAGAGGCCATCGAGATGGCCCATTTCGGCGCGATGGTCATCCACCCGAAGGCGCTTGAGCAGGGGATCAATAACGAGCTCGTCTACAGGATAAGGAACATCGATGACCCAGATGGACGGGGGACCCTGATAGTCAGGGCGGACGATCCCGACGATGCGAAGAAGGGCGCGGTCATTCG
This sequence comes from Methanobacteriota archaeon, assembly GCA_011046235.1. GTDB lineage: Archaea > Thermoplasmatota > Thermoplasmata > UBA10834 > DTMW01 > DSAX01. Next base: position 17,636 of record DSAX01000044.1, on the reverse strand, counting down.
GGGCATAAGCGTCATAGACAAGGTGTACCTGATCAACATCTCCGGTGCCCGGCTGGTAGGAACCCCTCGCGTGGTCGCGAGGGTCCTGGAGCTGCTTTCGAATGAGGAGGTCGATGTGCTGATGATCTCGCAGAGCTCCTCGGAGGCGAACGTCTCCATTGCGATACCAGAGGCGGATTCCGGGGATGCGATGAACATCCTGGAGCTTTCCCTGCTCGGAACCAGTCTGGTCCGGGAAATCACCGGGGAGGGAAATTACTGCATCGTCGCGGTTGTGGGCAAGGGAATGAAGGGCACCCCGGGCGTGGCGGCCAATGTGTTCAAGTCGATGGCCGACAGGAAGATCAACATCAGGACGATCGCCCAGGGCTCTTCGGAGCTGAACATATCCTTCATGATCTCGAGAGACGATGCGAAGGTGGCCGTCGAGGCCTTGCACAGGGATTTCAGGCTGGACGAGGCCTGAGAAAGTATCGAATGTCAGGGGGTATACGGAATGGTTCGAGAGCTCAGATCACGGAACGCCGTCGGAGGACTGGACAGAGCCCCGTCGCGGGGTCTGTACCGGGCCTCGGGACTGGAAGACGCGGACTTCGAGAAACCGATGGTCGGTGTAGCAAATGCATGGAACGACATCATCCCCGGACACGTCCACCTGAACTCGCTGACGGATGAGGTCAGGAAGGGGATCAAAGAGGCCGGAGGAGTCCCACTGGCCTTTGGGATACCGGGGATATGTGACGGCATCGCAATGGGACACCGGGGCATGAGGTACTCCCTGCCGTCAAGAGACCTGATAGCCGATTCGGTGGAGTTCATGATAGAGGCACATCAGCTGGATGGCTGGGTAGGGGTCACTAACTGCGATAAAATCACACCGGGCATGCTCATGGCGGCGGGAAGGATAAACGTGCCGGCAGCGCTCGTCACGGGCGGTCCGATGATGCCCGGCGAGTTCGAGGGAAGGAAGGTGGACCTGATCTCGATTTTCGAGGCGCTCGGGGAGTACTCCGCCGGGAAGGTCACGGAGGAGGAAGTGCGCGAGACGGAGAGATGCGCGTGCCCTGGACCTGGGTCCTGCGCCGGACTTTTCACCGCCAATACGATGAACTGCCTGACCGAGGTCCTCGGGCTCAGCCTCCCCGGATGCGGTACCATGCACGCTGACGACAGCAGAAAGAAGACCATCGCCAGGGTGACCGGTAAATTACTGGTGGATGCGATAATGGCCGGGAGGAAGCCGAGGAGCTGCGTGAAAGGCGCGAGCTTCAGGAACGCCATTCGAGCGGACATGGCGATAGGCGGCTCGACGAACACGTGCCTGCACCTGCCGGCAATAGCGAGGGAGTTCGGGGTGACGCTGTCACTGGATACATTCGATAAAATCTCCAGGAAGATACCGCATCTCGTCAACCTGCGCCCGGGCGGTCCGTACTTCCTGCACGATTTCGACAGGGCGGGGGGGATACCCGGAATTCTATCTCGGCTCAAAGACCGGCTGGAGGACGCGCAGACAGTGTTCGGGGAGTCGATCCTCGAGATCGCCTCGGAGGGAAAGGTGACGGATCCCTCTGTGATCAGGACCTTGGACTTGCCGTTTCACAGAGACGGCGGGATAGCTATATTGAGGGGGAACCTCGCGCCCCAGGGAGCGGTCGTGAAGCAGTCGGCCGTCGCGGAGCAGATAAGGAAGTTCACTGGTAAGGCCAGAGTCTTCGACTCGGAAAATGCGGCAGCAAAAGCAATAACCGCGGGCAGAATAAGATCGGGTGATGTCGTCGTCATCAGATATGAGGGACCGAAGGGCGCTCCAGGTATGCCTGAGATGCTGGGACCCACCAGCCTCATATCTGGTATGGGCTTGGGCGAGTCAGTGGCTCTGATCACAGATGGGCGTTTCTCTGGAGGCACCCGGGGACTGTCGGTGGGGCATGTCAGCCCGGAAGCGTTCGAGAAGGGCCCCTTGGCCGCTCTGAGGAACGGCGACGAGATCACGATAGACCTATCGAGAAGGGAGATATCGGTCAAGCTGACAAAGGGGGAGATAGCGGCTCGCCTCAAGGAGGTGAAGATGCCGAAAAAGCCCGCCCTTGGCATGCTTGGAAGGTACAGGAAACTGGCGCTCTCAGCGGCCTACGGTGCGGGTCTTTCCTCAGAGGAGAATCGCCCCAAGAGGGGGTCGTAGGGCCGCTCAGCCCTTTTATAGCTGCCGAGAATCTTCACGAACGCGGCGGTCTTCAGAAGGCCTCCGACGGCTCCTCCGGTATCCGGATCGTCGACGCTTCCATCGATATCGGCGAAGAAGACGTACATCCAGGGCTTGTTCCTCCTTGGCCGGGATTCCAGCTTGCTGAGGTTCACCCCTCTCTCGGCGAACTCCTTGAGGCATAGGTACAATGCTCCCGGCGTATTTTTCGCCGCGAAGGCGATCGAGGTCTTGTTGGCGGCTGATGCGGCCTCTGGATGTTTCTCGAGCAGGAAGAACCGCGTGAAGTTCTGGTGGTCGCTCTCGATCCCTTCCTTGATTATATCAAGGCCGTATACCTCCGCCGCTCTCGCACCCGCAATGGCCGCCTCGTTCCTCCTGTTCCGCTTCTGGATTATCATGACGCTTCCGGCGGTGTCATATGAGGAGATCACCTCCCAGTCCGGGTACTGCGACAGGAATTTTCGACACTGGCCAAGCGCCTGCGGGTGGCTGTAAACCCTCGTTATGTCGTCGATCGTCGCCCCTGGATGCCCGATAAGGCTGTGCCTGATGCGCAGTATCACCTCCCCGGAGATCAGCAGGTCGTTCTCGAGCATGAGATCGTTGACCTGTGCCACGCTCCCTTCGATCGAGTTCTCGACCGGCACGACGGCGTGCGTGACCTCGTCCGCCTCTGCCGCTCTGAAGACCTCCGCGAATGTGGGATATGGAACCGCCTCGACATCGCTTCCGAAGTGTGCGTAGCAGGCGTCCTCGCTGTGTGCGCCCTTTGCTCCCTGGAACGCGGCTCTCACCTTGCTATTGACCATGCGAATCTCACCGTATGAGGTGGCATCCACTCATAAATCTTTCTGAGCGCCCTGCCATGAGATATTCATGCCTGGGTAATGAAACGCGTTCTTATCAGTAATGATACTCTCACCAATGGGGCTATAAACATCGCAGACAGACCCGTAATGGACTTCTCCGGGAACATCAGCGAAGTCTTCGATAGAGGTGTGCCGATTGTCCGCAGAAACCGGCGAATGGAGCGAGATCGAGAAGAGGATTCTCAGAGAGGCGCTCAGACTCGGCTTCGAAGTCGGCCTGAGGGGGCATATCGAGGGGGTCGGATGGGTGAGATCGAGACTTCGCGATCTCGAGGCGGAGGCAGCTAGGCTCGGACTGGGCGAGGATCTGAAGGCGAAATACGAGGCCGGAAAGGAGTTCGGAAAGAGGAAGAGGCTGTCGTCCTTCACTTCAGACGAGGGAGGGCTTTACTTCTCCAAGAAGGGGGGTTCTAAGCTTCCCAAGCCGCCAAAGAGTATGCCAGTGCGAATCGTCAAAGAGAATAGCAGCACCGATTACATAGCCGAACGCGTACCTTATGAGGATGGGATCGACGCTCTCGCCACCCTGATGAAGATCGGGCAGAAGAACAGGAAGTTCATGAAGAAGCTCGATGTCATGTTCTCCAGTCTGGGCGATGTGCACGACCGCCTGACTACGCTCTCACGGATACCAGAGGAAAAGAGGAAAACATTTGAGAGCGGGCTGGGCATACTTATCGAAGTCGGATGGATCAGGGAATACGAGATCGTGGAGTTCGGCGAGAAGGCGATGACCGTCACGATCGACGCGATATCTGAGATCGCGCGCACTTTAGGAGAGTCCAAAGAGCCTGTCTGCAGACCATTATGCGTTGCGATGGAATCGATAGGAAACAGTACTTTCGGGATCTCCATGAAGGCGGTCGAGAAGTACTGCATAGCGCAGAAGAATGATAATTGCAGGTTCGTGGTGATTCCTAGACCGAATGTATGACGACGACCACAGGATATCACTGTGTGCGCTTTTTTCTCGATTACATACTGGTGAAGGAACTTTAATATATTAACCTGGGCATTTATAATTGGCTGAGTCCATTTTGCGGATTCTCGGCCTCCTGGAATCGATGAGGTCCAGAAATATGAAGCGCCAGAGAGGTGCAAGAGGGATGGGGAAGGACAAAGACGGGGAAAGCGATGATGCCAAAATGCTGCTTATCGAAGCGTCCAAACTCGGGTTCGAGATCGGATATCTCGGACATATGGAGGGCATCGGATGGGTCAAGAAGAAGATCAGGGAAATGGAGGACAAGGCATCGGAACTGGGCGTTCTGGATGAGATGGTTCAGAAATACAGCCTTTCAAAGGAGCTCGGTAGAAAGAGAAGGCTCCAGACTGCGCATATATCGGATGTCAGAAAGGCGGCGACCGAGAGAAAGACCACCGAGATCCATTTCGAGGAGCTGCCGAGCACCCTCGTCATCGATACTACTAGGGATATTGACAGGAAATTGTTCGGTCATTTTATGAGGACGAGCACCAAGGACTCGCTTTCCGCTCTGGCGAATCTGATGAAGATGTCCGATGAAAGCCATTGGGTGAAGCGCCAGGTCGACACCGCCCTCTCAGGCGTCGCCGACATCCACGATATTCTGGGCGACATCGGCCGCGAGGGAGGATCTGAAAAAACGCTGGAGGACGGGCTTAACAGGATAAAAGAGATCGGCTGGATCTCCGATTTTTCCATCAAGGAGATAAAAGAGGAAACGAAGGTGATCCACATTGAGGCGATCTCTCTGGTTCCAGAACTGTATGGAAGCGGCCCGAATCCCATTTGCAAGAACCTCTCGCTGGCGCTAGAGACGATTGCTGGAAAGGCGCTCAATGCACCCGTCCAGGTCATCGAGAAGAAATGCATCTGCCAGGGTGAGGAACGCTGCAAGTTCGTGATATTGCCCAAGGAACCAGTCCGGGAAATTCGGTGAGCCAGACTGCGATGGTGATTTGGAGCCGGCATTGCTACCCGAGTCCTGGTAACCATTATTTGTAGAAAAACGGGATTTATTAGGGCAAGCCGAAAGAGAGCCGTCTTGAAAAGAAGGAGGAGCTGGATCAAATGCCGAAAGTCAAGATAACGGAGAGGAGCATCGACCCATCCAGGGCGATCTCGGACGTGATCAGGAACGACTGCGCCGCCGTGATTGCTTTCATTGGGACGGTCAGGGGGAAATCCGATGACGAGGGGTTCCGAGAAATAGAGGTCGGTAAATGCTCGGACAACGATACAGACCAGCTAACGCGGATTGTGAATGACGCATTTGAGAAGTTCCGGCTGGGAGAGATCATCTTGGTATATAGGATCGGCATCCTTCAAGTCGGAGACATCGTCCTTACGGTGGCAGTATCAGCGGCCCGCAGGAAAGAGGCATTTGAGGCCTGTACCGAGGTTATGGACAGGATCGGAGACACCACCACGATATGGGACGGTGAGACATTCGAGAAGACGGTAGAGAGTCGAATCTGATTGTCCGCTGTGATGGATCGGGAGTTGACGCAAATGAGCAGGGGAAAACGCAGGGAAACTGCCGGAGCTGGATCTTCCGTTGCGATAGTGGCCGTAGGCGATGCCTTTTCGGAGGAGGATGAGGAGCTGCTCTCCAAGGCGCGTGAATATCTAAGAGATGAAGGGCATACTGTCGTCAGACTGGACCGGGCTTCACCGTCCTTCGACGACATTCAGAGCGTTCTCAGGCAGTGTATGGAGGATGGAAATATCGCATCGATAATCGTAATGGGGCGCACAGGCGTTTCAGCCAGGGACTTGACACTGGAAGCCGTTAACCATTTTGCCGAGAAGGAAATGCCGGCGTTCAGTGCGGTTTTCAGCATGATGTGCTACGAGGAGGTCGGGGCTCCAGCTATTGTCCAGCGCGCGGAGGCGTTTGGTAGCGAGGGCAAGGCCGTCTTCGTCATCCCTCTATCGAAATTGGCTGTGAAGAAGGCCGTGAAGAGACTGATAGCCCCCCATCTTTCAGAAATCGTCATGAACCTGAGGGAGTAGTGCAGAGCGCCAGACAATTTATTTTTCATGCATCATCATAATAATGCGCACGGATGAGAAAGGAGTTGGCGAATCATTCGCGGATTCAGGTCACCCGCAGCGCAAGATTTAAATCTTGAGCACATATCAGATACATCGCGCATAACACGAGTATGCGCGAGACACTCGGATGTTGGAAACATGGACGCAAAACGGAGTTCAGCCAGTATTCTTCCGTTGCAGCTGCTTCTTCTACTATGCTAGTCCAGAGTGTAAAATATATTTTTGGGAGTGTGTTCCTGTATGAATGTTCCCGATAGCGAAGGAAAGACCGTTCCGGGCGCCGATGGCACCAGCGGAAGCAAGGTGAGGGATATGTTCGCAATTGGCGATAACATCAGGAAGGTCATCGATAGCAGTGTCCTTCCCAAGAGTGTGAAGATACTTGACACGACGCTCCGCGACGGAGAGCAGACCCCGAATGTCGCCCTTTCAATTGACGACAAGATCAGGGTAGCGCAGGCGCTCGACGAAATCGGCGTAGGCATTATCGAGGCCGGGTTTCCGATAACGTCGGAGTGGGAGAAAGAGGCCGTATCCAGGATCGCAAAATTGGGATTAAAGGCCGAGGTGCTGGGGCTTTCGAGGTCGAACAAGAAGGACATCGACGCCGTACTGGAATGCGGCACTGGCTCGATACACCTGTTCATAGCGACATCGGACATACATCTCAAGAACAAACTGAAGATTACCCGGGAGCAGGCGATCGAGAAGGCGGTTGAGTCGATAGACTACGCGAGGTCCCACGGACTGAAGGTCGAGTTCTCACCGGAGGATGCGACTAGGACCGACCTGACCTTCCTCAAGGAGTTCGTATCGGCAGTCCAGGAGGCGAAGGCGGACAGAATAGACATACCCGATACCGTCGGCATCATGATCCCGCAGGCGATGAACTACCTCATTTCCGAGCTCAAGAAGATCTGCAGAGTGCCGATTGCAGTCCACTGTCATGACGATTTCGGCCTGTCTGTATCGAATTCGCTGGCCGCCGTGCTCGCCGGTGCGGAGGAGGTCCACTGCACCATAAACGGACTGGGCGAGAGGGCGGGCAACGCGGCACTCGAGGAGGTAGCCGTCGCCCTGCAGACCTTCTACGGAGTCGAGACCGGGATCGATCTGAGGAAACTCACACATGTGTCGAGGCTCGTATCGAAGCTGACCGGGGTGGCGGTGCAGCCGAACAAGGCGATCGTCGGCGACAATGCATTCGCCCACGAGGCGGGCATACATGTCCACGGGCTGCTCGGCGAGTCATCCACCTATGAGGCGATCTCTCCCGAGATCGTTGGAAAGGAACGGGCTTTCGTCGTTGGAAAGCATACTGGGACGCACGCGGTACAGGCGAAGCTGAAGAACTACGGAATCGAGATCGAAGATTCCCAGCTCAAGGAGCTGGTCGGAAGGATCAAGAAGCTCTCAGAGGGGGGCAAGAAGTTCGACGACGCGGAGCTTATCGCGCTCGCCTACGATGTGCTCGGAAGAGGGGACGAACCCGCCAAGATACGGCTCGATGAGTTCGCCGTGTTCACGGGCATAAACTTCACGCCGACGGCGACCGTCACGATCGATATCGAAGGGAAGCAGAAGAGGGCTTCGGAAACTGGTATCGGCCCGATAGACTCGTCTCTTAATGCGATCAGATCCGCGGTCTCGAAGAATATCGTGCTAAAGGAGTTCAGGCTCGAGGCGATAACCGGAGGCTCGGACTCTCTGTGCGAGGTGACCATCAAGCTCGGGGACAGAAGGGACGAATCCATTATATCGCTTGGAAAGAGTGTCGGGGCCGACATAGTCATAACGAGCGTAGAGGCCGCAATCACGGCACTGAACAGGCTGTGCTACATTAAGAACGACCTCATAGCGGAATGAAACGAAGATCGCGGGTGAATTGATTTGGGCAGCAGTTTCGCCGAAAAGATATTCAGGCTCAGGACTGGGCGAAGCGTCGAGCCGGGAGAGATAGTGGAATCTGAAGTCGATTTCGTCATGGCGAACGATGTCACAGGTCCGCCGGCCTTCGAGGCTTTCGAGAAGCTCGGAGCGGAGCCGATGAGGGACAAAATCGTATTGATACCGGACCACTACGTCCCGAACAAGGACATACCCTCCGCGATCCAGGCGAAGAGCATGCGGGATTTCGCCCGAAAATATGAGTTGCCCAACTATTTCGAGATAGGCGAAGGAGGAGTATGCCATCAGCTGATGATGGAGCGGGGATTCGTGGCCCCTGGCAGGCTGATTGTCGGAGCAGATTCACATACGTGCACATACGGCGCTCTGGGAGCTTTTTCGACGGGCATAGGCAGCACCGAGGCCGCGACAGTATTCGCCCGGGGAAAGCTCTGGTTCAAGGTTCCTAAGAGCGATAAGTACCTGTTTCACGGTAAGGTGGGCCGGCATGTCTTCGGGAAGGACCTGATACTTCGGATCATAGGCGACATAGGCGTGGACGGTGCGCTGTACAAGTCGATGGAGGTCGGGGGGAACGCAATCGAAACGCTGCCCCTGAGCGACCGCATGTCCATCGCCAACATGTCGATCGAGGCCGGGGCGAAGAACCTGTTCATCGCTCCGGACAAGAAGGTGACCGATTTCCTCGCCGGGAGAGTCAACGGCGGATATGAGCCAGTGCTTCCGGACCCGGACGCGGATTACGATGACATCAAAGAGTACGATGCTTCGGAGATTCCGCCGCTCGTTGCGGAGCCTTACCTTCCGTCCAATGTCAAACCGGCAGCCGAGGTCGGGGTGACGATCGATCAGGCGTACTTGGGCTCGTGCACGAACGGCAGGATCGAGGACCTTCGAGCCGCCGCTGAGATATTGAGGGGAAGGAAGGTCGCATCGGGTGTCAGGATGATCGTCGTGCCCGCGAGCAAGCAGGTATTCGAGCAGGCGATTAAGGAGAACCTAATTCAGATATTCCTGGACGCCAACGCTTACGTCTCGGGACCCACCTGCGGGGCATGCTTGGGAGGATACATGGGGGTACTCGCTCCCGGTGAGGTGGCGGTCAGCTCGACGAACCGCAACTTCGTCGGAAGAATGGGACATAAGGACTCCAAGGTGTATCTCGCTAACCCGGCCGTGGTGGCGGCTTCCGCCGTCACGGGAAGAATCACAGACCCGAATGAGGTGATGATCTGAGGAACTCGTTCGAGGGGAAGGTTTGGAGGTTCGGACATAACGTCGACACCGATCAAATAATTCCCGCGGAATATCTTGTCACACCCGACCCGAAGGAGCTCTCGCAACATGCGTTCGAGAAGGCGAGACCGGAATTCGCGAAAAAAGTCGCTCCGGGCGATATCATCGTGGCCGACCGCAACTTCGGCTGCGGATCGAGCAGGGAGCACGCGCCGAGAGCGCTCATGGGAGCGGGGATATCGTGCGTGGTTGCAGCGAGCTTTGCCAGGATATTCTTCCGGAACTCGATAAACATCGGCCTGCCTTTGGTCGAGGCGGAGATCGAGGCGGTCGATGGAGACTTGCTTAGGATCGACTTTGACGGTGGAGCCGTAGAAAACCTGGGTTCCGGAAATTCGGCGGCTTTCCCCGCCTATGCGGAATTTCTCAGGGAGCTGATTGACAACGGTGGGCTCATACCATATGCCCGCAAGAAGCTGAGCGAGGAGAGGATGAAGCGATGAGCCACAGATTCGCCTCCATTCCAGGGGACGGTATCGGACCCGAGGTCGTTGCGGCAGCGAAGACCGTCCTGGACTCTCTGTCAGATGGGCACGGCTTCTCGATAGAATGGATGGATTTCCCCAACGGTGCGGAACACTTCCTGAAGACCGGCGAAATCTTACCGGATGATACGATTTCCGAACTATCTACTTGCGAGGCGATACTTCTCGGCGCGCTCGGTGATCCCAGGGTTGAGCCGGGCATACTGGAGAAGGGTGTGCTTCTCAAGCTCAGGTTCGCATTCGACCAGTATGTGAACCTCAGGCCTGTCAGGTTTTTCCGCGGGGTCGATTCGCCGATCTCCACCGAGGGCAGAGAGAACCTCTCGATATACTTCGTGAGGGAGAACACCGAGGATTTCTATGTCGGTCTCGGCAGCAGATTCACGGGAAGTAAGGCAAGCGAAAATATCTCACTTGAGCGAAATAGATACAAAATGAAATTCAAGATAGATGTCGAGGTCGAAGGGGAGAGCGAGGGAAGCTATCAGATCGGCGTTATTTCAAGGGGCGGTGCGACCCGCGTGATCAGATACGCGTTCGAGCTGGCTCGGAAGAAGGACAGGAAGAACCTGACCTGTGTCGACAAGGCGAATGTGCTCACCGAAATGTACGGGCTCTGGAGAGACGTGTTCAGAGAAATATCGCGGGAATATGACGACGTCGAGACCGAATTCGGCTATGTAGATGCAGTCGCGATGAACCTCGTACGATCGCCCGAGAGATACTCCGTGTTGGTCACTCCGAACCTGTTCGGGGACATACTCACCGATCTCGGCGCGGGCATCCAGGGCAGCCTCGGGCTTTCCCCTTCTGGAAACATCAACCCGGAGGGCATATCGATGTTCGAGCCCGTGCACGGTAGCGCTCCTGACATCGCGGGCAGGGGTATTGCCAACCCCGTCGCGGCAATTCTCGCCGCTCAAATGATGCTCGATACCGTCGGAGAACACGCGGCCGCGGGAGAGCTGGAGAGGGCCGTCTTCGCCACCCTGGCGGAACGGGGGGTCCGGACGCCGGATCTCGGCGGAAAAAACAGTACGGACGAGATGGCTCAGGCCGTGATCGAGAAGCTATAATCACCCGCGCTCTTCGAGAAAATCAAGCCAGCCCATATATGCCTGGTTTTCGCCCTTGACGATCTTCCAGAATATGTCCTGCAGGCGCTTCGTTACCGGGCCTCGGCCACCGTTTCCGACCGGGCGGTTGTCGATCTCCCTGACAGGGGTGATCTCGGCAGCTGTGCCTGTCATGAACACCTCGTCGGACGTGTAGAGTTCCGACCGGGAGATATTCGCCTCCACCACCTCGAATGCCTCATCCCTTGCGATTCTGATGACGGAATCGCGCGTAATTCCCGGTAGAACGCCGGCGCTTAACGGCGGCGTCCTTATCTTGCCCTGGGAAACCGTGAATATGTTCTCACCGCTCCCCTCCGCAACGAAGTGATGATCGTTCAGAAGGATGGCCTCGTCGTACCCTGCCGCCTTCGCCTCCGTGTGGGCGAGCGCGGAGTTCACGTAGTGCCCGCATATCTTGCCCATGGTCGCGAGCGAAGAGGGCGAAATGCGGTGCCAGGAGGAGGTCTTGCACCTTATCCCGTTCCTCAGACCCTCCTCTCCCAGATAGGCGCCGAAGCCGAACGCGACCATATATGTATCTACTGGATATCCGGTCGGGTTGACCCCGATGCCCTTGACCCCGAAGAAGGATATCGGCCGAATATAGCACGATTTGAGGCCGTTCCTGAGAACGAGCTCCCTTGCCGCTGCGCAGAGCTCGTCCAGTGAGAAAGGAATCTCCATCTTGAGTATCGCCGCCGAGGTTTTGAGCCGCTGCATGTGCTCCTTGAGCCGCAGAATTGCCGGGCCCATCGATGTATCGTAGCAGCGAATCCCCTCGAACACCCCGGTGCCGTAGTGCAGACAGTGCGTCAGAACGTGCACCTTTGCATCGTTCCAGTCGATCATTTTTCCGTTCGCCCAGATATACTTGGTGGGCTCTATATCCGCCATGACAGCTCCCCTCAGATTGTGGTTTCCCGAGGCACAATATGGCCACGGCCATTTAAATTAGTTTACTGAAGTCCTCTCCCGGTCCCTTCGCTCCTCTCCTAATCCCGGTCGCCGGTCTCACTCTTCCTGACCGCCTTGTTCTCGAGTCTGCCGATGCCATCGGCCTCGACAGCGACGATATCGGAAGGGTTGAGCGGCCCGACTCCGAAAGGCGTTCCTGTGGAGATAATGTCCCCAGGATACAGGGTCATGACTTCCGAGATCTTCTCCACAAGCTCCGCGCAGCCGAATATCATGTCGTCGGTGCTCGAGCGCTGAACCTCGCTGCCGTTGAGCTCTGTTCTGATCCAGTTTGGCCTTATAGTGGAGATGGTCGGGCCCATCGGAGCGAAGGTATCGAATCCCTTCGCTCTGGTCCAGTCCTTGTCATGTTTCTGGATATCCCTTGCCGTAACGTCGTTCAGGCAGGTATATCCGAAAATGTGGCTCTCCCCGTCCTCCACACTTCTGGCGTCTCTTCCAATTACCAGGGCGACTTCGCCCTCGTAGTCGATCCGGCCAATGGCATCGGGGAGGACTATGTCCTCTCCCGGTCCAACGATCGCGCTGGAGGGCTTTGAGAAGAGAAGCGGCTCATCCGGTTTCTCCATACCGATCTCTTCGATGTGCTTGTGGAAATTGAGCCCCACTGCGATTATCTTCGAAGGTCTGGTAATGGGCGGCTGTAACAGGACCTCGCCGATGTCGTAGCTGTCTACCGCGTCCGCCTCGCCGTTCAGCATAACTAGATCGATCATTGAGGCGACATCGAGCCTCTCGACGACTTCGCCGATGATTCTCCCCGGAAAGATCGTCCTTCGTTCATTCCCGACGACGAAGGAGCAGAATTGCATATTATCACGGCTTGATGGCGAACATCTTCCGGATTTCTTTGCCGATCTTCTCGATCTGCGTCTCGGAACCCTCTTCCCTAAGGCTTTTTAGGACGGGCAGCCCGGACTCCTTCTCCCCGATCCATTCCTCGGCGAATTTTCCGGATCGAACATCTGCCAATATTTTCTTCATGCTGTCCTTGACGCGGTCATCGATGATCACCGGCCCCCTGGTCCTGCCGCCGTATTCCGCGGTGTTGCTGACGTTCTTCCACATGTTCTCGATCCCGCCAGCCTGTATGAGATCGACTATTAGCTTCAGCTCGTGGAGGACCTCGAAGTAGGCGATCTCAGGCTGATAGCCGGCCTCGACCAGCACCTCGAAGGATTTTCTGATGAGCTCTGAGCATCCGCCGCACAGGTCCGCCTGCTCACCGAATAGGTCGGTCTCCGTCTCCTCCTTGAATGTGGTCTCGATGACGCCCGCGCGGGTCGCGCCGAGCGCCTTCGCGATGGCGAGCGCTTTCTGGAGGGCCTTTCCGGACGGGTTCTGTTCGACGGCGACCAGCGCCGGCACGCCGAATCCCTCCTCGAAAGTCTTCCTGACCAGTCTTCCAGGTCCCTTCGGTGCGACCATAATTACATCGGAATCGGCAGGCGGCACTATGCGCTTGAACACTATGTTGAACCCGTGCGCGAAATCGATCGTCGCGCCGGCCTTCAAATTGGGCTTGACCTCGCGGTCATAGACCTCCTTCTGCAGCTCGTCCGGAATCAGCATCATGGCGACATCGGCCCCCTTCACGGCTTCCGCGACGGGCATTACATTCATGCCGTCCGCGACTGCCTGGTCCCAGGTCGGGTCCCTGATCAGCCCTATTACGACATCTGCACCGCTGTCCCTCAGGCAGAGCGCCTGCGCCCTGCCCTGGATACCATATCCCACAACTGCGATCCTCATGTCCTTGAGTGCGTTCAGATCGGCGTCGCCTTCATAGTATATCTTAGCCAAACTATCAGTCCTCCATTGACATTTTCGACCGTGGTCAAAGCGCGTTGACCGCCCAGATATATTTGGCCGGCTGAGTCTTATCGATGATCTTCTTGATCTCGTCGATCGATCCGGTCATCCTCATATTTCCCTCGCCGTTTCCGATCAGGGCATATGCCTCGTGGTTCTCCTCCTCGACCAATTCGGCGTTGTTCACTTCCTCGAGCATCCTGAGATGCTCGAGCACGGCCTCCGCCTGAACTCTTACCGAAATCGAGAGGACGATCCTCGCCTTATCCGGTTTTTCGCACTTCCCAACCACTATGGTCTCGACGTTGATTCTCTTCCTGGTGAACTCCCCCATGACCCGCTGCATAACGCCGGGTATGTCGTCCACGAGCAGAGATATTACTGTTGCCATTGAAACACTTCCTTTCTCATTTGAAATTGAAACCGCATTTGCCCCTTATCACATCGGTCATCTTCTTTCCGGGAGGGATCATCGGCAGTATGTCCTCCTCAGGATCGATGACGACGTCGATCAGGAAGGCGACTTCGCTCTTAGTCGCTCTCTCTATCGCCTCCGGAAGCTCGCTCGGCCTCTCGACCCTCACTGCATCCGCCCCGTACGCCTCCGCTAGCTTCACGAAGTCGGGGCTTCTCTCGAGGGTTGTCGCCATATACCGCTTTTCATAGAAAAGCTTCTGCCACTGCTTGACCATGCCAAGCCATCCGTTGTTCATGAGGCAGACGATGACTGGGATGTCGTGCTGAACGGTCGTCGCGAACTCATGGGAAACCATCTGAAGGCTGCCGTCTCCGGCGACATCGACGACCGCGCTGCTGGGCTTGGCGACCTTCGCGCCTATGGCCGCCGGAAAACCGAAGCCCATGGTGCCCAGCCCACCTGAGGTTATGAACTGCCTCGTGCCGCTCATCTCGAAGAAGTGGGACATCCACATCTGGTTCTGCCCCACCTCAGTAGTGACGATGGCGTCGTCCGGCAGATTCCTGGACAGCTCCCAAATGACCTTCTGCGGCTTGATCGGCCTATCCTTGAAATCGAAGTCGCAGGTGCACGCCTGCTTCAGCTCGGTGATGCGCCTCTTCCATTCGCTCTCCTTGATGGAACGCTGGTGCAGGCCCGCGATAAGCGCGTTCACGACCGTCCATGCGTCGCCGATCAGTCCGATTCCGCCCTTGACGTTCTTCCCGATCTCGGACGCGTCGATATCTATGTGTATGATTTTCGTCTTCCTTGCGAAATCATCGAGCTTCCCGGTGACGCGGTCGCTGAACCTCGAGCCTATCGCGAGGAGCACATCGCAGTTATGGAGGACGTAGTTCGCCGACTGCTTTCCGTGCATTCCGACAACGCCTAAAACTAGCGGATGTGTGTCCGGGACCACCCCCTTGCCCATCAGGGTCGTCACCATCGGAGCCATGAGGATTTCGGCAAGCTTCAGAATCTCCGAGCCGGAGGAGGACCAATGCGCGCCCCCGCCTATCAGGATCGCTGGCCTCTCCGCATTCTCAAGGAGCTTAACGGCATCCAGGAGCTGGTTCAAATTCCTCCTGGGCGCATGTATCGGGAAGTCCTTGTCGAGCTCCTTCTCGGGTATTTCCGCGTTCAGAACATCGGTCGGGAGATCGACATGGACAGGCCCGTATCTACCAGTGGTCGCTATCTTGAATGCTCGCTTCATGGCCATTGGAAGCTGTTTTGGGTCCATGACCCTGAAGTTGTGCTTGGTGATCGGCATCATGATGCCGAACGAGTCGGCTTCCTGGAATGCGTCTCCGCCGAGCATCATAGTGGCGACCTGCCCGGTCAGCGCGACCAGGGGAGAAGAGTCCATGAATGCCGTCGCTACCCCCGTAACGAGGTTGGTCGCGCCGGGGCCGGATGTGGCGATGCACACCCCGGGCTTTTTGGAGACCCGGGCGTATCCGTCCGCCATGTGACCGACGCATTGCTCGTGACGCCCGAGTATGTGCCTGAAATCGGCGTCAAATATCTCGTCGTAGAGGGGGAGCAATACGCCTCCGGGGATACCGAAGACTACCTCTACTCCCTCTCTCTCCAGCAGCTCCACGACGACCTTGGCACCTTTCACACTAATCAACCTCCACAATCAAAAGACACCGCGCAAGATGTTGAAAAAAATTCCAACGGATCTCACGGGCGCTCGATCCGCCCTACTACTAGTACACCTACCAGTGATTCTAGAACACGAATGTCTGTACCAAATTCAGCGGATCGTGTCATAACGGCCTTCTAATTAAGAGAAGGACTATAAAAACCTGTTGTGGACTCTACATCCATACAATTATCCATATAATAAAATAAAGGCATGCGAACGGCCGTGTAACCGTTTTTTCATTGCACCGTGCCAGTATATATTAGGAAATGGGGAGAGTGTTATTATTTCCGTCAAGCTTTAATAATCGATGTTCGTTTTATTATTGCTGTCGGGAGGGATGATGAGTTTTGCCTGATACGGGCTCTGGCAACCCAGATGTTGAGAGTATCGGAGAATATCTGACGAACAACGTCTCAAGAAGCATAGTCTACACACTGTTGATTTCTCAGCCCCTCAGGAGGGAGGAGATAGAGAAAAGCCCTGTGAGAGCTTCAATGAGAGAGATAACTTATCGCCCAGGGTCATCCGATAAGGAACCGAAAAGGGAGGTGCAGCTGCGCACAATCCTGGCGAAGGGGGTCAACACCGGCTTGCTCATTTCCTATAAATCAGGCGGTAGAAATTATTACTTCCTCAACTCAGACCTCCGCATTATTCCAAATCCAATTGGCCCAGAGGAGCTGGAAATCGAAGATGCTCCAGGGTTGAATATGCGGGTCGAGGTCGAATCCGAAGTCGGACAAATCTTGGGGGATGCCGCGCTTCCGCTGGATTCTCAAGTTGCGGGGGGAAGCTCGATTCCAATCCCGCATATTGACAGTGAGAAGAGATTGTTGCTTTGGCTTTCATGGCTATCGACGCCCGTAAAAAGAAAGATACTCAGAGCGATATCCGACGAAGGGTCTATAAAGAGACCAAAACTGAGGAAGATGCTGGGGTTCTGGGCGGATCGGCTTGTAGTGAACGAGGGCATTCCCTCGGGAATACTGGCCGTCGATGGTAACGACATTAGCTTTCAATATTCGCTATTGAAAAGGGGGGATGAAGAGGACCAGAAAAATGCGGGTGGAATCAGATGGATCGAGCGTCCTCCGAGCTTCATGTTCACGAGAACCTACGAGCCACTCAGATGCATCCACGGCTGCTCGGCAACCATCGAAGAATTGAAAAGAGCGAAGAAGAGCCCGAGGGATGTACTAGACGAGCTTGAATCCGCTGGAAGGAAAATAATAGCCAGAAATAGAAAGGGCAATCTGGGAGTGAATTTTTTTGAATTCGCAAGCTTCGTAGGCTGCTTCGATGCGCTTCCGAGATTTCCGGAGTCCAAATCTGTTCTTCCGCTTCTCATCCCAGATAGAATTTTGGAATCGGAATCAGGAAGATCAATTATCTGGATGAAGGAAACCGTCCATCCTTTTTCAATATCGAAAACCCAATTTGCTTTGGAAACCTCAAAGATCTTCTCTGCAAAGAAAGCAGAGTCCGAGAGGATGGCTGAATTGGAACAGCTCCTCAGAAGAGTTGCAAGAGAAAGAATAAACGAATATCTTGGGGATATTGAGAAGAAGTTGTCCATAATGAAATCGCACGGCGATTCAACTGGATTCAGCCTAAGCAAGAGCTCACTTGCCTCATACGCTGCGCTGGAAATGGAAAAAGAAGAACTGATAAATGAGAAGAAATATGCTGAAAAATTCTTCGACCTGATTTTTGGACAAAATGATAAATGAATATCCGAAACAGAGAGGGTTAGAATTCGGAAATCAAAATAAGAAATCTTATTTTTTGGAAATTTAGTATATATATAAAT
>DSAX01000111.1 GCA_011046235.1 Methanobacteriota archaeon | reverse complement strand
GAACCCGCTTATTCAATATATTTGGATATATTCTACCATTTTGTATAGACGTTACTATCACAACTGTTGGTCGAAAGTATTATTCGTAGGTATCCAACTATTCGGTGCAGTCCATGGCAGCCGGTGATGTCAGATACCAGACGATAATGCTCGTCACCGCGGTCGTCGCGGTGATACTCGTTCTATCCGTAGTGCTCCTTTCGGGGCAGGACAACGATGTGAAGACCTTCGTTCTATTCATGAACGCGCTCCTCGTGACCGTAAATGTGATCGGTTTTTTCCTGGTATGGGGTTCGGACTCCACGCTCGTGGACGAGATATTTGTGATGACCCCGTCCGGAATGCTGCTCAAGCATTACACGAGGCGTCTCAGGCCGGACCAGGACGAGAACATAATGGCGGGCATGTTGACCGCCGTGCAGAACTTCATAAAGGAGTCGTTTGACGAGGGAGGGGGGAGGCTGAGGGAGATCAAGTTCGAGAACTTAGACATCATGATCTCCTACTCGGACAATGTCGTGCTAGCAGCGGTCATCGCCTCGAAGAACCCTCAGAAGCTCAAGGAGAAGCTCTCCTCCGCAGTGCGGGAGATCGAGAGCCTCTGCGGTCATAAGCTCAAGGACTGGGACGGGGACATGTCCGATATCAGGCAGATTGACGGTGTAATGAAGAAGTTACTAGGCAGGATATAGTGCTCCCTCCTTTTTTCATTGCATGGAGTGAGCATCATATCGCAAGCATGAAGTATTCATCACAACTTTCCGATATACGAGAGGTCATGGAGCTAAAGGAGATCCTGAAGAAGGTCGTACTTCTGGGCGACGGAGGTGTCGGGAAGACATCGATGATCGCCAGATATGTAATCAACAAGTTCGACGACAAGTACATAGCGACCATCGGAACAAAGGTGTCCCGGAAGGATATCCAGCTGATCTACCCCAACCTGATAATCAACCTGCGCCTGATGATCTGGGACATACTCGGTCAGAAGGAGTATTCGAAGATCAGGTCCGCAAGCCTGACCGGGGCGCACGGGATCATCATCGTGGGTGACCTCAGCCGGCCGGAGACGATCACCTCAATGGAGGAGTTCTGGCTCGAGGAGTCGCGGAAGTTGGTGGGAAAGCTGCCGGCGATATTTGTCGGAAACAAGCTGGACCTCGTATCCGACGACAGCCCATCCGCCAAGCTGTTGGAGTCCATCGGGTCGAGGAGGAACGCCGATGTCTTCATGAGCAGCGCGAAGACGGGTGAGCGAGTGGAGGAGGTGTTCCGGAGCATCGGCGAAAAGCTCGTCGGCGACATCGTCGACGCTTCGAGGGCCAACCTGGAGACAGCTCCCGCGACGCTCGCTGAGGCGGTTGATCATATTATTCAGGATTTCTGCGCGCAGTACGGCGACCTAGAGAAGGCGATGCTGATAGTCCAGCACCAGTTCGCGGAGGCAGGGGTGGACATTCGAAAGCCGAAGAAGGAGGCCATATACGACGCTCTGAACAGGCTGATGAAGGCGGAGCAGATAACTCTCAGCGATACCGTTGCAAAGGTGAATTTCGAGGAACGAAAGAGATTGATCGATTCCATCGGAAAATGAACATGTTTGATCATATCGGCAATATTTGTGGTTCCGTCCTTGCTAATATTTGACACAATACCTTAGTACCACAGAAATGTTTTAATTGGGTTCGTTTTCTCGTATTCTCATATGGATATCCAGATGCTTCCTGGCGTCGGATTCGAGTGCAACTCCTATCTGATAAGGGACGAAAAGTCGATCCTTGTGGATGTTGGCAGCGAGGGACGCGCCGATGAGCTGAAGGGCTTCGTCACCGATCATTTGGGAGGAAAAAACATAGACAAAATCGTTCTGACTCATACGCACTACGATCACGCTGGCGGTGCAAGACGAATGCAAGATCTCACCGGTGCGAAGATACTAGTCCATCCGGCAGAGGGTGAGAGACTCTCGTCGGGAGATAACACTTTGACCTTGGAGGATATGTTCGGTGAGCGAATGCGGAAATTCGAATGGTCTCCCATTGACGAGGGTTCGAGGATCGAGACCGGAACTGGTGTATTCGAGGTCATGCATCTGCCCGGCCACTCGATAGGAAGCATCGGATTGTGGGAAGAAAGCTCGAGATCTCTGATCGTGGGCGATACCGTATTCTCGGACGGCGGGATCGGCAGGTACGACCTGCCATCCGGGGATTTTCGCACGCTCGTCTCGTCGATAGAGAGGCTTTCGAAGATGGAGATCGAGAATCTGTACCCAGGACATGGAGGCGCCGTCTTTGGCGACGGTTCCGAGCATGTGAGGATGTCTTTGGGATTGGTCAGGAGCGTAATGTGATGAAAATGATTAACTGTCCGAATAGGGGAAAGAACTGTACCGAATGCAATCTGGAAGATTCGTTCATGGAAGAGAGCACCGGCGTGATACGTTCGGGGAATCTTATGGTCTACCCGACAGATACTCTGTACGGTCTCGGGGCAGACCCGTTCAACGATAACGCGGTCAAGAAGGTCTTCATCGCCAAGAACCGCCCTTTCGATATGCCGCTTTCCATTGCGGTCTCGGACTCCCGGATGCTCGAGAGCATCGCGGTCATGAACGATTCCGCGAGGAAGCTCATCGACCGGTTTCTTCCGGGCCCGTTGACGGTGCTCCTGACCAAGAAGCCCTCCATCTCAGACCTGCTTACTTCCGGGGAAAACCTGATCGGGATCAGGATTCCGGATCATCCGTTTGCGCTTCGGTTCATAAGAATGGTCGGTCCGATCACTTCCACGAGCGCGAACCTTCATGCGAGCCCGAACCCAGTCGACATCAGAAAGCCGAAGAAGGAGTTCGGGGAGCTGGTGAACTGCTATGTCGACTGCGGCAAGACGAAGTGCGCCGCACCCTCCACCATAGTCGACATCTCCGAGGGCGAGGTCGAGATCGTCAGACCGGGCATCATCACCAAGGAGGAGATCGATAACGCCCTCGCTGGACGATGAGACCGTCGAGAAGTACAGACGGGCGGGCAGGATTGCGCGGGAGGCGCTCGAGCTTGGAAGGGAGATAGCCGTTGAAGGGGCATCCGTTATAGATATCGCCACAAGGCTCGAACGGCATATTATCGAAAAGGGCGCAAGATGCGCCTTTCCCGTGAACATATGCATAAATGATGCGGCCGCGCACTACACACCGGAGGAGGGGGACCCTCTTTTACTGGCGAGGGGGGACCTCGTCAAGATAGACCTGGGAGCGCATGTGGACGGATTCATCGCCGACACAGCTATAACGGTCGAGATCTCCACCTACAACTGGAGGGAGCTCATGAAGGCCTCGGAGGAGGCTCTGAACATCGCGCTCGAGATGCTTTCTCCGGGAGTCGGGGTAGCATCGATCGGCACGGCCGTCGAGATGGCCATAACGAGCAGGGGGTTCAGGCCGATTGCCAATTTGACCGGGCATGCCATGCAGAGGGGGAACCTTCACGCAGGCATCGCGGTACCGAATGTCTCCGGCGGAGAGGCGGCCGTCCTCCCTTCCGGAACCGCCGTTGCCATTGAACCATTCGCAACCAACGGTCGGGGGAGAGTGGATGGGAACCGTAAGGGGAACATCTACCAGGTAACCCGAGAAAGAGATCTGAAGGATCAGGCGGGCAATGACCTACTGAAGGACATAATCAATCGCTTCGGCAGGCTGCCGTTCGCCGCCCGATGGTGCGCACCTTTCTCCGATAAGTACGAGGCGCTGATAAGAAGATTGTGGAGACACGGGAACCTGCACAGCTATCCCGTGCTCTCGGAGATCGCGGGAGGCATGGTCTCGCAGAACGAACATTCCGCCCTGATTCTGGAAGACACCTCCATAGTCTATACACGTTGAATAGCCGCGTTCGTTGACTTTCAGATACGATGACTCCTCGGGATATAATGCCGTTATAAACTTCCTAGAATCTCTGGGTGGAGAGGATCACGAACACCTCCTTTTTACAAAACATTTTTTGTGGGTGGTTCGAATTCTGGAGGAAATGGCGAGGTGTGCTTGTGATCCCTCTCCATTAAGAGCTTCAATTTTCCTATTTCCTAACTTATCCTTTAACATGACGATTATAATAAACCTTTGCAGAAAACAAAATAGAAGTAGAAGTTTCCTTCGTCGTCCCTCCCGAATCGCCCATGGATCGAAACTGGATTTTCGGGATATTCGAAGAGGTCTCATTGTATCCGCAATCATCTGAAATAATCCCTTATGAACATGAAACAATTAATTATGACCCTTGCTTATCAGATGATGGGCGAGGGTAGCCAAGCTAGGTCAAACCGTGGAAAGGACGGGGCTAAAGGCGACAGACTCAAGATCTGTTCCAGAAGTGGTTCACCGGTTCAAATCCGGTCCCTCGCACATTTTAATTTCGTAGAATGTATTAATATTCGGATCATAAACGGAGCAACGAATGCTCGCGAACATCCGGGAAAATCTTCGTCAAGCGATCATTGGACTAGGCAAGACCTCGGCGCTTGCTTTCTGGAACTGCAATCAGAACAATTAATTATTATCAGATGCATGCAGCCGAGGACTCTCTTAGATGGTCCAGAACGGGGGGGTATGATTGAAAGTAACTAAGATGTCATGTTTTTGTTGGTTATGCCGATGGTTGGCGGGGTCTTCTCCGCCATGGCCGCGCCCTGCGCAGCGACGACCTCGGACATCCCCAACATTGCTGACGTGGTAAAGAAGGATATTGGACCTGAGATACGGAGCTTGCAGCCTGACAAAGCGGAGGTCTTGGCCGCAGCGTCAGGGATATCCTGTAGGTATGTCTCGGCCGACTTCTACGAAGTCGGTGAGAAAGAGGAGTACTACGTGAATGGGTACGGTCTAAGTGATTTCATTGAGTTCGAGAAGAGAGGGGAGGGCTCCATGGTGGAGGTTTGGATAGCAACGGACTTGAGCTTCCCGGTCGGAGACCCTCGCAACGACGACCCGGACAAGATCACGATATATGACTGGCAGGTCGAGTACATCATCAGTGAATACGAGAACGTCATCTATCCGATCGAGTCGCAATACTTCGGCACACCTAATTTCCACGACGGGTCAAATTCCCTCTTCGAGGACTGGGAATTGCCCTTCTTCAACGACGATGACGGAAAGCTCATGATCATGGTTTGGAACATGATCGATGATAGCTACTATGATCCGACATATCCGAGCTACATCGTCGGCTACTATTCACCGGCCATCGAGGCTTACTACGATCGAAATGTCATACATCTGGATAGCTACGACTGGACAAACCGGATCGGTCCCGACGTCTCCCGGCCGTTCGTATACGAATCCACGGTCGCTCACGAGTACCAGCACCTGCTGCACGACGACCTCGACGCGGATGAAGTAGCCTTTATCAACGAGGGCTGCTCGATGTACTCAGAGATGCTCTGCGGTTACGGGGAGCCATGGGGATACATCGAACAGTTCCTGTACACTCCCGACAACTCCCTGACCGAGTGGGGCGACCAGGGTGACATCAACATCATCGCCGATTACGGCGCCGCAGCGATGTTCGCCATCTACCTGAACGATCACTTCGGAGGAGCGGGCTTCATCTCCGCCCTGGCAGCCAATGAAGCCAACGGTGAGGAGGGACTGACCGCGACTCTGGCCGCTGCCGGCTATGGGGACTGGGACTTCGATAGGGTCTTCGAGGCATGGAAAATGGCCAACCTGATCCATTCCGACGACTTCGGCGACGGATGGTACAACTACGTGTCGATCGACCTGAACGATCCCAGGGCGGGAGAGCTCACTACCCTGAAGATCAAGCCCGGGATGGGGTTCGTCACCCAGTCATACGCCTTCCAATATACCTGGACGCAGGACGGGTACAATACCGGAACCTATCTGCTTGGGCCATACGGCACTGACTATCTCAAGATCCAGGGGGTCAGGACCGGACAGCTGCCCAAGCTCAGCTTCGAGTTCGACGGTAACGACTACTGCGATCCGGGCTGGAAGCTCACCGCGGCCCCCGCTGTCCCAGGGCTCTCAGGTATGGCCTGGTACTCGGGTGCGAGCGATCTCAGAGACGTCTCCATTTTTGGGACGGTCGACCTGAGCGGAATGACGGACGCGACCCTGACTTTCGACACCTACTATGAGATCGAAACGGCGTGGGACTTCGGCTTCGTGCAGATATCCACGGATGGCGGGAACACATGGATTTCTCTGGAGAACGAATATACCACCTATGACATCTTCTTCGAGGGGCACCCTGATATCGCGGCGAACTTGCCAGGGCTCACAGGATCCGGCTCAGGTAACATGGCGTTCGATCTGACTGACTATGTAGGCAGCGAGGTGAACATCGCGTTCCGGTACATGACCGACTGGGCCTACACCGAGCTGGGTTGGTTCGTGGACAACATCGCCATAAATGGGCTGATCGTCGATGATGGCGATGACATACGCTCCTTCGTATCGATGCTGCCGCCTGTGGAGGTCGACTTCTCGGTCACCATCTACGCACCGGCGTATAGCAACGACGAGATATCGTTGCCGTACAGGATGGAAAAACTGGATCTGGCTGATGATACCGAGACCGTGACCGTGAGCCTCGCGGATTTCTCCGGATACAGGGACATATACATAATCATATCACCGGACACCGGCCCGACCAACTACAAATTCGGTCTGCTCAAAGCCTGAGCTAAACTTCTTTCAATTCCATTTTTTTTCTTAACCAGTGAGTTGAACAGCTCCAAAGCGATTTGGAAAAGGTCACAGAGGAGGAAAGGCACCGATAGTCTCCAATGGTAAGAAAATGCGCTCTGAATCCGCTAATTTCATACCGGTATGTGAGGCAACCAGCTTGGATCATCATCAAATCCCAGGCAATAATACGGACCCTCGCAATATACGATAAGCTCCGATTTCTCTAATTCTATAAGCTTTGTCCCCACTGCCATCAACGGGCTCCAACTGAAAGCGTTATCTACCTTCCAAGACATTCTGTTCATATGCCTGAGGAGGATGGCCAGGTAGACCAGAAGAGGCAGTTACTTCGAAGGAAATCCGCATTTTCCGTCATCCATGCCACCTCGAGCGCGATACTCGGTACCGCCTCCCTGATGCTGATTGCGAGGAATCTCGGACTCGAGGTCCTCGGCACCATCGGCTTCGCGATCTCACTGTTCGGAATAATATCATTTCTATCCGATTTCGGGATAGGTTCCGTCCACGGCAGGATTCTGTGGGAGTCGGACAGACCGGCGAAGGCGGTCGGGGCATATGCCGTCATGAGGCTGGCCTCTCTCGGCATAATGATGGTCCTCGGCGCCGTCATATATTGGCTCTGGAAATCCGAGCTTATGACCGGGCAGATGGCGTCTACCAACGAGACCTCTGCAACGCTGTTAATTTTCCTGGCGTACTATGTTCTGTTGGGGGTCAGCCAGATTGCCACGCACACCTTTGAGGCCCAGGGGAATGTGGTCAAAAGCCAATTCCCGGAGATCCTCGACCTTCTGATCCGGGTCGGTCTTCTCGTAGCCGTGATATCCGGCTCCCATGCGGACTCGCCCCAGAATGTCGTTCTCGTGGCCTATGCCTATCTGCTGGGGGCCTTGGGCTGTCTCATCCTGTCGTTGCTGCTCTTCAAACACATGGAGATCGAGCTTCCGGACAGGGAGATGCTGGGCAGATACTTCTCAGCCCTTTCCCCCGTGGTAATCGTTTCTATCGCCGTCTCGCTGACGAGCTTCATCGACAACATCCTGGTCGGCTATTTCTGGGGACCGATAGAGCTGGGGCTGTACTTCGGGGCGCAGAAGCTGATCATCTTCGTGACCACTTTCGCGCTCGGCGTGGCGATCCTAATTCTGCCATCTGTGACAACATACAGGGCAAGGAAAGACCCTCTCGCGAGCTGGGAGGTGATCTCCCTGGCCGAACGATATGTCTCGATCGTGGTCTTCCCGGCGGCGGCTTTCTACATCGTGCTGAGCCCGCAGATACTCCGTTCGTTCCTGGGCGGGGAGTTCGTAGCCGCAAGCGATATGATGACGGTGCTCGTCATCTCCTCAATATTCGCGTCCTTCGTCTTCCCCCTCAGGGCGATACTCGTAGCGGAAAACTTGGCCAGGACCATATTCTTTATCCAGATAGTCTCGGTTATCTCGGCGGTCGTTCTGATACTCGTGCTGGTCCCGAGGACGCTTTTCGGGATTGAGATGATGGGGTTGGGAGGGATCGGGGCTGCCTACGCGGTGCTCGCGGGTTCCCTCGTCTCGTTCGTCGGAACGCGTTGGATGGCATGGAAGGAGATACAGGCTCTTCCGACATTCAGGTCACTGATACACATCGTGTGCTCACTGGTAATGGCGGCGACGATCTATGTTCTCGATACGACGGTAATACACTCCACCTCCCCATGGCACATCATCATATTGGCATTCGCAGCCGGGGCCGTTTACGCGACCCTTTGCTGGCTCGCGGGGGAGCTGGACCTGGGCGACCTCAGGTACTTCGCGAGGCTGCTGAAGCCGAGGGAGAACATAAGATACGCCGCTCGGGAACTGCTCGGCAAGTGAGTTTTCGAGGGATCTGACTGTAAGGCTTTTATACGAAATCAGTAATCAACGATGCACTCAGGCCGGATAGAAGCCTGAAGACGAGCGGAACCTCGGCTAGCAATACCTATATAGGTGTGCGCGCCTAAATTATAGGCGCTTCCAACTGAGGGGAGTTGTTCGTGCACCCGAAGACGTCTGTTGGCGTTTCCGGGGAAGGGTAGAGACATTGCGAGACGAAGGGCTCGTCTTTGTCGATGAATACCGATCATACGCAATTAGGACGTTTGCGGAGTCGTACACGCCCGCGGTTAGCTACGCCGTTTGGTGGATGGCTGGGTTCGAGCGCTGAAGAAGGTCGTGCCAAGCTGCGATATGCGTCGGGTAGGCGCAAGGAGCCTATGAACCGACGATTACCTAATGGGACTTCCCGCTCTTCGGAGCGATCCGCAAGGATCGGGAACGGGGGGAATTGAAGCATCTTATTACCCCCAGGAAGAGAAATCAATCGAGATGCCGTTAGTAAGGGCGACTGAACGCGGCATAGGGCAAACCGAATCCTACTGAGAAATCAGCTGGAAATGTGGTGTTGGAGACTCTGGGTACTTCCTAACTGTCAGACTCGAAGTCGCCTGGAACGGCGCACCAGAGAGGGTGAAAGTCCTGTAGAGGAAAGGCAGAAGGAAGATTCCGGATGTTCTCGAGTAGCGTGCCTTGGAAATGGCGCGTGAATCTGGGAGCCATTTGCTTCCAACCCTAAATACGTCTCGAGTCCGATAGTGCAGTAGTAGCGTGAGCGAAAGCTGAAAAGTACCCTTAACGGGAGGTGCAAAGAGCCTGAAACCAGACGGTCATAATCTTACACGGCATGAAAGGAACGAAGTCCGAAAGGATGGACCAGTGTCGTGTTATTCGTTTCGAAAAACGAGCCAGGGAGTTCAAACTGATGGCGAGGTTAAGTGGTTCAACCACGAAGCCGAAGGGAAACCGAAAAGTCCGCAATCCGCAAGGATGAGGGACTAGGTGCACTCGCCTGTAGTCATCGGTGAGAGACCCGAAGCCAGTTGATCTAAGCGTGGCCAGGTTGAAGCCCAGGGAAACCTGGGTGGAGGACCGAACCGGTGTTGAGGTGCAAATCACTCGGATGAGCTGCGTTTAGGGGTGAAAGGCCAATCTAAACTGGACATAGCTGGTTCCCCCCGAAACTACTCGCAGGTAGATCTCAGACGAGGTAGGCAATGGGGTAGAGCGACCGATTGGAGACTTAGGGGGAGAAATCCCTCGGTCTCCTGTCAAACTCCGAATCTGTTGTCGCCGTAGACTCTGGGAGTGAGCGCGTGAGGGGTAAGCTCCACTCGCGAAAGGGGAACAACCCGAACTTAGGTTAAGGTCCCTAAGTGTTGGCTAAGTGTGAAAGGCTAAAAGGAGTCAGCAGTCTAAAACAACTGGGATGTGGGCTTAGAAGCAGCCACCGTTTAAAGAAAGCGTAACAGCTCACCAGTCGAGATTGCTGGCCCTGAAAATGGACGGGGCTAAGCCAACCACCGATACCTAGGGGTGCCGAAAGGCAATCCGGTAGGGGGGCGTCGTGCGCGGACGGAAGCTCGGCGGTGACGTCGAGTGGACCGCGTACGAATGAGGATCCTGGCGGGAGTAGCAGCAAAGAGCGGTGAGAATCCGCTCCGCCGAAGGGGCCAGGGTTCCTCGACAATGTTCATCAGTCGAGGGTTAGTCGATCCTAAGGCGTTTCTTAATCGAAAACGCCGAAAGGGAAGCAGGTTAATATTCCTGCACCATCGCAGTCTCTGCGCAGTTACCTGACGCATCCGGATAGTCCGAGCAGACTCGTCTGTCTGCCCAAGCGTCGAAGTCCTCGGAGAACCGTAATGGTGAGAAGGGGACGAAAGCGCGAGTGGGAGGGCGAAGGCCCTCTTCGGATAAGTCCAGGTGCCAGTGAAAAGGGTTCTGCTTACAGCTGTGGTGTTCGTACCGAGAACCAACACAGGTGCCCCTGGATGAGAAGTCCAAGGCGTGTCGGCGCAATCGAGGCGAGGGAACTCGGCAAATTAGCCCCGTAACTTAGGGATAAGGGGTGCCAGCCATGAAGATGGCTGGTCGCAGTGACCAGGGAGCTCCGACTGTTTAACCAAAACATAGGTGGCAGCGAGTCCGAAAGGATGTGTATTGCCGCTGAAGCCTGCCCAGTGGCGGTATCTGAAAGCCCTTTTCAAGGGGAAGAAGGACCGCTAAACGGCGGGGGTAACTATGACCCTTAGCAAAATTAAACAGGGGGTGTCTAATCTGGCTATATGCTGGAACCTCGGAGTTACGCATCCCTTAGTAAGGAACAGTATGCGTAACTGTGATGACAATCAGCAGGTAACTGCGTCGCTATGAGGTGATTCAATGACATTGTCAGAGTATTCCGACCTAACTGTATTTGAACGGATCCCTGCAAAGAAGAAGTACCTGAGATATTATCTTCTGGGTATCATTGATGCAGAGAGTTGCTTTTGCGTTTCGTTGAAGAAACAGGAATCGGCGAGATTCGGTTGGGTCCTCGATCCAGTATTTCATGTCACCCAACACGAGAACAACGAAGTAATCCTTCAGCTTTTGAAGAGGGAACTGAGATGCGGAAGGGTGGTCGTGAAGCATGAATCGCCTGAACTGAAGAAATTCATAGTCGACAACAGAAGACAGATCGCCGAGATATTGATTCCTTTCTTCCAGAGATATCGTCTCATAGCAAAATGGGATGATTTTCAGAAATTCGCTGAAATAACTGAAGCATTGGAAAACGGAGAACACAGGGATCGTGAGAAACTGATTTACCTTGTGAAAAAAGCATATTCAATGAACATGAACGGAAAGCAGAGGAGAAGAAAGATCGAGGAGATTATAAAGGAAATCGAAGACGCAGGAACCTCAGAGACTATACGCCAGACATCCGGAGATGGATGAAGATATAGTCCGGCTTCGAAATGATTCGAAGTTGCTTAAGGTAACGTAATACCTTGTCGCTTAATTGGCGACTTGCATGAAGGTCCAACGAGAGCTCTACTGTCCCCGCCTTGAAGCCGGTGAAACCGACTTAATGGCGCACAGTCCATTATCTTCCAGCTGAAAGCGAAGACCCCGTGGAGCTTTACTGCAGTCTGTGGTTGTGGTATGAGCTTGAATGTGTAGCGTAGGCAGGAGACGTTACCAGGGCATGCCGCTAGGTATGTTCCGAGTCACCGTTGAAACACTGCCCTTTCGAACTCATATCACTTACATTCTAGGATGGACACCCATAGATGGGCAGTTTGGGTGGGGCGCCACGCCCTCGAAAAGATAACAAGGGCGCCCAAAGGTCAGCTCAGGTAGGTCAGAAATCTACCATAGAGTGCAAGGGCAAAAGCTGGCTTGACGTGGATCAGCCCAACAATGATCCACGATACGAAAGTAGGGCCTAGCGAACCACTGAGCCTCACAAATGGGGGCCAGTGATTACAGAGAAGTTACCCCGGGGATAACTGAGTCGTCTCCAGCAAGAGTTCATATCGACCTGGAGGCTTGCTACTTCGCTGTCGGTTCTCCCTATCCTGGTGGTGCAGCAGCTGCCAAGGGTGGGGTTGTTCGCCCATTAAAAGGGATCGTGAACTGGGTTCAGACCGTCGTGAGACAGGTTTGTTGCTTTTCGCTGGAAGTGCATTGGTGCCTGACGGGAAGGTCCCTCTAGTACGAGAGGAACGGGGGGTCGTCGCCGCTGGTCGATCAGTTGTCCGACAGGGCATTGCTGAGCAGCTACGCGATGGAGGATAAGAGCTGAACGCATCTAAGCTCGAAACCTCCCCGAAAAAGAGGCACCTTACGGTCGCCGAAAATGACGGCGTTGATAGAGTCGGGATGTAAGTATCGAGGTTCGCCGAGATATTCAGTCCGCGGCCACTAATCACCGTAACCGCATCGGGTGTTTGCGACGAAGCGTTGCGGCTCTGCCGTTAATCTAATTGCGTATGAAATTTTTTCCCTTCGACATAACGGATAATCAGCGTGAGCTGTGCACAGGAGCTATTGCCTGCCCCTCGGCAGCAGCCGGAAGATGCAGACCCGGTTCCCGTTCGCCATGCAATTATCCTCGACGGCGACCATCGGCTTGCCGAAGCACTTTCCGCCTATTGTTTCCAATACGTTACAAATCGGCTGACAGATTGGAGCCCCTGCCACCCCGAACATCCTTGCGAACTCAGAGGTTGCCTCGAGCTTGATCTCCTCTCTCTCCGCTTCAAAGCTCTTTATATCATATGACTCGAGCCATCCGAGCTCCAATAGCAGCTGCATCGCCTTCTCGAGCGTCTTCCTGGGATCATCCTCCGGCTCCAATGAGCCGAGCTTGTCGTGTATGTCGGACATCCCGGCGAACAAGTGGTTGAGCTTCTTCCTCAGCTCCGGATTCTTCTGGGCTATCTTCATTAGCGTGATCATTCCCTGAATGCCCTGCCTGACGGAGACCCGCTCTATGACGATGTCCTCGCCCGATTCTGCAGATGGTGAGCTACTCCGCTTGGAATAGAGATCGCTCCCAAAAGGTCTTTTACGCTCCGCCTCCTTTTTGGCCTGGCTGGTGGATTGTGAGAGCAGCTTCCGTCTCTTTTTCCCCTCGCGCTTGGCCGTCTCGTACTTCTCCCGGACGATCTCCAGAACTCCGAGCTCCTGGGCCTTGCGCTCGATGTCCCTCAGCTCGCTCTTGACCCAGCCCACGCCCTCGAGATGACCTCTCTCCCCCACCTCGAGGCCGAGCTTCCAGGCGGCATCCTCGATCTCGGCGATCGTCTTGTCGTTGCGTCCCTTCCTCGACCTGAACATCGAGTCCGGCCTCCCACCGCAATATGCAAAATCGAAGGCGATAACGGCTTTCCGACAAATAATTGTTGTGAAGTGGATATTTCACTGAAGGAACAGCATCCAGAGTAACGCGCCAACTGCAGCCGGGAAGAACAGCATCGTGAAGTCGTCATCCAGCCCGACTATGTCGAACGATTCGGAAGCTACTGCCACGGGCGTAAGGCATGCCGCAAGAATCAAGGCGGTCACCGGATCCAGCTCGATGAGGGCGGCAATCGTCAGAAAGATCACGGCATAGGTCGCTCCTGAAAGGATAGCGGCCGAGAGCTCCGATCGCCCGCGGTTCCTGATCTCGCCCGCAACTGGGTCGGCCCAGGCCATTGCGATTATCGACGGAACGCCCACCTCGGCAGGGGCAATGAGCACGACGAGGGCGGCTCCGATGACCGCGTATGTGTAACTGCCCAATCGCTTCATCTCATGCGGTCGCATGCCGGGAACGTACATGCTCCGTTTGATCCGCACTCTTTCTGCGATCAGCACAATCGCCACAGCTGCGGGTGCCAGTGTCCATTTCGGAAGACCTGTTACGGGAAGCTCGTCTGGAAAGTAGTAGTAGGCAGCGGCGATCATGATCATACCATGGGCTAGCCTGCGAATGTACCGCCCCTTCTCGCCGCCGAGGGTATCCGTGCCCGCATTCTGTTTTTCCCTGATTACAGTCATATGCAGCGGTCGCTAATGGAAGAATGCTGTATTTATCTTTTGAAAGAATGGCTCATTTCCATTCGATGTCGGGCGGGACTAACCGCCTCAGCCGCTCCACCGCGGCCAGCTTCTCCCGGTTCCCGATCTTCGCCTCCTCTGCCCCCTGACGGAGTATCTGAATGGTCCTGTCCATGGCGCGCTTGTCCACGGGATAGGGCACTCCATCCTTGCCGCCCACGGCGAAGGAGAATTTCACGGGGTCCTTCCAGCTGCTCTCCTTCCCGTATATGATCTCGGCCGCGTAGGCGAGCGCCCTGACGGTGGAGGGACCGACGCCTTCCACGCACAGCAGCTCTTCGAACTCTGTCGGCTGTATCTCGTAACAGCTCCTCAGGACTTTCCAGTTGATCCTCTTCGGCATGCTCAGCACGGATGGTACGCTCTCCCCCTGCGGCGTCCATTCCAGTATGCTCCTCTGGCAGCCCCTGGATGCCGCCCTGACCACCTCCGAGGTACGCCTGGGGTCCTCCCCGGCAAGCTCGCAGCACACCTTCCTTGCTTCCGAGCTAGACCTCGATGTGAGGTCCAAGACCCTATCCATCCTCTCCCCGAGGATGGAGGAGTGCGGCTCCTCGCAGAAGCAATCCAGCCCGTCCGAGGACCAGTGGTATCTTCTGGCAAAGCCGGACGCCTCGTTCATCCCCTGCTGGACAACGGCCCAGTTGCCGCCGTTGTCGAAGAGCAGGGAATGGTGGTACAGCTGGTGCCCGTCCTGGAGGGCCGAACTGTCGACCTTCGCGGAGAGCCTGCTTGCGCGCAAGACCTTCCGTTCCACATCATGCGGGATCGACCGCTCCTCGCAGATAGATCCCAGCTCCGTGCCCACCCGTCTCGAGACTCCTCCCTTGCCTCCGACGGCGGAAATGCCCAGGTCGGCCGACAGCAGCGCCTCCTTCACCGCGCCGCAGGTAACTGTAGTGGTTCCGGAGCTGTGCCAATCGAATCCAAGCACGCAGCTGAACGCCTGGAACCAAAAGGGGTCGGAGAAACGCTTGAGAGCCTCTCGGCTTCCGATCTCGTCGACGGTGACCGTCAGTATCGCCTCTGCGAGGTCCACCATGCGCGTGAACAGCCATCTGGGGGCCTTGCCCCCGTGCAGCGGAAGTTCGGCAATTCCGACTCTTGCCATGGTCGACTCGATGAATGGGCGCGCGAACTTATCCGGATTGAGGCGGGATCGGCGAATATGTGAACGACCCGGATTCTGGACTTTTTGGCTCTATCCAAATGATTTATAAAACAGTCCCCCAATCTACCGCCGTCATGCAGGAAGACGAATTAAAATTGGAGTTCTTCGCCGACAAGGGATTCAGAAGGGTCAAATGCGCCAACTGTGGACGATACTTCTGGACGCTGGGGGACGAGGAGCTGTGCGGTGAGAGCCCGTGCGTGGAGTACTCCTTCATAGGCCGGCCCCTGTTCAAGGAGAAGCTCCAGCTGCACGATATGAGGGAGAGCTTCCTGAGCTTTCTGGAAAAGAGGGACCACACACGGATCTCGAGATACCCGATCACGGCCCGCTGGAGGGACGACGTCTTCTTCACCCAGGCGAGCATATACGGGTTCCAGCCCTGGGTGATCAAAGGGGTCGTTGATCCGCCGGCCAACCCGCTCGCGATTTCACAGACCTGCATCCGGTTCAACGACATCGACAATGTCGGAAGGACCGGCTCGCACCTTACCATGTTCGAGATGATGGCCCATCACGTTTTCAACAGCGAGAAGAACCAGGTATATTGGACCGACAGGACGACCGAGCTATGCTTCGAGTTTTTCGTTAGGGAGCAGGGCGTGGATCCCAAGGAGATTCGCTTCGCGGAGGCCTGGTGGGAGGGAGGCGGAAACGCCGGCCCCTGCCTGGAAGTGGAGGTCGGAGGGGTCGAGGCCGCGACGCTCGTCTTCATGCAGTACCAGGTGGAGAACGGGAAGCGCTCGCCGATGGCCATGAAGGTCGTGGACACGGGTTACGGCCTGGAGCGCCTGACATGGCTCTCCCAGGGCACGCCCACCGCATACGACGCCATGTTCGGGGATGTGCTGCAGAAGCTGGAGAGGGAGGTGGACATCAGGATGGACTCCCAGGTCCTCGGAGAATATTCGAAGGTGGCTGGGCTGATGAAGCTCGAGACCGCGCTCGACCTGCGGCAGCTCAGGAAGAACACCGCGGACAGGCTGGGAATGTCCGTGGAGGAGCTGCTGAGGCATGTCGAGCCGCTCGAGAACGCGTACAACATATGCGATCACACGCGCGCCCTCGCGTTCCTTTTGAACGATGGGGTAGTCCCGTCGAACGTGAGAAGGGGGTACTTCGCGAGGCTGCTGATAAGGCGCGCGCTCAGGGCGCTCAAACGGCTGGCACTGTCCATGCCGCTCTCCGAGATCGTCGGATGGCAGATGGACTATCTCCAGAAGGATTTTCCCGAGTTCGAGGAGAACCGAGAGGACATTCAGATACTCGTCGATGTCGAGGAGGAAAGGTACTCGGATACGCTTTCCAGGGGCAAGGCGATCGTCTCGAGGATCGAAGCAAACCGAGGAAAGGAGACGAAGGCGATATCCGTCGATGAGCTCATAGAGCTCTACGACTCCCACGGGCTGACGCCCGATATGGTGCAGGAGTTCGCCGACTCCGAGGTCGAGATACCGGACGACTTCTACATCAAGGTCTCGCAGAAGCACGAGACCGGAGGCGAGGAGCGCCCGGAACCCGAGGAGGAGAAGCTGTCAAAGGGCTATCCAGCCACGAACCTCGCATTCTACAAAGACCCGTACAAGCAGAAGTTCAGGGCGAAGGTGATCGGGATTGAGCGGGATATGATAATCCTCGACAAGACCTACTTCTACGCGGAGAGCGGAGGGCAGGAGTCCGATACCGGCTTCATAGGGGACATGAGGATGTCCCGCGCGGAGAAGATCGGGAACATTGTAATCCACTTCATCGACGGCCCAGTGACCGCGAAGGACGGTAAGAACATCACCTGCATGGTGGACTGGGACCGGAGGAGAAGGTTGATGCGACATCACACAGCGACACATATCGTGAACGGCGTCTGTCGCCGGCTCCTGGGCAACCATATCTGGCAGACCGGGGCAAACAAATCCGTGGACTCAGCGAGGCTCGACATCACCCACTTCGCCGATCTCTCCAGGGATCAGCTGGATACGATCGAGGCGGAGTCTAACCAGGCCGTGCTCGACGCGCTCAAGGTCACATCGAGGTTCATTGAGAGGAATCAGGCCGAGAAGCGTTACGGCTTCAGGCTATACCAGGGAGGGGCCGTCCCCGGCAAGGAGATACGCGTGGTTAACATCGAGGGGCTGGACGTGGAGGCCTGCGGAGGGACCCACTGCAAGAACACCTCCGAGGTGGGGGCGATCAAGATCCTCGGTGCGAAGCGCATCCAGGACGGGGTCATAAGATTGGAGTTCGCTGCCGGAATGGCCGCGGTGGAGCAGATGCAGAAAATGGGGCACGCCGTGCGGGATGCGGCACAGCTGCTGAACTCGCCGGTCGAGCGCGTCATCCCATCAATTGAGAAGCTGCTGTCCGATATGAAGACGCTCTACAAGGACAACGAGAAGCTCAGGAAGGAGCTGGTCACGGGCGTAACGGCGCCTCAGGAAGCCAAGAGCGTCGGCGACGTCAATGTCATAAGCCACATCAGGCATGTGGACCTGAGGGACCTGGTTCAGATGGCCAAGGAGCTGATCTCCAGGGAGAACACGGTGGCAGTGCTCGTCTCCGGATCTCATGGCATGAAGATGGTGATCGCCAGGAGCGACGATGTGGACATCGACTGCTCGGAGGTGCTGCGCAGGACCCTGGATAGGGTCGGCGGCAGCGGGGGCGGAAAGCCCGACTTCGCGCAGGGTGGCGGACCGCATGCTTCTAAATCGGAGGAAGCTATAGAGATAGCGGTCGATGAGATCGCGAAGATTGTGAAATCGACGGGAAAGAGCTAATATGCAAGGCCTTGGACAACTCAAGAGCCGGGTTAAGCTGGCCATTGAGATCAGCAACGTTCTGCCCATTGCCAGGCGGTATTTCGTTATCGGGGCTTTCGATGGCGCGCTCACTATTCTGGGGATCATCGTCGGAGCGTATACCGTTAACGTGTTTTCCAAGGAGCTGATACTGGCGGCCGGTGTCTCTGCGGGCATCGCGCTCGGCGTGAGCTCAGCCGTCGGAGCGTTCGAGGCCGAGAGGATCGAATCCTCCCTGAGGCATCTGGACCTGGAAAGGGCGATGCTGTCCCATATCGAGGGGACGCGGAAGGATGCGATGAGGTTCGGAAACTACGCAAGCGCGATCGTTCACGGCATCGCCCCTCTGCTCGCAGCCTTCGTCCCGCTGCTCCCGTTCTTCTTCATGGAGCCCGAGGAGGCCATGCCGGTGGCGATATTCGTGACTCTCCTGTTCCTGTTCGTGATGGGCGTCTACCTCGGCAGCTTGATCAAGGAGACCATCATTTACACGGGTCTGAGATTCGTGGTCGCGGGACTGGCGACGGCGATAATACTGTTGCTCATCGGAGGACACTGATAAGGACGCCCGTTGAATGTCGGAGAGCAATTTTCTAATTCGTGCACATGTTTCTTGCGTCTGCCAAAGTGGAGATTTGAATGATCGGGACCGGTTTTAAGACCACACTGCTCAGCGTCACGCACAGGTACCTACCGCTGCTGATCGTCAAGATAATGATCGCGTTGGCCAATACGGTCGCCAACGCGTTCGCGCTCATCTACCTGCTCCGGAACGGATATAGTCCCGCCGATTGCGCGATATTCATGGGCATCATTGGCTTCGCTTCCGCGGGCATAATCGCGATGATCAGCAGGACGATCGTGAAGCACTTCCATATAGCCATGCAGACCGCGCTCGCGGTCCTCTGCGGGTACTACATTTCCTTCATTTTTCTGGATGATGCGCTCTTGCTCATCGTCCCGCCCCTGCTTTTCAGTGTGTACCTGGCACTGTTCTGGATACCCTACAACTCACTCGTGCTGCACATCACATCGCCTAAGAAGCGCGGGACAGCGGTCGGCGTATATTTCCTGATCTTTCCGTTCATCGGCGTGCTGGGACCGTCCATCGGTGGGATAGTCATCCACTCCATCGGGTATGACTTCCTCTTCCTGACCGCGATCTGCATCCTCATAGCCGACATGCTGCTAATCAGGATATTCAAAGTGACGAGGGAGCTCAGGGAGAGGATAATCATTCCGGAGCTGCTGAGATACGTCAAGGTCAAGCTCGAGGGCTTTCCGCAGCTGGATCTTGACCTCAGGGGTGTCGGTCGCCCGCTCTCAGCTTCCCTGATCTCCGAGGGAATAGAAGAAGGGGTGATCCTGGTCTATGCGCCTGTAATGATCTTCCTGCTGACCGATTCCGAGCTCTCTTCCGGAGGCGCGCTTTCCCTGTTCGCCTTTGCCGGGGCGATAATGACCGTCATTTTGGGCTACCTGACCGACAGAATCGGCCGGAGGGGGACGATCCTGAGGGCAAGCGCGATCGGCGCGGCGATCGTGGTTTTCCATCTCGCTCTGCTGAACGATCTCGCGAGCTTCGTCACCCTCATGAGCATCGCCTACCTGTCGATGGCGATTATCCCGTCTTTCCTGTTCATTGAGGTCGGGGAGAGGTTGGAGAGCGAGAGGAAACGAGGGGTCGCCATAAGGGAGTTCATGATAAACCTCGGGACCGGGGTCGGCGCGGCGATGGTATTCCTGATACTGTTGGCTGGAATAGACATATCTCTGACAATCCTGCTCGCGGCGCCAGCCTTCGCCGTCCTGGCGTTCACGAAGATGAAATAGAAGTCTTCAAGAAAGGCAATAGAGGGAATCCGACCGTCTGCCAGTCTATCTTCTGCAGCCCTCATCCTCCGATTGAAGGATGGGGGCGAGCATCCCGGCAATCAACTCTATCCATCTGATGCTATCGGGCGATGGTATCTTGCCGCTGCTCGTGTGCGAGAGCTCGATCCAGCCCAATAGCTTCTTCTTCTTGCCGAAGATGTGGACATCGATGTAGTCGCCCTCGCGGTCCTCGTCTATGTTGTCCCTCGTGGCTTTGATGATCAGCGGCCTGTTGAAAGAGCCCCTCTCCCACGTCTCGTACTCGCCCTCCCCGGAGATGAAGAACTTTGTCAACTGTGAAATCCAGAGGCCGGGGTTCTTCTTCTCGTCGAAAAACTCCTCCTGGGTGTATTCGAATTTCTCCAATTGACTCCTCGCTGTGCCCGTGATTCCCAGGAAGTATTTGTATCTCAATTTTCCATCCCTGGGGCCCCGCAGGCCTATACATATCTCCTTGAATTCGAATCGGCGGTAGATCAGCCTCATCAGGTCGTTCATGACAGCGCTCAGAGGTTTGCCCACCGCGCCCAGATCTTGCTGGACCTTGAGGACATCCAAAATGATCTTTTCATAATTATTAGCTGGTACATTGGTATACCTCTTCTTCAGAAAATTTCTGAATTCTGTAAAATGCAGTGGTTTGCCGATCAAACTCTCAAAATGGAACAGTGTGCAAATTCAATATTTAATCCTGCTTGCTAGACAATTTTTCAGTTTGATTGGGCTATTGTCCCACTATTCCAGTAAACCGGTCCCATCGATTGCGAATCCGATAGCCATGATTTATTGCGACAATGGCGATAGCCAGCTGACATCAAAAATGCAAATCCAGCATCAAACGTAAGAGCAGGATATCCATCTCGGTCGGAGATTATAGCTTAATCAATATAATAATTAGGGACGGTTATTTTCAAGGCTTTTTTTAGATATCTGGGACATGATCTACGTCAATCCAAACGACCAAAACGCTTTTATATAGAATAGCATTTTGGAGCTTCTACATCAAGCTTTCAATGCTTCCGCTGGATTTCGGTTTCGAGATACCCGGTGGCGAATCACTTCGGAGGTTTGTATTTGAAAGATGGCTCTCCAGAGAATCCGGGCGAGGCTCCCGAGGAAAAGAAGAAGGACGCATCCTCCAAGGACGAGGATTTCAAGTTCATAGTCAGGATAGTCAATACTGACATTGACGGCGAGAAATCGCTGCTGGTCGGACTGACCAATATAAGGGGTATAGGACTCCGCTCCGCACAAGCGATCTCCAAGCTCGTGGAAATAGATCCCAAGATCAAGCTGGGAACTTTGGACGACGACTCCATTGCGAATATCGAGGAGCACGTCACCGGCTTTTCTGAGCATGCGCCTGAGTGGATGGTGAACCGCAAGCGCGACTGGGAGACTGGAGATGACCTGCACATAGTCGATGTCGACCTCGAACTCACAAACAGGGACGACATCAACCGGATGAAGATGATTAGGTGTTACAGGGGCGTCCGCCACGAGCAGGGACAGAAGGTCCGCGGACAGAGAACGAAGGCGAACGGAAGAACCGGGCTTCAGATGGGCGTCATAAGAAAGAAAGGTGTCCCTGGACAGGCTCCGACGACCAAGGGGTGAATGAATGGGTGATCCGAAGTTCTCCAGACGAAAATATGACACACCATCGCATCCCTGGCAGGGAGAGAGGATCAAGCAGGAGCGCGACCTGGTCAAGCGCTACGGTCTCAAGAACAAGAGAGAGCTTTGGAAGGTGCAGTCGATGCTCAGGTCCCTCAGGACACGGAGCAGGGATCTGCAGGCAAGGCTGAGGCTGGGAGACGCGCAGGCGGAGAAGGAGACCGAACAGCTTTTAAGGAAATGTGGCAGGCTGGGGCTTCTGCCGATGGAGGGCGCGACCCTCAACGACATCCTATCTCTCGGCGTCGAGGACATCCTCACCAGGAGATTTCAGACGATGGTTTTCCAGAAGGGACTTGCATATACCCACGGCCAGGCAAGACAGTTCATCGTCCACGGACACATTGCGATCGGAGAGAGGAAAGTGACCGTTCCCGGCTATATCGTGACCAGGACGGACGAGAACATCATCAGTTTCACGGAGAAATCGCCGATATCAGACGATCTCCATCCCGTACATCCCAAGCCGAAAGAGGCGGTCGAGCTCGAGAAGGAGCAGGCCGCAAGAGAGCGGGATAAGAAAAAGGAGGAGCATAGAGAACCCGAGAAGAAAAAGGAGCTCCCCAAGGAACAGATGAGCGATGCCGATTCGCCGGCCGACCAAGACATCGCTGAGACCTCGGCGGACGTTGAAGAGGGCAAAGACGAGAAGGAAGAAGAACCGGTTTCCAAGCCCGATGAGAAGGCGCCAGAGCCCGAGGAGAAGGCCGAGAAGGCGAAGAAAAAGGAAGCCGATGATGTCGCTGAGAAGGAGGATTGAGGTCGATGGGGAAATGGGGAGTCGCTCACATATATGCGAGCTATAACAACATTGTCATCACTGTCACTGATATCACCGGCGCCGAAACCATAACCAAATGCACCGGCGGAATGGTGGTCAAGGCCGCAAAGGACGAGGCCTCTCCGTACGCGGCGATGAGGGCCGCGGAGAGAGTCGCCGAGATCGCGAAGGAGAAGGGGATCGAAGGCCTGCATGTGAGGGTCAGAGCTCCCGGAGGGAACAAATCTCTCTCACCTGGACCCGGCGCCCAGGCGGCCATCAGAGCACTTGCGAGGGCGGGCATGAGGATAGGCAGGATCGAGGACGTCACCCCGGTCCCGCACGACGGCACGAAGAAGAGCGGCGGGCGACGGGGACGAAGAGTCTAATCTAGATAATAGCAGAGTGGTCCTGATGAATACTGAGATACAGGAGATGACCGCGAACCGCGGCAGGATCGTGTTCTCGGAAACGGACGCATCCATAGTCAACGCTATCAGGAGGACTATGATCGCGGATGTCCCCAAGATGGCGATCGAATCCGTCGAGTATCACATGGGCGCGATAATGGACGACCAGGGCAAGGAGTACGAGAGCGTATCGCCCCTGTTCGACGAGATGATCGCGCACAGACTCGGCATGCTTCCGATCCCGACCGATCTCGATGTGCTCGTACCGCGAGAGAAATGCAGCTGCGAGGGCGAGGGGTGCCCGAACTGCACCATCATGTACTCGATTAACAAGAAGGGGCCCTGCACGGTCTACAGCGGCGATCTAGAGCCGCTCGGGGACGCGAAGCTGAGGATCAAGGACGACCTCGTGCCAATCGTGAAGCTCAAGGACGGCCAGGCGATCCTTGCCTATGCCACCGCGCAGCTCTCCACCGGACGGGAGCACGCGAAGTATTCCCCGGTCTGCGGGATCGGATACAGATACTCCGCGAACATCAGGATCGACTCCGCGAGATGCGACCTCGACGAGGCATGCATCGAGGTGTGCCCGAAGGACGTGTTCGTACGCGAGGGAAAGAAGATCGTGATCAAACACCCCGAGAGATGCAACCTCTGCATGGCATGCGTCGAGAGATGCGAACTCGATTGCATCACGGTGGAGGAGGACCGCTCGAGAATCATACTCAAGTACGAGACCGACGGAGCCATAGGCGCGAAGGATCTCGTTATCAGAAGCCTGAAAATACTCGAGGAGAAGTTCGACGGCTTCAGGGAAATGATTTCGAGCCTAGAGGGATGATTGGCTCACATGAAATCATCGAGCCTGCTGTCTTTTACCCTGTCCGATGTGAAAAGCGAATTTATCGAGGTCTCGACGAGTTCTATCCTCTGACGCGTGTATCTGGGAACATCGAATCTGTCGGCGATCTCCTTGGCCTTTTCGAGATACTTGCTCACGCCCCCCTCAGGAACCGTCAGGACGAGCGCATGACCGCACTCGCACCTGCCCCTGAGGGGCATGCGCCTGTACTTCCTGTTGCACTTCGGGCACCTGAGCTGCTGGGTCGAGAAGCTCTTCAGGCTGCCGATGAGGTCCGGGAGAAGATGCCTGGTTATCACCCTGTGGACGACATCGTTCGCGTCTACCGCCCTGATCTTCTTCGCGATCGCCAGCTGCGCCTCGATCTTGGTGTCCATCGACCCGAACGAGGTGTATGCGGAGCTCTTCGGGCCCGCGTCGATCCTGTCGATCTCATGCGTGTAACCGAATCCCTCGTACTGCAGCACGGTGCCTATCCTTCCGCCCGCGAGGTCCATTATGCCCTCCACGGACTTGGGATGGGCGAACTTCAGGGCCGCATCGTAAAGCTCGACCGGGTATTCGGACCTGAAGTCGAGGTTGTGGGCCTCCTTGTCAATCTCGTCGGGGTCGAGGCGCATCGTGAGCACCAGCGGGGCGTCCATGAGACCGCCTCTCCTCTCCGGCAGGAAGGACCGTGAGAAGTTGAGCAGGGCGTCCATCAGCAATATTATCGAGTCCTCATCCCCGTCGCAGTTCCTCCTCTTGGCCGCATGAAAGTACGGATGAGCGTAACCGGCCTGAACGTCGCTGAAGCCGATCACACGGGCGAGCACCCCACCCGAGGTATGAGGTGCGAGGCCGACTACGAGATGACCGACCATATCCCTGATCTTCTCGGCACCGTAGAATGCCGGGAGTCCGTAGAACCGAATTAGCAGGTCGTCGACGAACTTCGCGACACGTAAAAGGTATTCTGCGCCCGCGCTTGGAACGATTATGTCCTGGACCCTGAGCTCGCAGATCTGATCCTCGTTCTCCAGCTCCATGCCATGAATGTCCCGGTCATATCCCAGTCTCCTCGCGTCATCCAGGTTGAGACCTATCTCGGAAGGCCTGAAGTGCGTGAGCGGGACGTCCGTGGTGTCGAACCTCGTGGTGCCGTCCTTGAATACGAACAGCCCGTTCTTGGCCCTGAGCACCCCCTTCTCGAGCGGCTCCGGTATCTTGTCCCTGGAGATCATCCCCTTGACTCCCTTGATGTCCAGAGACATGCTGATGTTCAGTCTCTTGAAGGCGCCATCAAGGAGTTCTCGAAGCGGCACTTTCATGATATTCTCCGTACCCCTCGCAACGGTATGTGATCCGCATTCGCATATGGCGAGGAATGTGGTCATGCCGCATACCGGGCACCTCCTCTCGCCCATGGATATCTCGATCTCTCCCTTCTTGGCCGCCTCGTTTACCAGCCTCTGGGCTCCTCCCGCCTGACCCAGCGGGAAGAGCACATGCGGAGGAGGCTTCATCTTGCGCTCCTTCGCCTTTTCCGGCCGGGCCATCCTCGCGCCTATCCTCGTCATGGCGCGGGGCGCGACCGCGGCCCCGGACATCTCGGAAACCGCGGAGAGGGTTTCCTTGCTCCCCGGCAGCTTGACCCTTTCCGATATGCGACCATCTTCTCCGACCTGAAGTCCCAGACACAGCAGCATCGCGTCGGAGTATCTCTCGTCGATCGAAATCTCGTTTTCCTTGACGGAGTGCAGGGCGCCGAGCAGCTCGAGAACCTTTTTCACATCGGGATCGTTCTCAAGATGGAGTGTGGTGCGCATCTCTCCGGATGCGATCAAGTGGTTGCGCAGTCTCAAGAGCTCATCCATCGATAGATCCGACCAGAAGAGGTTGAACTTTGGATGAAGCGGCATATCGTATTCTCTGGATAGCTCGATGGAGCGCTCTAGCGAGGGGTCGAGGATGTCTTCCGGAACATCTTGAGTCTTGGATTTCAGCCGGACAATGTATTCCTCGAGTGTCAGCCCAACAGGAACCAGCGGATGGTTGTTCTCGGCGAACTCCCCGAAGGGTATCAGTATCTCCCCGACATCCACTATCTCGCCTATTTTCCCCGCTACGGCATTTGCCCCGGAGATCGTGTCGACCTGAACGAGGTCTCCGTTATCGAGCAGAACGATGGGTCCTTCGATGCTGTCGCACGGGGTCACCGCCCCGGCTTTGCCTGGGCGCTCGAGCTTGACCTGCGTCCCGACAGCTATGAACTCCCCGAGCAGCGTCATAGTGGCAGGGTTCATCCCGACAGCCGCGAGCCCGTTGGCCCTGCTGCGGCCGTATCTCAGCCTGAACCCTCCGATCCGGGAGGGATGTGACAGGACGGGCCTTCCGGCGACTATGTCCTTCAGAAACTTGGAGCTGGGGGCGATGCCGTTGCTGGACGCGTCGATCGATGCGTCCCGCTTGAGGAGCAACTGGTCCAGGAAGTCCCAGCCGTCGATCTTGAGCCTCTTGACGTGCTTCTGCAGCTTGGGAGCCTTCAGGCAAAGACCTTCCGCGAACACGAGGCACCCGCCTCCCCTGACCCTGTTAGTCTCTATCCTCGGGAGGTCGCGAAAACCGGATATCTCCTTATCCTCGGTCCCCTCTCCGTCGATACATACTGGGATATTTCGCGCGACCAGGTCGATCTCCTCATTGCCAGGGGAGTACTGCAAATGCTGGCAGGTCTTGTAGAGGGGTATCTCCTCCTTCCACCTCTGGACCTCGCCCTCCGTGGGTTTATACTCATTGATGCCC
The DNA here is from genome assembly GCA_011046235.1 of Methanobacteriota archaeon. Taxonomy (GTDB): domain Archaea; phylum Thermoplasmatota; class Thermoplasmata; order UBA10834; family DTMW01; genus DSAX01. The sequence goes on along the minus strand of DSAX01000111.1, from coordinate 5,890 downwards.
AGCTCCCTGCGGACGATATCTGCTATCAGGACGGACATCGCCTGTCCGGTCCCACCAGCGGATCTTATCGGTCCGGAAAAATATATCGACAGATACTCGGTCCCGTCACTGTTCTTGTTGATCTTCACGCTCGCTATTCCCTCAAGGGGCGCCACGAGAATACCCTCGGTTAGAACGGCCACGCCGACCCTGACCGCACGGTCGATCGATTCCTCACGAGTTCTTGCAGGCCTGTTGGCGAGTTCCTTCGCAATCTGGATGGAGACCTCCTCTCGGTCCAGGTTCTTGCTCAGCTCCCGGATCCTATCGGCGATGCCCTTGGTGTCCCAGTCGGAAAGCAGCTTCTCGACCCTCGATGCGAGGTCCTCCGCCTGTGGTATCTCGACCTCAGTAACGGGATCCAGACCTTTCGCCCTGGCCGCTCGGGCGACGGAGTAGCAGCGGTCGGTCTCCTCTCTCAGTGCATCGAAATACTGCCGCATCGACTCGCTACATGCAGGATGATTCATCGTGTCTATCGCTCCCCCTGATACCCCGCAAGTAAAAATAGACTCGCAGGCGACGGCGGCCATTGAGTGCAGCCTACCAAATGGACAGTGCTACAAGGGACTAAATATCTTGTTGTACGAAATCAGACAGCTGGCAAGTCTTGTAGAAATTGAGGAACTGTATTTTTCATCCCTGATCCAATCATAAGAATCATTTGCATCGCATCCCAATCCATCACGGAAAGCTAAAAATGTCGAACATCCGTGTGGAAGAGCGAGTGGGCAAGGAGGATTGACAAGTTGAAAGTGCTGGTTCTTGGTTGTGGGATGATGGGGTCAGTCATTGCAATGGACATGGCTGAGAGAGATGGGGTCTCTGATGTAGTTGTCGCGGATTTCGACAAGAAAAAGCCGGAGCGACTTGTCGCCCGGCTCAAGAGTGAAAAAATCTCGGGTCATCGGATCGATGTCAAGGACGAACAAGCCACGAGGAAACTGATGAAGGGGGTTGACATTGCCGTGTGCGCCCTACCGGTAAATCTTAGCGTCTTCGTGAGCAAAGCTGCGGTTGGAGCTGGAGTACATCTGGTTGATCTTATGTCTGGAGACCGACCGCTTGAATTAGATACACCGGCTAGGAAAGCTGGAATCACGATTCTCGTGGACTGTGGCGTCGCTCCAGGCATTACTAACATCCTGGCTGGCCGGGGAGCAAATCTGATGGACGAGGTGGATAACATTAGCATCGTGTGCGGCGGGATACCCCAGAAACCTATCCCTCCTCTCGGATACAAGATCGTTTGGTCGACCGAAGAACTAATCAACATGTATTGTGGAAAGGTAAAGATCGTGAGGGATGGGAAGATCAGCGAAGTAGACGCAATGTCAGGATTGGAGCAGATCGAATTCTCGGAAATAGGTATGCTCGAGGCGTTTTATACAGACGGGCTCTCTACTTTGCTGCACACAATGAAAGGAAGAGTCAAGAATATGGGGGAGAAAACCGCCCGGTGGCCGGGACATGCACAGAAAATCTTGGCAATGAGGGATACAGGTTTCTTCGACACCGAGCCCGTGGAAATCCACGGTGCCAATGTCATTCCACGGGAGGTAGCAGTTTCTGTACTGGAAAAAACTTTAAGGCTCGGTGAAGAGAAAGACTTGACCGCGCTCAGGGTAGATGTCTCCGGTAGAAAGGACGGAAAAGAAGTGGAGCTCTCCTTCTCTATGATGGACTTCTTCGATGAGACGCATGGAGTGACTTCGATGGCCCGCACTACCGGCTACACAGCTGCCATTGTGGCTAGAATGGTTGCGCGGGGAGAAATCAAGGAAAGAGGCGTTATCCCTCCAGAAATAGGAGTTGTCAAAGTGTACAAGAAGTTCACCTCGGAGCTCCAAGAAAGAGGGATTAGAATTCAAGAAAATTCAAGAATTAAGGAGTAAAGCAAGGTATTTCCCGACATGAAATATTGAAAACGAAATGAGCTTTTTCATACGAGGCAAATAACTATTTTTCGTCTATCTCATGTTGTACGGAATCTAATAGCAGTTTAGCAATCTCGTTGTTCAATTCGTCCAGACCAATCTTATTCAGCGCGCTAACTGAGATACGATTGCTTTTTATTTGTAACATATCTGCCTTATTCTCAACTACCAATATTCTAGCATCTGGAAACTGCTCGCCAATGCTCTTCAGAAGCGATTCCTGATAATCGACCGGATATCCGCATGTGCCCGTCGGATCGATCAGGAATATAACGAGGTTCGCGAGATGCCTTAGGGCCAATATGCCCCTGCGCTCTATCTCGTTCCTATCTTCGATCGGACGATCAAGCAGCCCCGGGGTATCGATTATCTGATATCTCTCCCTGTTCAGCTCCAGTATTCCCACGGAAATCTCCTTCGTGGTGAACGGGTATGACGCGACCTTCGGCTTCGCCGTCGATATCGCCGCGACCAATTGGCTCTTGCCGACGTTCGGCGCCCCCGCGACCACGATCGTCCTCATGGCCGGGTCGATGGTAGGCATCATCTTGATCTTGTTCCTGGCCTCTCCGAGAAATACGAGGTCTTTCCCGATCTGCTTCACCAGGGAGGAGGTGCGCCCGTAGTATTTGCTCCGGACCTCATCGATGGCCAAGGTGCTTTTGCTGCTCCTGATCTTCGAGCTCGCGGAGTGCGACAGCCTCTTCACCTGATCGGCGCACCAGTCGGCCGCTCCGAGCGACTTCTTCAGCTGGTCCGAACCTATAAGGAGATCGACCATCTCGAGGTAGAACGGTGGTAGGTTGTCGATGCTCGGGAACTTCTTGACATACCGCTTCAGGGTAGAAGATACGGAATCGGAAACCGAGGAGATCTTGGCGATGTTCTTCTTCCGGATGAGGTCTATCCGGCTCTTGCCGGTAACCGTTACCTTACTCGCCTTCCTGAACGCCTTGTCAATTAGCTCGTCTGCGGTGAGTACTGTGGGTATCTTGAGCACCTGGAATACACCTTCTTTCTCACGGACATGGAACGATGAGCATAAATCTTTTCTTTATATCGGTCTATCCTGGAGTATGAGGATGAGGGGAAGGAAGGCCGGGGGCTCCTAAATGGGTGAAGACACGAAGTCCATGGAATTCGATTACAGGCCAGTGCTCAGGTTCAGGGGCAAGTCCGTCATGGGCGAGGGACGAGCGAGGTTACTCAGGGAGATAGATAGGACTGGATCGCTCTCGACCGCCGCTAAGAACATGGGCATGTCATACAGACACGCCTGGGGCACCGTCCAGCACATGGAAGATATACTTAGCGAGAAGATAGTCGCCTCCGAGAGGGGGGGCTCGGGACGGGGGCAGAGCGCCCTGACCGAGGCCGGCAAAAGGCTGCTCATGGCATTCGACAGCAGGAACGACCTGCTGATGAAGGCACACGATTCTCTGTTCAAGAAACCCAACCTGACCGTAGACGGGATTGCGCTCATTAAGGGAAAGATCGTGTTGGTGAGGCGGAAGCAGGAGCCGTTCAAGGACCGCTACGCCCTCCCAGGCGGCTTTGTGGAGTACGGTGAGAAGCTCGAGAACGCGGTAGTCCGCGAGTTCAGGGAGGAGACCGGGCTGGAGACGCGCATAGAACGGCTTCTGGGAGTATATTCCGATCCGGCAAGGGACCCCAGAGGACATACCGTAAGCGCCGTCTTCGTAATGAAAGTCATGGGCGGTTCTTTGACGGACAGCGAAGAGACCGCCGCTGAACTGATATCTGTGAAAAAAATCCCGAAGCTCGCGTTCGACCATGACAAGATCGTGGCCGATTTCCTTCGAAAATAGCTCAGATGAATGATCAATACTGGAGCTTTCTGAACAGCGCCTCTCTCTCCTTCCACAGCTCCCTGAAATTGTTGAGCCCGCGCTGGATGAACATCTCCCTCACCCCGTAATCGATATCTTCTGCGGCCATCAGATGACCGAGTATCTCATCCGAGAGATTTTCCAGCTGTGCGGCCAGCTCCAGCAGATTGCGGTCGAGCTCGTACAGCCTCTCACGTCTCCGAATATCAGCTACCTTGGGCAGCTCGGACTCGAAATCTCCCATGATTTCCATGAACGCCTCTTTCGCCAGGTTGATCAGACCGGAAATCATCTTCATCTCCGACCTGTCAGGCCCCATTGAAGAAAGGAGCTGGCTCCTGCACTGATCGAGGTTGATCTTGGCTTTGTTCATGCATATGCTGCATTTTTCCCGGAGAAGCGCGTCCGTCGAGGTCTTGCCCTCGATGGTCTCGTATCCCCGGTAGCCAGGTACCGTCTCTATCAGCAACTTGAGATACGCCCGTTGGTTCATATGGACCACTGTTCTTTCGCCATAGTTGTCAGATATGCTTCACTTTGATCGAAGCACCGTCCCTTGCCCCGCTGAGCATATCCGGACTGGCTTCCACCGTTCCGATCACATTGCAGTCGGACGCCGCCATTGGCTTGTCGTCGCTGCTCGCGGGGGTCGGCCCGAAGAATATCGCGATCGCCGGACCGTTTGGCCAGTAGGCGATCTCCCCCACTTTCATCTCCGATCTGGCACCGTTTTCCAGAGGGGCCTTGAAGTCCACATAGAAGTATATCTCGCTCCCCCATCTGTTCACGGTGCTCCTCAGGGGCAGGGATTTTTTCAGCTCTTCGACAGTCTCTGTGCCAGTCTCGTCTATTTCGGCCGAGATAGGACCTACACCGTCGATCGAGATTTCCAGCTTCATTCCTCGTATCCCCCGGCGAATTCCGGATGCAAATGGCGGTCAAACTAGGTCAATTTTTCCACTGAGCGGCCTTCTATCCGCCCTCGGCTAGGTTTATGGCTATCTCGGATATGTCGGCCGAGTAACCGCCAATCCTCTCGATGCTCTCTGCTGCGAAGGAGAGGCTGACCGCGACCTTGCCTCTCTTCTTCACCGCCTCTCCGATGAAGTCGTTGGTCTCGTCCCTCAGCTGCGCGGTCCTCTCTATGCACCGGTTCGCGATCTCGGAGCTTCCGCGTACAAGCGCGTCAATTGATTCGTCCAGTATGGATATGGATTTCTCTCCGAGGAAGACGAGCTTCTCGATCAACATCTCATCGATCTTTCCGAATTGGGTCAGTGTGAGGCTCCATGCGATTCTCGCGGCGTGGTCGGCTATCCGCTCGAGCGCCTTCGAGGCCGACAGATACGAATTCGCCTCGATCGAGGACATCCTCATCCTCGATGCGAAGGACGGGTTCCTGCCCAACATGGCATGCTGCTTCTCCACGAACCAGTATAGCCTGTCCACATCGTCATCCCTCTCGATCACCTGCGTCGCGAGGGTCGTGGAGCCCTCCTCGATCGACCGGATGGATTCGTCGAGCATGTTGCGGACCATCAGGTGCATCCGCCTGAGCACCTTCTTCATTGAGAGGTCAGCGTGGTCGGCGACGTCCTGCAGGATTATTGTCCCCGTCCCCTCTTCGATGATCTCGGGTCCGATGACCCGCCTCGCGAACTCCTGGATCGTCTTCCTGTTATCCGCGGATATCCGGCTCTTGGACCGTACGTTGATGACATCGTATCCGGAGACGTATATCCCGATGAGCTTGCGCATGAGCAGCTTCTGGTCGATTTCGTTGTCTATCTCCAGATCCTTTGACAGCTTCGATCCCTTGTGCGTCCTTGCGATTCCTACGCGCAGCGAGCCGTCCTTGTCGTATTCCATTATTACTTCGTCTCCCTTGCCCAAGCCCGAGTCGGAAATCCAATCCTTCGGCAGGGAGACTATATAGGTCGATCCACCCGTCTTCTGTATCCTCCGAATTATGTCCATATTTGTCTCCTCTATCCTGTTATATTCCCATAACTTCTATTCGTATGGCTCAATGTTGGGCCGATGTTATTACGGTTATCTATATAG
>DSAX01000065.1 GCA_011046235.1 Methanobacteriota archaeon | reverse complement strand
GCATTGTACCCCGAGCATAACAACGCAGGTCACGGTATGCTCCTCGCACTCTCACTGGTCTGACCCATGCCCGGGGAATGTTGTGCACCTTATTGTCCCTCAGTCATGCCTGGGGTTCCCACCCAAAGGTCCTGAAGGGGCCCATATTTCGGTGCACGATCGCCCGGGGCCGATCGCTTTCGCGGTGAACCTCGGACATGGAATATCAGGTTGTCCCTGGATATTAAGCGTTGTGATGTCGAAAAGCCGGTATAGATAAAACAGTGATAAAAATCAGATAGGAGCATAACATTTTTTTATCTTCAATCAATTATCATTATTGATATGGTTGTCTCGATCGGTTGCTCGGGCTGGTCATACGATGACTGGATAGGCCGGTTCTATCCCTCGAGCCTGGCAAACAGGCGGTTCGAGTGGTTGCACTACTACGGCAAGTTCTTCCCGACGGTCGAGATTAATTCAACCTTCTATAGGGTGCCGACTGAGGATATCGTGAAGAGCTGGGTGGAGAAGAGCTCTCAGATCCCGGACTTCGATTTCTCGGTCAAGATGCCCCAGATAATAACCCATCAGACGATCGTGAACGACGCAGCAGACAAGGCCGCGGCCCAGGCGTCCAGCTTCGAGGATATCTGCATCAGACCGCTCGCCGACGGAGGAGTCCTCGGCACCGTCCTGATCCAGCTCTCGCCGTACTTCAAGCTCCTGGACGAGGCGAGCATGCAGAAGCTGAGGAAGCTGTTCGAGGTCGTCAGCGCGGACCGCTTCAAGTACGCGGTAGAGTTCCGCCACAGGAGCTGGCTGAACGATCGAGGGACTGAGCTCAAATCGGATGTGCTCGATCTTCTGGTGGAGTTCGGGATCACCAACACGATAGTCGACGGCCCGGCATTTCCGATTACCCGCTCCCTTACGGCCAGGCACGCCTATGTCAGGTTCCACGGGAGAAATTACGATATCTGGTTCAAGGACGACGAAAGGGAGGACGACCACCGGATAAACCGATACGACTACCTCTACTCCGAGGAGCAGCTGGGCCGCTGGAAGCCCCGCCTTGAGGAGATCATCCAGAACGCGGACGAGGTCAGGATATACTTCAACAACCACGGGATGGCCAAGGCCGCCAAGAACGCGCTGTACATGATGGACCTGCTCGGCATCCCGCACGAGGAAAAGGAGATAGTCATCCAGGACCAGAAGAAGCTCGGGGAGTTCGCCTGATCACGCGGTCAGCTTCGCGTGGCTCACGCCCCGCTCGTCCTCGTAGACCTCGATTATCCCGCTGAGGGAGTCCTTGATCTCCTCGATATGGGTAATCAGGAATATCTGCCTGAACTGTCTCGAGAGCGCGTTGAACGCGGACAGCAGATTCCTCTTCCGGAGGGCATCCTGCGAGCCGAAGATCTCGTCGAGCACGATGAAGTTCATTCCCTCGGTTCCCGCGCGCTCCGAAATCACCTTGGATATCGCCAGCCTGAGACATAGGTTCGCGAGGTCGGTCTCCCCGCCCGAGAATCTCTCCAGCCTGTGCTCCTCCCCGTTGTCCTCGATGTATATGTTGTACCCCTCGTCGAGCGTGAGCGCGGTGTATTTCCCCTCCGTCAGCTGGAGGATGAGGTCCGTCGCCACCTGGGAGAGCGTCGGGATGATCCTGGAGATCAGGTCCTTTCTGAACTCCTTCATTATCTCGAGCAGCTTCGAGCTGCTCCGCTGTTTATCCTCAATACCTGCGAGTTGTGCTTCGATCTCTCCAAGTGATTTTTTCTCTCTCTCGATGGATTTCATCTCCGCAGAGATCGACTCCCTCTTTGCCGACAGCCCGACGATCGATTCGTAAGTCTCCTCCGATTTTTTCTTAAGCTCTTTTCTCTTTTCCACCAGCTCGGTTTCGAGGGTTTCCAGCTTCACTATTTCACCTGTATCGATTCGTACCGACTCGATCTTCTCCCCCATCTTTTTCAGCTCAGTTTCGATCTCCTTAAAGGTCTTTTCCAGTTCCGGCAATCTGCCTGCTATTGTGGACAGCCCTATCAGCCTGTCCCTCCTCTTTTCGATCTCTCGGAGTTTCGATTCCTGCGAGCTCAATTTTTCGGAATCGAATTCAATCTCTCCGATCGACTTCATTTGCGATACCAGTTTTTCTCGTCTACGCGAGTTTTTATCGATGTTCTTACTCGCCGCCTTCATTGAGTGCTCGGCCTGTTGAAGCGCCATCTCCTCCCGCTTAATGGCCTCCTGCCGCTTCTTGAGCGCCTCCATCTTCTTTGCCCGGTCGTTGATTTCAGATTCTGCAATCTCCTTGGCAATTCGTATCTCTTCAAGCTTATTCTCAGAGGATTTCATCGACGAGGACATCTTCTCCATGAGATGTTCGTAGTGGTCCCCGAGGGGTCTCTCGCATGTAGGGCATACGCTCTCAGGACCCAACTTTTCGATTTGAGATAGGTGCTCCCTTTCCGAGTTCATATTCTCCTCGATGCTGGTCATCTGCTGGTCCAGCTTTGATTTTTCGTTCCTCAGTTCGACGAGATCTTTCTCGGATGCCTTCATCATCTCAACGGTCTTGTCGGCCTTTTCCTTGATCGAAGCGGTCTTTTCAAGGGATTCGCTGAGTTCTTCTATTTCTTCTCTGTTCTCGGCGATCTCCTGATCGATGGCTTCGATTTCCCCCACGATCTCCTTCAGTCTCTCGGCCTTCGATTTATTCGAGATCTGTTGCTCCGTCTGCTTCTTGAGAGTCTGATACTCCGAGTTCAGCTCCGGTAAGGATAAAGCTTCCTCAGCTGCTTTTCTCGCCTCCGCGATCTCCCCCTCCAGCTGATCTCTTCTTTCCTTTCTTGAATCGTGCATCCGTTTATCCTTCTCCAGGAGTTTCTGCGCCTCTCTAAGACCTCGCAACTTTTCGGATAGTCTACTCAACCTGTCCTCTGTATCCTTCTCTTCCTCCTTGAGCTTCGATTGCCTTCCTCGCATCGACTCGATTTCCTTCGAAAGCGCGGTAGCCTCTTTTTCGAGTTCGCTCCTACTCGACTCCAAGATCTTTGACTTCGGTTGTCCGCCTTCGTCTATCAGCAAAGACCTGAGATCCGATGTCCGTTCCCGCGAACCCCTCTCGTATTTCGAAATGTTGTCTATTATATCGTCCAGTTGATCTATCCCTAGCATTCTGACGATCGTGATCCTCCGGTCTCTCTCGGTCAGCGACGATAGTGCATTGAGCTCCTTCTGCCTCGCGAAGACCGAGATGAAGAACGACTTGTAGTCCATTCCAAGCTTCTCCTGTACGAGGCTTGTTACCTCGTTCGCCCCCGTGGCGACTACATGCCCGTTGATGAGCAGCTTAGCATCCATTGAGAGCGACTTTCCACTCATTTCCCTCGTCACGACGTACTCGTCGCCCGCGAACCTGAACTCCAGTTTCACGAAAGTCGGTTCGTTATCCGGGGCGTCGCTCCTCCTGATGCTCTCCTTGCCGGTCCTGACTATCTCCTTCTGATTGCCGAAAAGCGCCCAGCTGACCGATTCTACGAGGGTCGACTTGCCAACGCCGTTGTTTCCCAAGATCCCGACCAATCCATCGGGGAACTCCAGCTTGATCCTCTCGAACTTACGATAGTTCCGCAGCTCGATGTAGTTCAGCCTCATTGCTACTTCTCCTCGAAGAAGTCCATTGCGATCGAATGGAGCTTCTTCCTTTCCTCGGGCTCCGGGCAGCGCTGTTCCAGATATCTCCGGAACTCCTCCTCCAGAGAGCCGATTTGTGAAGTCGCTCCCTTAATCACCTGCTCCTTCTCGTCCCTCTCGATTCTGAGTTCGAAATTGAGCGCCTTCTGGGCGGATTTTCTTATCCTGTTCAGGTCAAGCGACCGATGAGCCTCCCGAGAAATCCCGCGAATTACCATTCTGACGATCGCGTCGTCGATCTCTCTTCTGTCAAGCTCCTCCGATATCCTGTCCCTGACCGTCGATGCATCCTCGCCATCAACCTTCAACGCGGGTATGTCTATCATCGGCCTCGTCGGAAGCATAACGAACCTTTTCTTTCCGGAGTCAAGTTCGAGGTCGATGAATCCCTTCTCGCTGTCCGCCTCGGAAATGCTTAACCTCTCAGTCGATCCCGCATAGGCCGTGTTCTTCGAAATCTCGGTGAACTTGTGATAATGACCGAGGGCGATGTAGTCCGCCCTTGGATCCATATCGGAAGGTTTCAGGATCAGCTCGTTGATTTCATCAGTGCGAAAAACGCCCAAACCCACTATGCCAACATGAAGTATCACTACCCGTGGATGCTCCTTTTCTATCTTCGATGCCTCTGCCATACCCTCCCTGAATTCATCCTCGGAAGAATGCGGGTGGCAAATGATCTCCACACCATCCATGACTATCTTCTCGAATCCGTTCTCGTACACGAAGCTGCAATTGGGCAGATGCTCGAGGATCCTGAACACGCTCCCCGTTTCCCTAAGCCTCGGGGTTTCATGGTTGCCCGAGATGGCGATGAACGGTATTCCTGCATCGGACAATTTTTTAATCTGCCTGAGTGCAAATGAAATAGCTCGGTTCGAAGGCCGAACCGTGTCAAAAAGGTCGCCTGAGTGAATCACAAGGTTCGGCTGCTCCTTTAGAGCGATTTCCACGAATCTCTCGAATGAGGCGTAGAAATCTGCCTCTCTCTGATTTATGCCAGTATCCGGGTCGATTCTGGCAAACGCCGAATATCCTATGTGCGTGTCCGAGACATGAAATATCCTCATTCAGAGCCCCTTTTTTCAATAATGTCCATACTTGCCAATTAATTTGGATTCTAACCGTATGATTTTAATTGAAATAATTCCTCTCCCCATATTTCCAGATCTAATACCCTTGGGTTAATCATCGTTTTCCCCCTATCTGAGAATAATGGCGTAAGTACTTAATTATGCTGAGGTGAGTGGAATATTGGCAAGTTTTCCTTACCTCCGTTTCCGCATTACTGGCAATAAGATTATATCAGCATGCGGTAATCCGAAGTGACGATGTGCGCTCTCCAGACGGCTTTCGGATTGAATCCCGGCCGAGAGCCGCTCATGTTCAAGATTTTCGGGATCGGAGGCGCGGGCTGCAACTTCGTCGCGGGGACGAAACTGCCGAGCGTCGCGATTGGGAGCACGGCAGCGGACCTGGAGCGCTGTCAGCGGGCAGAGAAGCTCGTGATTTCTTCCGAGCAGTTTGTCAATTTCGCGCTGACCGATCCATCCATGCTGTCCAAGAACATTATCCCGCAGCAAATCAGGGATAAATTCGAGGAGTGCGAGATTTCGATATTGATTGCAGGACTGGGCGGAATAACAGGAAGCCACGGGATGAGATTTCTTTCTACCGTCGCCAAAATACTTGGAAAGAATGCGTTATGCATCTCTTCCTTGCCTTTCTCAGTGGAAAGCGAAACCAGAAGGAACGCCGCATTAGAAGCGATGAAAGATATTGAGGGGAGAACCGAGCTGCTCATCTGCTTCGAGAACGACAAGCTGAAGGATCTGGTTCCCAGGATGCCTATCGACAAGGCGTTCAAGATAATGAATTCGATAATGGAGAGACCCATCCTCGACCTGTCGAGGGTGATGACTAACGCGGACATTCCGGTAATGAGGCAGGTTGCTGGCAACTCAGGCTCTTTTAGACTCGGCGTGGGCTTGGGCCGGGGAACATACCGGGACAGAAATGCGATCAGAGAAGCGTTCGAATCTCCCTGGTTCGATTTCGACCTGAAATCTTCTCCCTCCGCATTTGCCATTATCTCCTCCCACCCAGTCGATGAAAAGGAGGTCGAGGATGTGGTCGGGGAGATTCACAACTGGCTTCCCAACTCTAAGCTGATGATCGGAAGCTACGAGGACCCGTCTCTTGGGGACCGGCTAAGGATATCCCTTCTCATAGGAAAACCGAAATTATAACTTCATGAACAACTCAGGAGGAGCCTTCGCGAGGCGTATCAGTGCCTCTGTCTCCTGGAAGTGCAGTTTCCCAGGTATCACGATCGTGTGCAGGGGCGGTCCGAATTCCATTTTGATGAGCTCCGACAATTTATCGGCGCGTGCCATGCAATCCTTCGATCCAGCTCTTGCAACTACGCATGCAAGCAAATTTTCTCCTATGACATCATATCCCAATTTCTCGGCCGTTCTCAGTATCCATTCGAGCCCTTCGTTGGCGGTCATGTATCTCTCCTTGTCCGCCTGTATATCGAGCAGCGCTAGTGTGTGCAGACCGTTTTCTAGGTTCTTCATCAGGAGTTCCAGAGGACTTGTCGGGTCATATCCTGCCTCGTTGAAAGGTATTGTCACGGTCCTGCCGAACTTGTAATGCTGCAACCCCAGTATCCCGGGGACGGCGACGATTACGGAAGTCCCGTGCACTATCTCGCATTCGATGTCCTTCTCGTGCGCCCTTATCCGGAGGTCGACATGGGTGGTCGCTGTCATAGGATCTCCCGGGATCAAAAGGCCGATTGCCATCTCCCTTGCTAGAATCAAGAAGCTGCCGTCCTCGATGCGCTTTCTGTCGAGCAGCTGTATCTCCTTGCCGATCCTTCGCTCCAATCTCTCGATTGAGCCCTCCGCGAGAAGCGATGTGTACTGCTCAGCGAACAGCATGTCGCACCCTTTGGCGCATTCCAGAGCCTCCAGCGTTATGCTCTTCTCGTCGTGCAGGCCGAGCCCGATCAGAACTATCTTGCCCATTGGACAACGCCGTCAGTGCTAGCTATTACAGGGTAGATATTGTTTCCCATGGCCGGATATGTGCCTCCGCAACTGTTATTCTTCTGTAACACGCTCCCAGGGTCGAAATGGAGAGCATCGCAGTCGTCGTGCCCAAGAAAAAGGCGGAGCAGCTGAGGAAGAAGTTGATGGAGAAGGGCGCCCTCAGGACCGACCTCCAGGTCGGCTCAGATTCGAAGAACGTCTACTTCCCTATCAAGATAAATGTCGATCTGGGCTACGAACTGGTCACCCGCTCTTTCCGGGAGCTCAAGCAGCTGCCGACAGATTACAGGGATCTGCTGGATATGCCTGATGAGCTCGAAACGCTTCTCCCGAGCTCTCTTGACATCATCGGTCATGTGGCCATAGTGAGGCTTTCGGATGAGCTCCGGAAGCACCGGAAGAAGATCGGGAGGGCGATTGCGAAGGTGAACAAACCGGTCAAGACGGTCTGCCTCGACTCGGGCGTGAGAGGTGAGGAGCGTACAAGGGACCTGGAGATCATATACGGTTCTTCGGATACGCTCACGAGCTACAGAGAGCACGGCCTCGTGTTCTCAGTCGATCCGCGGACCATGTTCTTCTCACCGAGGCTGGCGACCGAGAGGAAGCTCGTCGCGGACCAGGTCCGCAACGGTGAAAGAGTCTTCGACATGTTTGCTGGTGTAGGCCCTTTTACAATATTGATCGCTAAGACCCATTCACCGGAGATGGTCTACGCGTGCGACATAAACGAAGTCGCGTTCCAGCTGCTAAAGGAAAACATCGAGTTGAACAAGGTGACGGAGGTCGTTAAACCGTTCTTGGGAGATGTGAGGGAAATATATTCCGAAATACCGCCCGTTCACCGCATAATAATGAACCTGCCACATTCCGCCTTTGACTTCCTCGATATCGCCTGCGAAATGCTTCTGGACGGCGGAATCATACATCTATACGACATCATGGCCGAGGATGAGCTCGAGGACAGAATTGATGCGATCTCGTGCAAGATATCGGAACTGGGCAGGTCTGTCGAAAATATAGACAGCAGGATGGTAAAGAGCTACTCCCCTACCCTCAGATACTACGGCTTCGACATCTCGCTCAAATGAGCTTGCGCGGCTCTATTGTAATTCCACGCTGGTCCTGAAAGTTCCCGCTCCTGTCGGCGTACCCCTTTTCCGCTCGGGAATGCAGTGGAATCAGGCTCATCTGGGCGAATTTCTGCCCGATGGAGATATCCAATTCGTTCCGAGAGGCGTTGAAAGCCGAGAGAGTCAGGTTTCCCCTGAAGCCGGCATCGATCTTGCCGAAGGAGCTGATGACCCCCTTTCTCGCCCAGGAAGTCTTGATCCAGAGGTCGCATGCCAAATCGTCCGGGAGCGATAACACCTCCTCGGTCCCGACCAGAAACCAGGTCATTGGGGGGATAACGGCTTTTTCTTCTTCAATTTCCGCATCCTTTGAGGGTATAGAGATATGCGCGATCGTCAGGTCATATCCGTTCGGGGTCAGGTTCTCCCTGTGGAAGTTCTCGATTACCAGCTCCCCGCTCCCGAGCAGTCTCAGTATATCCCCGTCAGAGAGCAACATCTGTATAGCTTCCCGTTCAAATCTTCGTGAAATCGTTAACGGTCTTCTTATCCAGTTTCTTGACCAGCTCCACCACGAGCTTCACGGAGTTCTCGATATCCTTCATGCTGCAGATGCCAACATGTGAGTGTATGTGCCGCGTGGGCACACCGAGGACGACGCTCGGGCAGCCAGCATTGGAAATATGTATTATCCCCGCGTCCGTGCCTCCCCTCGCGATCTGCGAAAGCTGGTATGGTATCTTCGCCCTTTTCGCGGTGTCAATCACGAACTCCACGAGCCCCTGGTTCGGAATCATCGATCCATCATATGTCGTCACTCCCGGGCCATCGCCCATGCGAGTCGGGGCCTGGTGCGGCTCTATCCCAGGAACATCTCCGGATATGTCAACCTCCAGAGTGATGCATACATCGGGCTGTGTGACGAACCCGGTGGTCCTCGCGCCTCGAAGACCTACCTCCTCTTGAACCGTGGCGGCTCCGATCACGGTGTTCGGGTGTTTTATCTTCTGAGTCGCTATTATCCTGACGCTCTCGGCAGATATGAACGCGCCTACCCGGTCGTCGAAGGCCTTTCCGAAGCAGATGGTCTCCTTCCCGGAGAGTTTGCCATCCTTGTATTTCTTCTTCGATACAGTCGAGAAGTCTGAGATCGGAACGGCGGGGTTGCCGATGCGAATCCCCATGGCCTTGGCCTCGTCTTCGTTTGATGCCCCGACATCTATGAACATCTGCTCCTTCTTGAACACCTTGTTGCGCTCCTCCTCCTGGAGGAGATGGGGCGGCTTTGCCGCGATCACTCCGTCCACATCCCCCAGGTTGGTTCGTACACGGATCCTCTGGCCGAGAAGTATCTGGTCGAACCATCCTCCGAGCGGGTTGAATGTCAGAAATCCCTGCTTATTGATGCCGGATATGACGAATCCCACCTCGTCGACATGTCCCGGCAGCAGGACTCTGGGGAAGTCGGCGCTACCCCGCTTTTCGAAGTGCAGGGAGCCGAGCTTGTCTGTCGTGATCTTGTCGACATGCGGCTTGACGTATTCCTTGACGATCAGGAGCGGCTCCCGTTCGAACCCCGAGGGTCCAAAGCAGTTCGTCAGTCGCTCAAGGAATGAGATCGAATTCTTCTCCATGAGATATCCCTCCAATATCTATTGACCGGGTAGATTGTTCAAGGACTAAATAAGCTTCCCGAGAACCTGTCGGGGAGAATTAGGTTCACAATATTGTAACAATAAATCTTTTGAGACAGGCAAAATCAAATTGAAATAGAACTCAATATCATCGCCGTTTAGGAACGTGCAGACTTGAAGACCAAGACGCATTTTCTCCTCGGTGCGGGCATTTCGTGGATTTCGGGCGCGCAGATCACTCACGAGGCTGCGATGGCTAGCTTGCTCGGCATCCTCGGCGGTGTATCCGCGGTGATACCCGATATGGATCTCATTTTCGCGGCGGCCGATGAAAAGGCGCACAGAAGCCAATTTAGCCATAGCCTCGGCTCTTCCCTCGTGATTGCCGCGGCTATGATGATTCCATGCGTACTCATCGTCCGATACACCGGATTTGTCCTTTCCAATTGGTGGATCGCCCCGATATTTGCTTCACTTTTTCTATCGACATTCTCGCACCCGGCCACCGACTCGCTCACTCGGGCGGGAACCAGGCTGCTATGGCCCATCTCGAACAGGAGGTTCAGGGGCGACTTCAAGTATAACGATATAGTAGCCAACTCAGCGCTCTCCGTTCTCGGTCTAATCCTGATCGTCGCCGCCGTGACCTGCACCGAGTTCCTATAGCTCAGCAAATTAGATGACATCTCTCAACTTATTTATCCCATCAGGAGGATTCGCCACGCAGGGGATATTCACATTGAGCGAGGTTCCAGATGACCTGAAATACGTGGACACGCACGAATGGATCAGGATCAAGGATAACATCGCCGTTATCGGTATCACCGATTTTGCCCAGGAGGAGCTGCACGAGGTAGTCTATGTGGAGCTTCCAGAAGCGGGCAGGAGTGTCGAGAAGGGGGAGGAGTTCGCCGCGGTGGAATCGGTCAAGGCCAGGTCTGAAATCTATGCTCCAATCAGCGGGAAAATCGCAAAGGTGAATGTCGAGCTTGTTGGGAACGACGAGCCGGCGAAGCCCGAGCTCATTAACGAAGACCCGTATGGGTCCGGCTGGTTGGTGGAGATCGAGATCACAGACCCATCCGAACTCGAGGAGCTGATCTCAGCAGAACAATACAGAAAGACAATCGAGCAGAGCTAATGATGCCTCAGGATCAGAAGATGGGAGGGTTTTCGATAGACTCCTTCTACCCTGTACCAAAATCAATTGCCGTCAATCATTTTTTATTTCAGAAAATTGCTATCAAAGGCTGGAACCGAGCTATTGGCCGCCTGACGCTCTCATCCGGATGTGATTTCATTTGAATGTCATTTGTGCATGTACCAGAGATTGCTACGACGCCTGTAGTCTTATCATCCGCGTAAGGGATAATGCAATCGTAGGGATTGATGGTAATAAATCCCATCCGATTACCCAGGGCGTCATATGCCCCAGGATCCGCGCTTTTTCCAAGAAGGTGCAGTCAGACCTGAGGATCGGGACGCCGCTAAGGAGAATCGGTGAAAGAGGATCGGGCCAGTTCACTGCGATCACCTGGGATGACGCCCTGAAAGAGATCTCGGATCGCATCAAGACCGCCACTCGGGAGTCTGGATCTTCGTCTATAGGCTTATACGACACACACGCAAACACCGGAACTCTATCCCGATATTTCCCGCTCAGGTTCATGAACGCGATAAACGGATCGATTAGTGCCGATACGATTTGCTCCGCCGCGGGGGACGCGGCTTTAGAGTACAACTTCGGAAGCCAGAACGGTTATCCCGCAGAGAAAATACCCGAAGCCCGGCTCATTGTCCTATGGGGCATCAATTCGAAGTGGACGAACATGCATGGCGCGCAGCTAGTCCAGAAGGCAAAGAAGAAGGGCGCCTCGGTATGGGTGATCGACCCAATTCGAACGCCGACCGCAGAGATGGGCAGACACCTTCAGATCCGTCCCGGAACGGACGCTGCACTTGCGCTGACGATGATAAACCACATCGTCGAGAACAACATGCACGACCAGGAGTTCCTGCAGAGATTCACCATCGGATTCGAGAACCTTGTTGAAGTCGCCAGGAAGTACGATATCAACAGAGGATCGGAGATAACCGGCTTGAGACCTTCGGATATTGCCGAGCTGTCGACCGAATTCGTCTCTCTGCGGCCTTGCGTGATTCAAATCGGCCTAGGCCTTCAGAGGCAGAGGAATGGCGGGGAAATGGTGCGAACGATTTCGCTCATTCCATCCATTATTGGGCAGCACCGTGGATTCATATACACGAACGACGCGACTGATTTCGACATGGATTACCTCACCGCCGCCGACCTGAGAACGGTTCCAGATAGCTCCTTCAATGTGCTTGAGCTGCCAAGGCTGATCGAGGAGGAGCGGCTTCGGGTACTGCTTGTGATCAACTCCAACCCGCTCGCGACTCTTCCGAATCAGAACGCTCTAAGGAAAGCGCTATCATCGAGCGATGCGTTCATCGTAACACACGATCTTTTCATGACAGATACTGCCGATTGGAGCGATATTGTTCTCCCAGCGACTTCGATGTTCGAGCACTTGGATCTCGTCTCCTCGTACTTCCATGACTATGTAAATCTCAATGAGCCAGCTGCTACTCCGTGGGAGGAATCCAGGAGCAATGTGGAGCTGTTTAAATCGCTCGCCAAGTCTCTGGGACTTCGGCAGAAAGAGCTATACGAGGACCAGAAGACAATAATCTCCAATATCGTAAAGAAGAGCAGGAGGATCGATTCCGATATGCAGGCGTTGAGACGCAGGGGATTCGCCAAGATGTCCCCTCTCCCCCTAGATGTCTACCAGACCCCCTCGGGAAAGATAGAAATATATTCAAGATCGGCGGAGGAGGACGGTTTGCCCTCTGTGCCTGACCATGTCCCATTGAAGGGAACTCATCCCTACCAGCTCCTCAGCCCATGCACATTCGAGATGAACCATTCATCGACTCATCTACTTTTCAAGGATGATATTGCCCAGAGGATCCTGATCAGCCCGGAGGATTCGAAAACGTTGGGCCTCATGGATCAATCGAAGGTCACAATTGAGAACCAGACCGGTTCTCTGACCCTGCCGGTGGAAATCTCAGACAGGATTCCTGTCGGAGTCGTCGTCGTCTACACGGGTTTTTGGCCGAAATTATGCGATGAAGGAAAGAACATTAACTTCATTACATCGGACTATATCCAGCGATTCGGCGGTAATTCCGCCTATCACACTACCTTCGTCAGAATCGTTCGATAGATGTCTCAGGATTTCTTCGGGAAGAACTCGTCGTGTATCGCCCTGATCGTCTTCTGTAGATCCTTCTTGTCGATCGTGAAATGGTAGGCAACGGTAGATGCTCCCGCAGATATCAGATCGACGTTCACGTCGTTTGCCGCCACCACCTTGAACACGCGTGCGGCTATTCCGCGAGTACTCGCCAAGCCGGATCCCACCGTGCAGATAAGTGCGATGTTCTCCGTCACTTCGAGGCGCTCGTAGTACCCTCCTAGCATTTTCTCCAGAATATCCTGAGCCTTCTTGACATCGGACTTCTCGATCAGCATCGCGACGCATGTCTGAGAGGTGGTCGCAGAGTAGATGTTGATGTCGGCCTCAGACATCGCCTCGGAAATATCTCTAAGAAAGCCGGTCTTGTACCCCGCACCCGTCCCGAAGACCTTGATCGTCGCGATGTTTCTCAGGTAGGACACGCTCTTCAGGATGTTCTTTCGTTTCGTCGAATTCTTGAATATCATTGAGCCCGCGGAATCCGGTTTCAGGACGTTTCTGACCGCGATCGGTATATCCTTCTCCATAGCTGGAAAGACGGTCCTCGGATGCAGGACCTTAGCTCCGAAGTATGCCAGCTCAGCAGCCTCCTCGTATGATAGTTTGTCCACCTGCTTCGCGTCCGTTGCCATCTTTGGATCGGCTGTCATGAAACCGTCTACATCCTTCCATATCTCGATGACTGAAGCGCTACAGGCGAATCCGAGTACCGAGGCGGAGTAATCTGTGCCACCTCTTCCGAAAGTGGTCACATGTCCTCCGGGAGAAATTCCGAAGAATCCGGTCACAACTGGTATGACGCCAGCCTTTGAAAGGGCAAATATCTTCGGACCCACGCTTCTTTCGCACTCCTTCAGGTCTGCAGTCGCGTTGCCGTGGACTCCGTCCGTGATGATGCCCAGTTCATCTGAGTTGAAGAAGGACGAGTTCAGCCCCCTCGCCCTAAGCCTTGTCGCCAATACGATCGACGAGAGCCTCTCGCCCATACTGATTATCAGATCGCGTGTCCTCGGCGTGATCTCCTCGGTGTAGCTGACGCCGTATAGCAGAGTCTCGAGCTTGTTGAAGCGCTGGTCGAGCGCGGTTGTCGCCTCCTTCGTCAGATCTTCATCCGGGGGGAGAAGCTTGAGATGGAGCTTCTTGAGCTCCTTGACATAGTTCTCGATCTCCTCATCCGAGTGAAAGCTTTCTATGAACCCGGAGATATTGTCAGTAACGCCTGCAACCGCTGAGACGAGGATTACCTTCTCCTCCTTTTCCCTGGCGATGACATCCTCGACCTTGGTCATCATCTCATTGTTGCTCATACAGGTTCCGCCGAACTTCATTACCTTCATATTATCCGATCCCCACGAATGTCATCGTCCTCAGATTGGCACCTCGGCTCTGAATGCCGAATGGATTGTCAGGCCTGACCTGCTCTTCTCAGTGAATTTGACCCGGGGCATATCCCCAAAGGTGCCGATGAATCCATCTATCTTCGCAACTGCCCAAATTACCTCGTCGAAATCCTGCAGCGCTCGCAACGCGTTCCGAATCTCCGACGGCTCCGAACATGCGTTGCATGCAGCAGTCGCCAAAGCATCTGCCAATATCGGGTCGCGCGCCATGACTGTGGTCGAGTCCGCCCTGCCGAGGCTTATTGAATGACCGTAGGCTCCGGAAGAGGTGCAAATCCCGATTATCGCGCCCCCGGTCGGCCCGACCTCCACAGTCGGAAGGAATCCCGATTCAAGCGAATCCAGGATTCCAACGCTTACCGGGCTCTTCAGGATCATTGCGAGGTCGCCGCCGTTGTCGACGACGCAGTGCTCCGACCCCATTTCTATGGCCGACTGGACCCCGGCCGCGGCCACTGCTCCCGCGACGCAGGACATAGGGCCGGTTCCGGATCTGCCCGAGGAAATGCACATTCTCCTTATGATGGCAGGAGCTCCCGGCTCTGGATCCATCGGCTCCAGGGAAAGGAAGAAATCCGGGTTAGCGCGCCCGTAGGCCGTGATCTGCTTCCTTGCCGAGATGATCCCGTCGATGACCGGCTGGAGATACCTTTCCTCGCAAGAGATGGTAGCGGCTGTCTCGCCGATCTCAACCCTCTTCTTAATCATGATCGCATCCTCTTCACAGGAGAAGCTCCATCGCGGTCGTCGGACATGCGTCTATACAAAGCCCGCAGACTACGCATTTCTGGTCGTCGAATACCACCTTCCAGCTCTCCTTGTCAAAACAGAGAGCTGCCGTCGGGCATACCGAAATGCAGGCGCCGCAATGCGTGCATTTGTCCTCGTCCTTCCTGACCCCTTCCTCGATCGATTGGACCTTCACGTTCTTGTCCTTCAGATAGTGGATTCCGTCCTTTATCTGGTCGCTCGTGCCCGTCAGTTCGAGGACGATCTTGCCGCCTCTTTCGTCGATCTGTGCCCTCAGGATGTTCATCTTGATTCGGAACTCTTCGACCAGGGAGCATGTGATTGGCTCTTGGACAGCGATCTGAGGGAAAGTCAGGACTAGCTTTGTTTTCATTTGAGCACCTCCTCCCTGGTCCGTATCTCAAGTGGCTTCATGGTATGCTCCAGGTCGAATCTCTCGATTGGCTCCTGGAGCAAGAAGTTCCCGTTCACAATCCGGTTCTTGAGCTCGACGGTTATCTGCCTCGCCTTGTACATGCTCGAAAGGGAGGAGGTCGGAACCTTCGTCCCCTTAATCTCCAACTCGCCGCTCTTGAGCTCCTCGTAATTTGCTTCCCTGACAACGCCTCTGCTCCTCTTCTCCTCGCTGTAGTCGAAGACGGCGGTAGAAATATCCGCGTCTCTCACGGAGCAGAACTTGGCCATTTCCAGGTCGAGAATCGGGATCGGAATTCCTATCCCCACGGCCAGCGTGGTCCCGTACCTGTGCATCGTCAGCCCCCGCAGATAATCTGCGGACATCTTCTTCAGGTCGCCGACCACCGCGATGGCGCCCGCTGGACGGGTAGGCGTGCCGTTCGGAGCCCTCGGTGTCTTGGCGTTGAACTGCGTCCCCTCCCAGAAGACGTATCCGTCACCGCCTCCCAGGAATATCCTGGTTCCGATGCCGATCGTCCTGTAGAACGGGTCGTTCAACAGCGGGCTCAATTCCCCCGCGGAGCTGTATGTGACATTTCCGAACTCGGGCAGCAGTTTGCCCATGTATGTGTAGATTATTTTGTCCGATGAGTTCGTCGCCGCGGCGTAGTTCTGATAGCAGTTCCTCGGATTCAACAGGACGGCCTGGTTAACCGTTTTCAATGATATCCATGTATCAATGTCCTTCCTTGGGTAGCAGTCCGTCCCGTACGAGTGAGCCTTTAGCCTCACGGGCTTTCCCCGTACGATATCCTCTATTACATGGGCGCCCCCGCGAAAGAAGTTGAGGCTCTCGTCCATCTCCGTAGCGCCGAGATATGTGTCGACCGCCGCGAGACCGCCGAAGGCCGGAATCTCGTCCAGCAAGATCTTCTGCATCTTTATCGGTGGGTCTGAGTGACCGAAGTTGAGAAGCAGTCCGGAGGAGCACATAGCGCCGAAGGTTCCGGTGGTCACAACATCGACCTCCTCAGCAGCCTTCTCCAGGCCGTCGGTTTCAACCTTCGCCTTGAATTCCTCGGCGGTCATGACAGAGACACTTTTCGCAAGTATCTTCTCGTTTATCTCGCCGTAGGTCCGTATTTTCTTTTCTTTTTTCATTTCTTTCACTCCTCCTTCTCGCTCAGCAAGCCTAGCTCGCTCCTGATGGACTATGTTTTTCCCTCATGGATTGCGCATTCCGCGTTAAGCACAGAATCTCCCGCGCCGCCTCTTAATGTGTTATGCACTAGACAGAAGAATCTCAGCAGATTGCCGTCTATCCTTATCCTTCCAACCGATACCGCCATTCCTCTGGCTCTATCCGGATAGCCGGCCATTGCATCCAGGATGGGCTGTGGTCTGTCCCTCTCCTTCCGCACTATTATCGCCTGCTGCGGGGCAGTCGGAAGTTTCAGCTCCTGTGGTACGCCCGTGAACTCATCGAATATCCGCTCCAACTCTTCTACGCTCGGAGGTTGCCCATCCAGTAGAATGCTGACGGATTCGAGGTGACCATCCCTGCAGGGCACCCTCACGCAGTGTGCCCAGACCTCGATATCCCGTGGATCTATCGATTTGCCGTTGAAGCTTCCGAGTATCTTGCGTGCCTCACGATTCATCTTCTCCTCCTCGTTCTTGATGAAGGGCAGGCAGTTGGCGTTGATGTCCAGTGAAGGAACTCCGGGATATCCCGCGCCGGAGATCGCCTGGTATGTGCTCACGAACACCCTCTTGAACCGGAGCCGGTCTACTAAAGGCTTAAGCGCTACCGATAAACCTGCAACCGAGCAGTTCGAGTTCGTGACTATGAACCCCTTGCTGTTTCGGTTCTTCCTCTGCACGTCCACAATATTCAGATGGTCGAAGTTGATTTCCGGTATCAATATCGGAACGTCTGACTCCATCCTGTAGGCTCCCGCGTTTGAGAACACCGCGATCCCCTTTGAGGCTGCAACGAGCTCGACATCTCTTGCCAGGTCTGCAGGAAGTGCGCCGAAGGCGATTTTCACCCCTTTCGCAGCAGCATCTTCTACGTCCAGTTTCTCCAGCTTCAAAGATGACACATCTTCTATGAGCGGTATCTCTGGGATTCTCCATATCTCTCCCAGGGTCTTCCCCCTCGATCGATCTGAAGAGTATGCCGCTACCAGTTCGATCTGCGGGTGGTTCTGTAACAGAGAGGCGAATCTCTGCCCCACCATTCCAGATGCTCCGAATATTGCCGCTGGTATCTTATTCATGCTCCTCCTCCTTTGAAATATTCCTTTCCGATATTCATGAGCGCTTCAAATCTCTCCCCAGAGTCATCTTCAAGCGCCTTCTTGAGTTCTGCGAAAGCCCGTTCTAATTCCGATATCAGTCCCTTTCTAACTCCACTGAGCTTCTGAATCTCAAAGTACAGTTGCGGATCCTGACGAGCTACTGCCCGTGCGTTTTCGAGCTGTCTTTCGCATATAGGGCTCGCCCTATCAGCGATATCGAGTAGATCGAATCCGCTATTCGATAACAGTGTAAAATACATTATGTTCAGAGCATGCGTCGTCTGAAGAATGTAGGACATCAACCGATCGTGGATCTCAAAATCTACGGTCATCAGCCTTGCATCCCTGGAGGCAAACGCCTTCCAGACTGGATCCTCTTTAAATGCCGTATTACTGCTCCCGCAGAATATCACGGGCTTGTCCTTGAAGGACCGGATCTCTGGACCAAACATCGGATGTAGGCTGACAACCTCCACACCGTATTTTCTGACATTAGATATTGTTTCCTTTAAATGATTTTTCATGCTACATATCTCGTATATTCGTTTGCATTTCAGCTCATTTGCCGCTCTGCTTATCGTATCGGCCGTAATTGACATCGGAACCGATACTATTGAGAGCTCACATTCATCCGGAAGTGCAGTACTCTCGAAATCCGGGTATCTGAGGATTGCTCCGGATGATCTTACAATCACAACCTCGTATCCTTCGAATAGCAGTAGCTCTGCAAACAGGCGCCCCATACCTCCAGCACCGCCGTATATGACGCAGTTACCGGATATTCCCCGGTTAGGAATCAGCTCATCGAGAGCCCTCTGTTCCCGGACGGATTCGTCTACCAGTTTCTCGAATAAGCTTGTGGCCAATTCCGGAGGCACATCTATTGCCTTTGCTCGTTCCTTAATGGCCGAAAGGTTCCTTCTCTCAATCTCTGGGTCTCTTATCTCCTTTCCAGATGCGTACTTCATTGAACCTATTCGCCTTGCGACTGACAGTCTCTCGGAAATCAAACTGAGCAGTTCCGAGTCTATCTGAGATATGTATCTCCTGAACGCCTCAATATTCTCTTCGATCAGAGTATGCCCCCCACTAACATGAGATCCAAGATTCCCATGGCGACTGCCGATTCTACAACTGGAACCGCCCTTGGTACGATGCATGGGTCGTGCCTTCCCGCTATCTCCAAATCTGTTACCTTCTTTTCCTTCAAGTTTATACTGCGCTGGGATTTTCCAATCGAAGGGGTGGGCTTGACGGCAACCCTTAGAATCACTGGCATTCCGTTCGAAATCCCTCCCAGAATGCCACCGGCGTTGTTAGTTCTTGTGATGATCTTACCGTTTCGGATGTCGAAGGCGTCGTTGTTCTCGCTGCCCCTCATCTCCGCGACCTGAAATCCTGCACCGAACTCTATCCCCTTAACTGCTGGAATTGAAAAGAGAAGATGAGATAGCACTCCCTCAACCGAATCGAAAAAAGGCTCACCGACGCCCACTGGGAGCCCGGTCATTATGCATTCGATTATTCCGCCGACGCTGTCCTTCTCTCGCTTCGCGTCGAGGATCTCCTCCTTCATGAGCTTCGCGACTGTTGGGTCTGCGCAGGCGACTGAGTTTTTTCTGGCAATTCTCTCGATGTTCGGAACCGGCGGATTGGATTTCGCCCATACCCTTCCGATCCTCAGGCTGTGCGCGGCTATTCGAATGCCGTTCGGCTTCATGACCTGGGATGCGATCGATCCGGAGATGACTATCGGAATGGTCATCCTTCCGGAGAAGGTGCCCCCGCCACGGATGTCCTGATGTCCTTTGTACTTCACTGAAGCGGTGAAGTCAGCATGACCAGGCCTCGGGACATTCCTGAAAGCCTCGTATGCACTCGGCTGGACGTCCTTGTTCCGCACTATTGCGGCAATGGGTCCACCGGTAGTCTTTCCATCCAGCAGGCCGGAGAGCACCTCGATCCTGTCCTTTTCCTTTCTGGGGGAGCTCAAGTCCGATCCTCCAGGGCGTCTCCTGTCAAGTTGCTTCTGTATCTCCTCTTTCAAGATTCTGACCCCGGGGGGGCATCCGTCAACTGCGCAGCCAATTGCCAAGTCATGGCTGGCGCCGAATATGGTCGTCCTGTAGATCTGTCCGAATGAGTTCAATCGGTCACCTCCTTCGCGTCTCCTCCCAGTGAGCGAATATCATCCAGGAAACTCGGGTATGAAACAGCATATGAATTATCGTCATCCATTTTAACACCCTCCTCGGAGGCCAACCCCGCAATTGTCGCCGCCATCATTATCCTGTGATCTCCCTTGGTGCTCACAGTACCGCCTTTGATCCTGCCAGTGCCGAACACTATACATCCGTCACCTCTGCTTTCGGCATGGACGCCCATATCATTGAGCATGGATACCGTCGTCGATATCCTGTCGCTTTCCTTGAACTTCAGGTGTTCTCCACCGAGCAGAGTCGATTCACCCTCAGCCGTCGAAGCCAGCACGGCAAGGACAGGGAACAGATCCGGTGAATGTGAGACATCGAATTCGAATGGCGTCTTCTTGGCGCCGCTGCAGATTACGGACCCCTTTCTGCAGGTTATGTCGGCACCATATGTCTCAAGGGCGTCGATGACCAGAGAATCGCCCTGCGGAATATTCGGATCCAGACCTTTGATGACTACGGATCCGCCTGTTATCGCAGCGCCGACCAGGGGGAACGATGCCGACGAGAAGTCGCCCGGAATTTCGTATCCCTTTCCTTTCGGTATCTGCCCGCCTCCGATCCGATATCCGTTATCCCTCTCATCTATCTCTATTCCCAGCACCCTGAGCATGTGAAGAGTCACGTCGACATATGACTTTGATTTCCGCTCGCCTGTAATTTCCAGATCGGTATCCGATTCCTTGATTGGACACGATAGCAGCAAAGAGGAGATGAACTGCGAGCTGACGTCCCCTGGCAGATGCGCCTGGGTCCCAGTCATCGGGCCTCTGATGCTCACAGGCGGCAATTCGTCTGGGCCCGTGCCTTTACATGACGCACCGAGCTCCCTGAGAGCGTTCAGCAACGGTTTGATCGGTCTCTTCCTGATGCTCTCGTCGCCCGTCAATCCTGTCTCTCCGGAAATCAGGGCCGCCGTTCCCGATATGAGTCGTAACGTAGTGCCGGAATTACCAACATCGACGATTCCCAGGGGTGCCATGAGTTCCTTCAGTTCTATTATGATAGCATCGCTCGTCCTCTCGATAGTAGCTCCCATCATCGATAGAGCTGCCATGGTTGACGCCGTATCATCCGAAATAAGGGGATTCTGGATCCGGAATTTCTCTCCCGATAGAGCTCCGAGGATAATTGCACGGTGTGTATAGCTTTTCGAAGGGGAGGCATCTATCTCCCCGGATAATGAGCTGTGCGAGATCAGAAGTGCCGTTGTCTCACCTCCGGAGCCGGGGTCAGGTTTGGCTCTGCGACGATTATGTCGGAACCATCATGCATGATCGCCGACATGACGTCGTCAAAGGATTCTTGACCGCATATTATCGCGGTTGCGGGACCGGTTCCCGTAAGA
Organism: Methanobacteriota archaeon; assembly: GCA_011046235.1. GTDB lineage: Archaea > Thermoplasmatota > Thermoplasmata > UBA10834 > DTMW01 > DSAX01. The sequence goes on along the minus strand of DSAX01000065.1, from coordinate 12,234 downwards.
CCTGCGGCGATGGCACCCGTGTCCAGTGCTTTGTGCGCTGTGTCTGTATCCAGCCCCAGGGCTTCGGAGCAAAGCTCACCGTTCAATGTCAGGGCTTCGAAGTACCGTCCCTCGTCAACGAGCTTCTGAACATCGGCGAATCTTTCGATTACCGAGGAGAAGGTCGAAGATGAAAGACCGCTTTTCCTTATCTTCTCCTGCGGAACGTGCAGGATGATCCAGAGATCCTCGTTCTCCAGTTTGTCCCTCTTTATGATCTTCATATCCAGGTTGTCAGTCACGACGATTCCTCCGAAGTAGCATGCTGAGGCATCGTCAAGCGCCCCGGTCACCGTGACTTTTGCTCTCTTGGCCGCCTCGACGCCGATTTTGATTATCTCGAAGGCCTCCAGTTCGATGCCCAGCCCTCTTGCCGTTGCCAGGGCAACTGCGTTTGCCGCAGCGCTGCTGCTCTTCAGCCCTCGTGAAATGGGAATCGATGATCTTGTCCGCACAGTGACCCGCGGAACAGAAATTCCCGCCCTTTCGAATACACCGTATACGCATTCGCGTGCGAGCAGGTCGTTCTCGTCCTTCTCGCAGATATCGGTTTCTATCGAGCAATCCCCGTCCTCGATATCGACCTCGGCATCCGTCTGAAGAGTTATGCCCAAGGCAGATCCGATCCCTGTCGGAATCGCGTTCATGACTGTAACCGCTCCCTTGCAGGAGGCTTTTCCACGTCTCATCCCGAGACCTCCTTCTTAAGCGCCTCCCTCATAATATCTATAGGCGCCCGTTTTCCTGTCCAGAGCTCGAAGGCCTTCGCTCCCTGGAACAGTAGCATATCCAGTCCGGAAATCGCCTGTTTTCCATGGCTCCTTGCGTCGGATATGAGCCTCGTCTCCAGCGGATTATATATCATGTCCATCACCGCCTCCGCTTCGGCCACGAGCTCGCCTGGTATTGCCGCAGAACCGCCGAAGCCAGTCATTCCTACAGGCGTCGCGTTGACTATGAAGCTGAACGGTTCCGAGTCTGTCAGATCGGCAATAGCGATCGTCCTTGCATTTACCTCGATATCCGAAATCAGCGATACCGCCCTCTCCGGCGTGCGGTTTGCTATTGATATCTCCGCACCGAGCTTGTCGAGAGCGAGGACGGCCGCCCTCGCAGCGCCTCCAGCTCCTACAATCAGAGTTCGCTTGCCCGACGGGTCAAAACCCGAGATACGGACCGCTTCCGAGAAGCCGAATATATCGGTGTTGTATCCATGAAGTCCGCCTTGGCCGTCGATTACTATTGTGTTGATCGCCCCAACCCTCTGAGCGTCTCCTTCGATCTCATCGACCGACCGGAATGCCACCTCCTTATACGGGATCGTGACATTCATACCCCGCAGCTTCAGGTCCGCACAGTCCCTGAGAAAGGAATCTACCATTTCGGGATTCGGGATATCGAATGGCAGGTATATGCCAGGTATTCCGAGCGCGTCGAAAGCCGCGTTATGCATGACCGGTGAAAGGGAATGGTGAAGCGGGTGTCCGATGAGCCCAACGATGACGCTGTTATCACCGGTAACGCGTTTCTGAGAGCGCAGGTCGAGCTGACCGGGCGCGACCTGTTTTCCGGAATCGAGGGCGCAGAAGACCACACTCGATCCAACGGCATTTGCGATCGCCCTCGTTATTTCCGCTCCTGTTCCCATGGCCATCAGTGCGTGGTTGTCGTAACCGATCTTTGGTATGAGCTTCAGCAGGTCAATTGCATCAACGACGCTTTCGACTCTTGCAGCGACCTTTCCAATCGATCCGTCTTCGCAGCATCTGGTGAGATAATCCGAAACAAGTCCTTCATCCCATTCGTCGAAGAAATGCTTTGAGACTATGATCTTCTTTTCCAGTCTTTTCGCCTCCGGAATCAGTCCAGAATCTGTGTCAATTTCTAGGTCGATGTATGCGGCTGGCAGCTCCAAAGCAGCTCGGATCCAGGAAGACCTCTCGTTTCCGATCAGATCGGATCCCCCCCCCTCGCTCCTGCTCCTCAGCGTGATCACCGATCTTCCGAGAACTGTCCCGAACATCTGTCCGATGGAGTCGGGCGTTGCTCCGGGAATGAGATCCGCTCTGATCTCGACCAGGTCTGCGCCTCCAGCGATTGCCTTATGTGCCAATTCGAGTGCACTCAGCATGTCGTCTCCCGCAATGGGGACGCAAATCTTCGTCATCTACTTCTCCCGAATCGTTTCCTCGACCGAGCTTCCGAAGTGCCGTCCGCCGGCCTCGACTCTGATCATTACCCTGTCTCCGGGCATCAGTTCTGTCACCGACTTCGCGGTTTCCCCCGCCACCAGGCGTATGGTCTCCGCGTTCTGCACGATCGTCGAGTATAGCTGTCCGCTCACCTCGGCCTCTATGAGCAGCAGAGGCCGCCTCTCGATCTTGACCCTCCCGACCACCGCTGGCCGGGAATTCCCCTTGAAATCAACGACCAGTACTTCATCCCCGCTCTTTAGCTCGCTGAGGTACTTCGTCGAACCGTCTGGGAGCAGTATATACGCATGCACTGCACCGGCATTGACCCTGAACGGCCTGGACGCGACATATTCCGATTCATATGTCTCCGAGTGAATGAGGAACATACCTGAGGAGGAGCTGCCGATCAGCATCCCCTCGCCGATGCTCAGCAGGGAGCAGGTATCGACACATACCCTGTCACCGAGGCCGAGGTGTCTTATCTGCTTGATGGCTCCTTCTGCCAGTTCCTGTTTCGGCAGCTGTCGGCTGAGAAGGTCGCTCATCCTCTTCACATCCTCGATGCTGGTAGGCACAAAGATGATTCCGTCCGCTCCCCTTTCCATCGTCTCTAGGAACAGTTTCGATTCGTCCACGCTGTCCGACCGCACGAACAGTCTCGACTCGGATTTGGCGAAATGGACGATTAGGTTTTCGAGCGGAATCACCTTCCAGTCAGCGGCCTCGATTGCCACAATCTCGTATTTCCCAGCGAGGTCCCTAGCGCGCTTCTCGTCCATTTTGCTCGTAATGACAACGGACCTGCCGATCGTCTCTCCATCCAGCAGGAACTCGTCGCCATCGGATATGACCATGTGGAATCTTCCGTACTTGTTGCTCTGCGTATCGTCGGGAGAGACCACTATATGGCCGAAGCCGCTCTCCAGCGCAGTGAGTATGAGCCTCTTCCTCTCCTCCGGCTTCGAATGGCCGCTAGCGTCAATCCAAATTGCCTTCTCCAATTGCCTATTCCCCCTTATTTTCGGAGTCCCGGACGCAACGATCTTCCGTCACGAGAAAACGATATCCGCAAGCTTCCTCGTTATTCCGGCGATGTCCTTGTGCTGGAACACGTTCCTGCCGATCGATATGCCTCTTGCGCCTGCGGTCATGGCATCTCGTACCATTGTCAGCAGTGCCTCTTCTGACTCCATTTTCGGACCGCCCGCTATCACGACCGGGACAGCGCATCCCGAGACGACCTTCTTGAAGGACTCGATATCGCCCGTGTAGTTGGTCTTTATGATATCCGCTCCGAGTTCCGCACCAACCCTGGCGCAGTGCATCACGGCATGTGGATCGAATTGGTTTGCCACATTCTCTCCCCGCGGGTACATCATCGCCAGGAGAGGCATGCCGGACTCCGCGCACTCGGAAGATATTTCACCGAGATCCTCCAACATCTCCGGCTCGTTCGCCCCGCCGAGATTCACATGAATAGAAACCGCGTCTGCTCCCAGCCGGATGGCATCGTACACCCCTCCGACCAGCACCTTCGTATTTGCGTCTGAGGATAGGGATGTGCTCGCTGACACGTGCATTATCAGTCCCAGGTCACCAATACTGTCCCGATCCATCAGGGAAGCGATTCCCTTGTGGAGGACTACACAGGTCGCTCCGCCGGCTCCCGCCTTTCTCACGCTGTCCTGAATCGTGCTGATTCCCTGGACCGGTCCCAGTGATACTCCATGATCCATTGGGACGATCAGCAGGTTTCCCGTCTTCTCGTCAATTATGCGCCTGAGGCGCATCTCCTTGCCCAACATGATGACGTCACCACTCTCGAATAGCTACCGTGCTAATATATAGCACAGCAGGCCTACATCTGAATCCCTATTTCATTCTTGCCATAGATATTTTGTTGAAATAAGTTCATCAATAGCTAAATTTATCTATTATATCACATTTTCGTTCATTGGAAATGTGGAAGGTCATATCTGATTACTTCTCCAGCTACCCCTCCCAGGCAAAGGTGGCCAGAGTTATATTAAAGAACGGGATGAGCGTACGCAACGGACGTGTCTACTCCGGCAAGGTGTCGATATCCGACACGGCTCTGGCAAGGGCTGCAGGCGTCGACCGAAGAGTGGTGAGATCAGCGGTGGAGACCATATCGGCCGACAAGCAGCTTTCGAGCTTCTTCGCGCACCTGCTTCCGACTGCCAATTTCAAGGATGTCGCCTCGACAATGGGTTGGGGCGCAATAGAGATCCTATCCGATGACGCTCACCAGACTGGCATACTGTCCGATATCGCCACCATCATCTCGGAGGCGGGAATAAGCATCAGACAGGCCATCGTTGACGATCCTGAGACCACTGAGGCTCCGAAGATATTCATAATCACGGAATCCACAGTACCTCCTGAGATGTTGCCGAGGCTGCGCTCGGCCAAGGGGGTCAAAAGCCTCACAATCTATTAATATTACAGCGTAATATGGGTGCCTGAGCCTCATTTAACAGTGAAAGAATTAACTATATCGAACTGCTACGGGCTTCGGATGGTGAACTCTGAATGACAATATTCGAAAAGGCCTCGGAGACGGAGGTTACGAGAGCGATCGTCAGCCAATTTTACAAGGACATCAATCAGTTCGCTGATATGGACGTGATCGTCGTCGGGAGCGGGCCGAGCGGCCTCATGGCGGCACGAGATCTGGCCAAGAACGGGGTGCGGGTACTCATACTGGAAAGGAACAACTACCTCGGAGGCGGATTCTGGATGGGCGGGTTTCTTATGAATACGATAACTGTGAGGTCCCCTGCACAAAAAGTCCTTGACGAGCTCCATATCTCTTATGACAAGTATTCCGATTCAATATACACGACCCCTGGGCCGCTGGCGACTTCTAAGCTGATAGCCTCGACAATCGAATCTGGGGCCAAGATACTCAACATGGCGATGTTCGATGACGTGGTCCTGCGAGAGAAGAACCGCGTTGGAGGGGTTGTCGTCAACTGGACGCCTGTTTCGACCCTTCCCAGAGCGATCAGCTGTATCGACCCAGTCGCGTTTGAATCCAAGATAGTAATCGACGGGACCGGTCACGACGCCCAGGTCGTTCAAAAGCTGGCAAAGCGGAACCTGCTCGATGCTCCCGGCGAGGGCGGTATGTGGATCGAAGCATCGGAGGACGCGGTCGTCGAGAAGAGCGGATGGGCGCATCCAGGCCTGATAGTCATAGGGATGGCGGTCGCGACGACCTTCGGGCTGCCCAGGATGGGCCCCACCTTCGGCTCGATGCTTCTTTCCGGAAGAAAGGGAGCGCAGATCGCCCTCGAAGCGCTCGGCAAGAAATAACACGTAACCGACTTCACTCAATCGGTTGGAATTGTTGACATCAGCGGGACGATTTCGCAATCAAGGCGAGATCGACCGGCTCTATTTTCTGCGATTTTGCATGTTGGATAGCCTCTACAGCCGCCCTTGCCCCTTCAATCGTCGTGAAGAACGGTATCTGCAGCTCAACTGCGAGACGCCGCATCATATACCCGTCCCTCCTGGCTCCGGAGCTTTCTGTCGGGGTATTGATGATCATTTTGACCCGTCCGCGCCTCATCAACGTCAGGGCATCAGGAGGCGTCTTCTCCGCGATCCTGAAGACGGTCTCCACCGGGACGCCTGCCTCCCTTATCGCGGCCGCAGTGCCCTTGGTGGCGATTATTCTCAGCCCGAGATCCACGAGATCTTTTGCGAGCGTTCCCGCCGCCGCTTTGTCAAGGTCCCTGACACTGATGTAGACCTCTCCCTCCATGGGGAGTTCCATCCCCGCTCCAGACATGGCTTTCCACATGGCAGCGCCGTATTTACCGTCGATACCCATGACCTCTCCTGTCGACTTCATCTCCGGACCAAGTATGCTGTCAACACCGGGCAGCTTGAGGAAGGGAAATACAGATGCCTTCACGGCGTAATGATCGATCCGAGCCTCCCCGCGAAGATCCTGGTCCGCAAGGCTCCTACCGAGCATGATCTTCGTTGCCACCTTGGCGAGGGGAATGCCTATCGCTTTGGATATGAATGGGATCGTCCTGCTCGCCCTCGGGTTCGCCTCAAGCATGAAGACCTCGCCGTTCCTAACGGCCAGCTGGAGGTTGATGAGCCCCTTTGTCCCGAGTGCGATCGCCGTTCTCCTGGTAATGTCCCTTATCCTCTCAAGAATGTCGTCGTCCAGGCTCCTGGTTGGCAGGACCATGGTCGCATCTCCGGAATGCACGCCCGCCTCCTCTATGTGCTCCATTATCCCCCCGATGAACACATCCTTGCCGTCGCATACCGCATCCACATCGATCTCGATTGCGTGAGAGAGATATTTGTCGATAAGAATCGGATGCCTTTTCGATACCTTGACGGCGCTCCTCATGTAGTCCTCGAGCTCGATTTCGTTGAACACGATCTCCATCGCCCGTCCGCCCAGCACATAGCTCGGCCTTATCAGGACGGGATATCCTATCCGGTCGGCGATGATCTTGACCTCTTCGAAAGAGTATCCGGTGCCCGCATCCGGCTGCTTGATTCCCAATTCGTTCATCATCTTTGAGAACTTCTCCCTGTCCTCGGCGAGGTCGATCGATTCGGGCGAGGTACCCAGGACCTTACACTTGCCGCCCGCGAGCTCCTTCTCGAGCGGCTTTGCGAGGTTCACCGCTGTCTGACCCCCGAACTGGAGTATCACGCCGTCCGCATCCTCCGTCTCGATTACCTTGATGACCTCCTCCGCTGTCAGGGGTTCGAAGTACAGACGGGTAGAGATGTCGAAATCGGTCGACACGGTCTCAGGGTTGTTGTTTATGATTATCGAATCGACTTTCTCCTCGGAAAGGGCGAGCGACCCGTGCACGCAACAGTAGTCGAATTCTATGCCCTGGCCTATCCTTATCGGGCCGCCGCCCAGGATGACCACCTTTCTGTTGTTGGACGGCCGCGCCTCGCAGAACTGCTCATTCGTCGAGTAGAAGTAGGGCGTTTCAGCCTCGAACTCCGCGGCGCAGGTATCAACCATCTTGAAAACCGTTGAAATGTCCAGCTTCTTCTTCCATTTCCTAATCTGCCGCTCAGTCCTCTTGGAAAGCATCGAGATGTACTCGTCCGAAAAGCCGATCTTCTTGGCCTTCGTGAGCAGACGGTCATCCATCTCCCCGGACTTTATTCGTCCCTCGATTTCGATGATGTTCTCAATCTTGTGCAGGAAGAAAGGATCCCAGTCCGTCAATTTGCATATCCATTCGACGGAGTTCCCGCGCCGCAACGCTTCCGCTATCGCGAAGAGCCTCATGTCCGTGGGATGCCTGAGCTCCTCCTCGATCGCTTCATCCGACCAGCTGTCCGGTTCCAGGCCGAGCCTGTCGATCTCGAGCGACCGAACCGCCTTCAACAAAGACTCCTCGAATATCCTACCGATCGACATTACCTCTCCAGTACTCTTCATCTGGGTGCCAAGCCTGCGGTCTACAGTCCTGAACTTGTCGAATGGCCACCTTGGTATCTTGGTCACGATATAATCAATCGAGGGCTCGAAGGCGGCACAGGTCTTGCCGGTGATGGTATTGGTGATCTCGTCGAGGGTCTTACCGACAGCGATCTTGGCAGCGACGCGCGCGATAGGATATCCCGTGGCTTTAGAAGCCAATGCGGAGCTCCTGCTCACCCGCGGGTTCACCTCTATGACGCGGTATTCTCCCGTATTGAAATCGACAGCGAACTGAATGTTGCATCCGCCCTCTATCTTCAGAGCCCTGATGATCTTCAGCGAGGCAGACCTGAGAATCTGATGATCCGAATCGCTCAGGGTCTGGGCGGGTGCGACGACGATGCTCTCGCCGGTGTGTATTCCCATCGGGTCGAGGTTCTCCATATTGCATACGGTGATACAGTTGTCATTGGAGTCCCGCATGACCTCGTATTCGTACTCCTTCCAGCCGAGCACGCTTTCCTCTATCAGACACTGTCTTATGCGCGAATATACGAGCCCCATTCCGACTTTCGGAACGAACTCCTGCTCGTCGAAAGCCACACCGCTCCCGGTTCCGCCCAGCGTGTAAGCGGGTCTTATAAGAACTGGGTAGCCTCCGATCTCCTCGACCGCGCTGAGCGCCTCCTCTATCGATCCCACGGTCTTGCTCTTGGGGATGGGCTCGCCGATCTCGATCATCGTCCTCCTGAACAGCTCGCGGTCTTCGGAAAGCGCGATCGCCTCCTGCTGCGTACCGAGGAGTTCGATTCCGAGCTTCTCGAGCAATCCCCTCTCGGCCAGCTCGGAGCAAATGTTGAGGGCGGTCTGTCCGCCCATACCGGACATTATGCCGTCCACCTTCTCCTTCTCCAGTATCTTGGACACCATCTCGACGGTGAGCGGCTCGATATAGACCGCGTCAGCCATGTCCGGGTCGGTCTGAATCGTTGCTGGGTTCGAGTTCACCAGGACGATCTCGTATCCCTCCTCCTTCAGTGACCTGCAGGCCTGAGATCCTGAGAAGTCGAACTCCGCAGCCTGACCTATCACAATCGGACCGCTGCCGATCACCATGATCTTCTTCAGATCACTTCTCAGAGGCATGTCGGTCCTCCAATAGCTTCGCGAAGTCATCGAACAGAAACGTGGTATCCCTCGGACCCGGGTTGGCTTCTGGGTGGAACTGGACGGAGAATACCGGTAGCTCCTTGTGCCTGATGCCCTCGGGTGTGAGGTCGTTCTGGTTGACCAGGGTCAGCTCCAGCTCCGTATTGTCCAGACTCTTGGCATCGATCGTGAAACTGTGGTTCTGGACGGTGATGAAGACGCGCCCGTCCTTTCCCACCGGTTGGTTCGATCCCCTGTGTCCGAATTTCAGCTTGTAGGTCTTCGCCCCCATTGCTCGTCCAAGGAGCTGATGCCCCAGGCATATCCCCATGATGGGCAGCTCCGCGACCAGTTCCTGGATCGTCCTGACAGTCGTGTCCCGGATTTCGTTATGTGCCGGGTCCCCCGGACCGTTGCTGATGAACAGCCCATCGGGCTTCAGCTTCATGATATCCTCAGGAGGATAATCGTAGGGGACCTGGGTGACCGTGAAACGGTCCATCAGCATCCGCAGGATATTCTTCTTCATCCCGCAGTCGATAAGCACGACATGCTTCCGAGATCCTCCCCTGTGTCTGACCGGCTCGCGACAGGACACCTCGGACACGAGGTTCTCGATCGAGGGAAAGTCCATTTTGCGCAACTGAGCAATAACCTCCTCGTGCTCTTCGGAATCGGTCATTGCAGCGCGCATCGTACCCTGCTCCCTGATCTTGATGATCAGAGCCCGTGTGTCGATGCCGAAAATCCCGGGCACATCGTGCTTCTTCAGGTACTCGTGCAATGTCTGATCCTTAAACCTATGGCTCGGCAGGTCGCAGCTCTCCCTCACCACAAAGCCTCGCACATGGACCTCCGCCGATTGGTCGTCGTATTTGTTCAGTCCGTAATTGCCTATCATCGGATAGGACATCGTGAGTATATGTCCGCGGTAGCTCGGGTCGGTCAAAGATTCCTGATATCCAGTCATGCCAGTATTGAAAACAATCTCACCGAAGACGGACTTATCGGCGCCAAAAGATTCCCCCCTGAAGACCGTTCCGTCCTCAAGGATTAGGAATTTTTGCATATCTGATGACCTGGCAGAAATACAGGGAGGGGGTTATGAAGATTTTGTTTCGATATGTGCATATGGTGTGCTTATAGGTTCGAAAACCAACAGGGGCGCATCAAACTTTAAGTCGTTCCATCCACCTGGGGGTCCGGCGATCAATCGAATGATTCCATCTCATTGCGCCGACGTGGGGGTCAAGGAAACCGACATCCTTCTCACCGAGGAGGGCCTCAGACGATATTTCATCGGGAGAATGTCCTATTCTCGAACCAAATTCTACGTGCTGAAAAACGGCGAGGAGTGGGCGGTTGTTAAAGTGGCCAAGGAGAAGCGAACAAACCTATTCAGCCCCGTTACCGAGATGAAGGTGCTCTCACTTCCCGACAGGACCGAGTTCGTCGGCCGTCCCGATTTGGATGTCCTCGATATTGGCGATCTTCTCAGGATACAGGCTGAACACCCAGGAAAGCTGGTTATCGTCCAGGGCAGGTTCGAACATGTCTCGTTCGTAGATGTACCACTGCCGGCGAAAATCGGGCTGATCGATGTCGTGCCCCCGGAGCCTTCGAAGCTGGAGACGCTCATTGGCCAATTAGTTGGCGATGAGAACGAAATCATAGATCTCCGGACAAAGAAAATCGACCTTTCCCATATTGTGCAAGATATCCCGCCAGAGAATCTGATCTTCCTGCCGTGCAGAGCGACCGACCGGGAGATGACAGAAGTCTGCAGTGGAAGGGAGGCGCTGTTTCTAGACCAGTCCCCGGATGTCGACGGCTCCAGACTTTCCTCATCACATCTTATAGGTTGCTCCCTCTCCTCCCGCATATTCAAGGAGCTTTACTCGGTTGAGCCGAGGCTTCACAATATCTGTCCACGAGACTTCTGTGAATCAGAGGAGATCGGCCTGCCAACGATTGCGAGGTGCTGTAAGGTCAAGAGCGGTGTCCAGGTTGATGGGAACACCGTTTTTCTCCCCTGGGGCGCGAACCTGTGCGAGGTATCCGAAGCGCTGAGAATAGCACTCGGAAAACTGCAAGCTTAGATGTCCTCTACCCGTTCGAAGCTATCGACCGGACATGGTCCCAGACATTCCCCGCAGTGCGAACATGACTTCGGATCGATGACCGCCCTTTCATCGACGATCAACGCATCATTCTTGCACCTCGCTGCGCAGATGCCGCAACCCACGCAGAACATCGCCCTCCTAACGATCTTTTCGAGCATATTGGATCTGCCGTCAATCTCGTCCTCGTCCTCTCCTTTGATCGTGACCGCTCCTTCCGAGAACACGACGATCCCGTCAGTCATGGCCATCTCGCCCTCTTTCAGTTCCACCGGTCCGATGGCGTTCATTAGGTTTGCAACGCGTTCTAGGTCGAGATTGCAAGAGAAGATCCCTTCTGACGATAATCCTCCCGAGGTGCAGGGTCTGTATACTCCCGTTCTGTTCAGCGCGAAGGGGGCAGTCCCCTTCGACCTCCCCACCGTTCTCGGCAGGGCGATCCCCAGCTCCTCCAACTTATTCCTCATTGCGGGCGGGATTCTCTTCCATCTCCAGAGTGCCAGAGAGAACCATTCTTCCTGGAGGCCCCTCTTTTCTTTGTATCTATCCAAATAGCGATCCCATCGCTCGAAACCTGAATACTGTGCTCTGACGATGTCCAGCTCGGCGATATCGGAAGAGGGGCACATGAAGCAGCCGATTCTGTCGAGCCCCATCTCGTACCAGGGATTGTACCTGATATTTCGGGAGAATATGTACAACCAGATATGCAGGGCCGTCCATTTCTGAATCGGGGACGCGCCGATCTGACCCGGGGTCCAGGGGTTGGTCCACTCGGCTCCCTTGCGCATCCTCTGCTCCGATTCGTAGCTCCGCTGTCCGATCAGTGAGACAACCCCCTCCGGGAAATGCCTCCTTATGAGCCTAGTCGCAGGACCCAGCTTGCAGCTCTTGCAGCACCACCTGAAGTCCTTTCCAGGAGGCCCGAATATCTCCAGCCCCTCCCAGAACGCCTCGCCCGCGGACTCCCTGAGAAGCGTGAGCCCTGTCTCCTCCGCGACCCTCTCGACCTCCCTCAAGGTCTCGGGGAGCTCTATTCCAGTGTCCACGAATAATATGTGAGGCCGAATTCCGCTTTCCAGAGCGAGATGAAGGGTTACGAGGCTGTCCTTTCCACCGCTGAAGGATACCGCAACCGGTTTCTCATGTTTGCGACACACTTTCCTTATAAAGTCAACAGCCGCACGGACCCTTCTCTCGATCTGCTCCTTGTTCGCCTCAATTGCACTTTCCCAGCTGTTGTCCTTTGATTCTACCCCGAATCGTATCGGGGATTTCTCGG
>DSAX01000105.1 GCA_011046235.1 Methanobacteriota archaeon | reverse complement strand
GGTTTCTTGTTCCGTTGAAGAGCCGTCTCAGGCGAACATCGGTCCGGATTCCATTCCCTTGATCTCGTCTCCGTGATGCATGACCTTGATTATCGCCTTCTCGAAGTCCACGAGTGTGACGGTGTCCCTGTTGTCCCTGATTGCGAACATCCCGGCCTCTGTGCAGATCGCCTTGATCTCAGCACCGGTCGCGTTATCTGTCTTGTGGGACAGCTCCGAGGCGTCGACGGAGTCGTCGATGTTCATCTTCCTGGTATGTATCTTGAATATCTGAATCCTGCCATCGCTGTTCGGGATCGGAATATCGATGATTCTGTCGAATCTTCCGGGCCTGAGAAGGGCTTCATCGAGTATGTCCGGCCTGTTGGTGGCGCCGATGATCTTGACGTCTCCGAGCGGGTTGAAACCGTCCAGCTCCGCGAGCAGCTGCATGAGGGTCCTCTGCACCTCTCGATCCCCGGAGGTGGCCATGTCGAGCCTCTTCGCCCCTATGCTGTCTAGCTCGTCAATGAATACAATGCTGGGGGCCTTCAATCTCGCGAGGTCGAAAAGCTCCCTGACCAGCCTCGCCCCCTCACCTATATACTTCTGGACGAGCTCAGACCCGACAAACCTGATGAATGTCGCCTTTGTCTGATGAGCAACCGCCTTGGCAAGGAGCGTCTTACCCGTACCCGGAGGTCCGACCAGAAGCACCCCCTTCGGCGGTTCAATGCCTACCTTCTTGTAAAGATCAGGCCTGAGCAGGGGGTCCTCAATGGCCTCCCTGATCTCCACGACGTTCTCCTCGAGCCCGCCTATGTCCCCGTATGATGTGTCTGGCTTGTCGATTATCTCGGCTCCGACAACGATCGGATCCAGGGAGGGCGGCAGAACGCCCATGACCGCGAGTGTCTGCTTGTTCAGCGCGACTCTCGACCCGACCTCGATGTTCTCCTTGGGCACGTAGTCCGATATGTTGACGATGAAGTCCGGCCCGGTGGAGCTCTTTACGACCACCCGCCCGTCGGCCAGTACGTCCTTTATCTGCCCGATGATGAGCGGGGGCGCCTTGAGCCTCTCCAGCTCCGCCTTAAGCCGCTTGAGCTCCTTCTGTATCCTGAGGAGCTCGCCCTCGATGAAGCGCTTCTCGCCCTCGACACGTCTCGTCTCCTCGACTAGCTCCAGGTTGCGCTCCTCGAGCATAGAAATACGCTTTAGATATTCCTCGATAGTGTCTTCGTTCAATTCGGTTGCTTCTTCAGTTTCCAAAGCTGGACACCTCTTCTGGCATCTGTTCGTAAATCAACAATCTATATAGCCAAGTCGGGCTATTTATCGTTTACTGAGTGAGCGAAATGCAATGCGAAATGTGTGGCCAGAAGGTTCCGTCAACCCGAAAGATTCGTATTGAGGGAACGGTCATGAGCGTTTGCTCCAAATGCTCCAAGTTCGGCGACGAGGTGAAGAAAAAGGCCGAGGAGAAAAAGACTCCTCCGATCGTTGCAAGCAGAATCCAGATGATGGAAAAGAGGAAAACCTATCGGGATGTGTTCGATAGCCAGGGCATGTCCGAAATGCTCGTGGAAGATTTTTCGATTCGGATAATCAGGGCACGAAATTCGAAGAACTTGACCCAGAAGGAGCTCGCTGCGCGCATTAACGAGAAGCAATCGGTAATAAACAGCCTCGAGAAGGGCGTTCTCCGGCCGGATGACAAGCTCATTAAGAAGCTGGAGAAGGAGCTGGGCATTACGCTGAAGGAGCAGATCGGAGAGGTCAAGAGCCCCGAGAAAAGGGCGTACTCGCAGGGAGTGACTCTCGGTGACCTGATCAAGTTGAAATGATTCTTGATCGGCGCCTCTCTACCTGCGGCCGATCACGCTCATCCTTCGGATGAACATTTCCTCGAAAATACTGAGCTCACCGCGGAGGTCGTCCAACAGCTTCAACGAGATCGGTATGTCTCCGGCCATTGCGCTCGACCGGATCTCCCCGGCAAGACGCAGCATCGTGCCCATGTGCTCCAGCAACCTCGCATCGTACTCGTAGAGATTGTCTATGTCATTATGGGAGAGACCTTGGGTGCCATCCGATTTACAGTACCCAGCATCCGAATGGCATATCTCGCCATCGACCCTTCTGAGGATGTTTATAACGCCGTCTATTTCGTCGACCTCGGCTCTCAACCCCTCCTCGAGCATCGATTCCCTCGCAACGTCCAGCTCTCTCCTCGCAAGCGCGATCTTCTGAGATATCTGGATTCTCATCAAACGCTCGGCATCCCTAATATTATCCTCGGAACCGTATCCCATGAAGCCTGGTACATAGCTCCGTACTCTCCTGAGCTTGTCTTCCTGATCCGGGACTTCGTCGATATCCTTCAAAGGGAGCACTCCTCCATGTTTATCGGATATAATAGCAATGGATACAGTATTAAGCTTGTTGCAGTCGGTGTGAATATTTGACAAAATCGAAGATGACCGATGGCAATTTTCATCTACTGCTTTCTGCATCGGATCTCTTCTTCAACCCGCACGATATCCTCCCCGATCTCGATACCCAGACCTCGGGCGATCACGAGGGCGGCGACCTCCGCGTCCACGCCCATCTTGTCCTGCGTTCGGTTAATCGAGGAGACGATTTCCTTTTTCGGAAGCTTCGAGCTCGCGGAGATCTTGCGGACCAATTCCAGAAACAAATTATCGCCTCGGGTCTTTCCGGTGTCCGCAGCGGCGATCATCTGCTTGGGCGGCCGATAATCCAGCTGAATGCTATCCTCCGATAGCTCGAACGCCGGAGAGAGAAGGCCCTGATTCAGCGTGAGCAGACCTTTCTTAAGAGAGATTTCGAGAAGCCTCTGGGCATCCTTGGGAGGAAACCAATGCAGGTCCATCGACACCGCATATACGAACTCCCTCTCGCTCAGCACATCCTTTCCTTTCTGTCGAAACAGAATCGAAAGGCATTTCGAAAGTTCGGAGGTCATTTCGTTCCCTCTGGGATTTCCTGATAGTCGATTATCACCGAGCCGATCCTCGGGTTGTCCGGTAATCGCTGCGGATCCCCTGAGTACAGCGCGCGCAACTGGATGATCTCTTCAGGGATCGCGAGTATAGACCTGTCGATTATGGCAGACGGTACGACGATGTCAGTGGCCCCGAAATCGACTGCCTCCCTTAGCAGGTCCTCGAGGCCTCTGCCCTCGATCCCATCCCCGTATCCAATAACGCCGTCATCCCAGTCGATCTTCAATCCGAGGTTTTCGGTGAGCGCGTGGGCGAGCTCGATCTCGTCGAGAGAGCTGAGCGTTGATGTGCCCAGGTACGCGACCTCGGCACCCGCGATTATCATGTCGATGATGTTCGCGCTGGACCTGGGGCCTCCCTCGTAGAGGATCGTGAAATCATCAGATAGTGACTGGACGATATCCAGCTGCGGGCGGTTTTTTTCGATCCCGTCCCTGTCCACTATGTATATTGACTCGAATCCGCGCTCCCTGAGCTCCTTCGAGAACTCCGAAAGCGCCCGGTTAGAATACTCCTTTCTTATCGGGCTGCGGCCTCTGAGGACGAGCATGGGTATGATGCCTGGTTTTCCGCTCATGACGAGGGGATTAGTAGAATGACCCTGTATAAATCAACTACTGCGGCCGGCAATCAATTCTCACGGGAAAAGATGAGCGGTTCAAATCTTGGACCTGATCTCGGAAATCGCCTCGTCGATGTTCATCTCCTGTAGAAAACGTTCCTTAGAAGTGCCCAGCAGATAGAACGGACCCATGACCGCTACGGCGAGCCCGCCGCCGATGTCGAACATCAGATCGACCATGGTATCGTCGAGCGAATACTGCATCGTGGAGCCCCTGAGCTGGTCGCTCGCGAACTCCGAGATTTCCCAGATCACGCCGAAGGCGATTGTTAACATGAAAATGAAGAAGGAAAGGAACCTCGGGGGTAGGTAGATGGAGTCGGCGTACTTGTCGATGATGACCACTCCGATGAATCCCAGCGAGGCCACTAGAAAGGCCGAGAAGGAGTGCGTCAGGTGGTCCCACCAGGAGGTGGAGGTGTATAGCCCCAGTGATCCACCCATCGTGTGCAGGAACAGGGCGAGGAATATGACGAAGGTCAGCTCGGGGGGGAGAGCAATGCTAATCCTTCTCTTGATCAGATTCGGAACGAAGGTTATGAACAACGAAATAACCGCGCTGGCTATCCATTCGAACCGGCCCAGTGCCAGCTCGACCGCGATGATCACGACGAAGCTCAGCTGGATGAGCCGCGATAGCATCTGCAGATGCTCATCCTTCACCGGCGCTCACCTCTCGCAGATTATTGAGCCCGAACCGCTCGAGCCTGGAGTCGGGCATCAAGCGCAGGTAGATATCGAAGAATACTCCCATCAGAATACCGCCGATGAACGAGTAGATGAAACGCATCATGACCGCGTAGTTCGATTCGATGAGGGCGGTGCCCATGAAGAGGTCGCTGAGATACTCGAATACGGACCAGATGGCAGATGTCGATAGACAGAACACGGTGACGAAAATGACGGCGAAAGCACGGTTCATCTTGAGCGATGTGAAGGCCATCAGCTCCGCGATGAGGAACATCCCGATTACGGAATAGGTCATCACGCTGGTCTGGGACAGCAGGGTGTTCCAGGCTTCGATGTCCTCGGCGCTCTTTGTGTAACCAGTCGCGTGGATATAGAGCGGCAGAATGAGGATGACGATCAGCTCGAACGGCATGACATTGAACGTGCTGAGCTTGGATATCATGCCCGAGCTGACGATCAGCAGGGACGCGATGCCCACCATCGCCCACCAGAAGTCGAGCTTGACGAATGCGAGAATGACATAGCCTATGAGCCAGATGATGATTATCCACGAGAGCAGCGGCTCGATTTTTCTCGGGTCCATATCTCTCCAAAATCTGTTACGCAGGTTGGAGACTATACTTATTATTTTGTGAATTTCAGTTCATCATCGCCGAAGCGGCGATGATTTGAAAAGGGTCATATCGATAAATTCGTTACAGATTTATTATTTCCGACTTCGTTCTATCCGATCCTGGCATTTTCTATAACGGCGTTCATCGCCTCGATATCATCCTTCGGCAATATCGGATCCTTCGGACCTTTTAGCAGTCTTTGGATCTCCGAACGGGCCTCCTTGACGAGCTTTCCTGGCTTTACTTTGGTGGAGGGCACATGATCGATCTCCGACCTCTCATTGATCTGGTACTCCCGCCTGTACCTCTCGATCGTTTGCCTCTTGTTCAGGTAAGTGCCGTCCAAGGCTGCCTCTCTGATAGTTTCGAAGGAGATTGCCTCGTTGTCGGAATCGAACGTCCTCGAGAACTCCCGCGCGAGCTCCCAGATCCATGCATCGATGACGAACTGTTCGAAAGAGGCGCCCGCGGCCTGCTCGACCCCGCCGAATCCGGACCCCAGGTCCGACGGGATGAGGGAGGACAGCCTCATGTACCCGACCCCCTCTGCCAGGTTGTCAAGGGAAACGGATATTTCGTCTTCGAGGCTCACGCCGCCGACCATGGTCGGCAAACCGTAGTACTTCCCCATCTCCCCCGCTCCCGCACTGATTAGCGGGGCTTCGAAGGCGCCGTAATCGATCGAGCCGGTCTGCATGTCGGGCGGAGACGCATCGCTGCTGTAGATCCAGGGTGATCCCTTTGCGGCAGTCTGCGATATCACCAGGCTTGCGAGGTTCTCCGCGTTGACCTGCACCAGGGTGCCCGATATGGTAACCGGGGATGTGAGCCCGGCTATGGAGGCCGCCATCGCGACCACTGGTATCCCTGATCGGGCGAATTCCACCTGCGCCTCGACCAGACCCAGATCGAAAGATAGCGGTGAGATAGGGCATTGGACGGAGGACAAAATCGGCCGCTTGCGCAACGACTCCTCTCCACCGACGAGCTTCGAGACCATCTCCACCATTTGCCTCGCCTCCGTCCCCGTCATGGCCTCTCCCTGCAAATGCTTGGAGGAGTACATCAGGGCGGTCTTGAGCTCGACCAGCCCCTTCAGTTCGTTCGGCTCTTTGAGAGCGCCGACCATATTCCAGCAGTAGTCTATCTGCGGCATCCTCTCAGCGAGAATGGCGAAATCCCTTAGATCGGCGGTCGTGGGTACGCGCCTTTCATTGGTGAGCAGATCCTTGATGAACACCCCCTGCCCCCCGTTGGCCATGAACATTGTTCCATCGGTCGGTATCCTCATATCATGTTCTCGGTTCAAAGCCGCAAGCAGGAGCGTCTTGGGTGCAGATGCAAGAGACGACTGGACAATCTCCTCAGGGATGAGCATCCTCCTGCCGTCCTCCGATCTTACGCAGCCGTTTTCCTCGAGCATTTTCGATACTGGTTCGCTCATGACCAGAATCCCGATCTCCCCGAGCACCCGGATAGAATGCTCGTGTATCCGTTCGATCTCCTCTCGCGATAGAAACCGAAGCCTCCCCTTTGCCATTGATTTTTTCCTCTCAAGCAATCGACGGTCGAGCCTCGGAAGGGATCTCCCAGTTGAAATTATCTCGCATGTCGGTCCGTCTAGATATGGGTACCATGCTTTCGTTTTGATATGCTCAGAACAATTAATATTCCTGACAGATTATGATTTGATTTGCGCCATAATTTTGAAGAGCTGGCTCATCTTCGTCAACCCGATCGCGAGCAAGACGAAATCGGGACGGGTCCGATTAGTAATGTATTTATAGAAGCTCTAACATACGAGGATTTGCTTCAAACGTTGATATTCGTTTTGGAGGTTGAAGAATGTTCGGTCAAACACCTGTATTGATACTCAAAGAAGGAACGAAGCGTGAGAAGGGCAAGGGCGCCCAATTCAATAACATCGCCGCTGCAAAGACGATCGGAGAAGCTGTGCGGAGCACGCTCGGACCTCGCGGAATGGACAAGATGCTCGTGGACAGCATGGGGGATGTAGTGATCACCAACGACGGGGTCACGATTCTCAAAGAGATCGACGTCGAGCATCCTGCGGCAAAGATGATCGTAGAGGTCGCAAAGACCCAGGACGAGGAGTGCGGAGACGGAACGACCACGGCCGTCGTGCTGACTGGAGAGCTGTTGAAGAAGGCAGAAGGGCTGATAGAGCAGAACGTTCACCCGACGGTCATAGCAACCGGTTTCAGACTGGCCGCGGAACGCGCCCAGGAGATACTGGGCAAGATAGGGATCAAGGTATCACCCGACGACAAGTCGATGCTCAGGGAGCTCGCGATGACGGCGATGATCTCCAAGAGCGTGAGCGCCTCGAGGGAGCATATGGCGGACATCGCCGTCAAAGCAGCACTTTCGGTAGCTGAGAAGAAGGACGGTAAATACAGCGTCGACGAAGACAATATCCAGATCGTGAAGAAACAGGGCGGGTCGATGGAGGACACCTCGATGATCGAAGGGATCATCGTCGACAAGGAGGTAGTCCACGCCGGTATGCCCAAGAAGACCTCGGACGCGAAGATTGCGCTCGTGGACTCAGCTCTGGAGATCAAGAAGACGGAGATAGACGCCAAGATCGAGATCACGGACCCATCCCAGCTTCATGCGTTCCTCGCAGAGGAGGAGAACATGTTGAAGAACATGGTTGAGAAGATCAAGGCATCTGAGGCAAACGTGGTCTTCTGCCAGAAGGGAATCGACGACCTCGCGCAGCACTACCTTGCCAAGAGCGGCATCTATGCGGTGAGAAGGGCGAAGAAGTCCGATATGGAGAAGCTCGCCAAGGCGACCGGTGCAAGGATAGTGACGAAGCTCGACGACCTGAGAAAGGCCGACCTCGGCTCCGCGAAGCTCGTGGAGGAGAAGAAGATCGGCGGGGACAACATGACATTCGTTACCGGCTGCAAGAACCCGAAGGCTGTGTCCATCCTGATCAGGGGCGGAACGGAGCATGTCGTGGATGAGATTGAGAGGTCTCTTGATGACGCGGTCAGCGTAGTATCTCTCGGGCTCGAGGACGGGATGCTCGTGACCGGAGGCGGCTCTACCGCAATGGAGATCGCATTGCAACTGAGGGATTACTCGACATCCGTTGGCGGCAGGGAGCAGATCGCGATCGAGGCTTTCGCGAGCGCGATGGAGGTAGTGCCTACAGCGCTCTCGGAGAATGCCGGTCTGGACCCGATTGACGTGCTGATAGACCTGAGAAAGGCGCACAAGGACGGCAAGAAGTACGCTGGAATCAATGTATACTCCGGGAAGATAGTGGATATGAAGAAGGAGAAGGTTCTGGAGCCGATCAGGGTCGGAAAGCAGGCGATCAGCTCGGCGACCGAGGCCGCGGTCATGATCCTGAGGATCGACGATGTCATAGCCTCCAAGGGAATGAAAGGAGGCGGAGGACCAGGTGGTCCAGGCGGAATGGGAGGACCAGGCGGCGGAATGGACGAGGATTTCTGATAGACATCCTTCCACCAAAACCCCTTCCCAAACCCATTCAAACCGGTCAGATCAGGAACGTTCGGATAAGCCCCGGCTTGGGGAACTGGGATATGGGATTTGGACTCACCTGGGACGGGAAACGAGGAGATTGACTGCGAATGACATCGTCTCTCTGCTATCGCATCGAAGAGCCGGTTGATCTGAGCATTTCAGAAAGGATGACGAAAGCAGATCTGAGTAACTCGATTTTGCACCCGGGAGGAAATTAATTGCGCATACCGGTCGAATCCGATGATGAGGAAAAAGAACCCGAAAACGGTGACGACATGGAAGAGGAGGATCAGCCCGAAAATCTCCGCGCGCTTGCCAATCATCTGGAAAACGACAAGCAGGAGCTCCTCAGCAAGATGAAGTACCTGCAGGCCGACTTCGACAACTACAAGAAGCGCTGCGCGAAGGAGAAGAGGGAGATAACCGCCCTCGCATCGGAGCGCGTGGTGAGGGAGCTGCTGTCCCTGTTGGACGACTTCGAACGTGCCCTGGTGAACAGCAGGGCGAAATCCGAAGACACGGAGATACAGACCAAGGGGCTGGAGATGATATACAACCGCCTCAGGGAGATACTCGCGAGGGAGGGTGTAACGCTCATAGACACCGGATGCAAGTTCGACCCGTTCCAGCACGAAGTGGTCAACCGAACTGACGAACCGGGTAGGGAGGACAACGACATTATCGACTGCCTCCAGAAAGGATACATGATGGGAGACAAAGTCATAAGACCCGCCAAGGTCGTCGTGTGTCGGAGAAGCGGGGATTCGGCAAGTGAGGCGGATAAGACCGTGGAGGAATGTCCGGAGGATCCACGGGATGACGAAAATTAGCACGATCTGGACAGTTCACGATAATCAATAAATATATGAAGAAGTGGAGGTAGAAATCCATGGCAAAGATATTGGGAATAGATCTCGGCACCAGCAACTCGGCTGCAGCAATAATCGAGAATGGTAAGCCCACCATCATACCGAGTGCCGAGGGTACGACACTAGGCGGAAAGGCGTTTCCATCCGTGGTCGCGTTCGACAAGGATGGACAAGTGCTCGTCGGAGAGCCCGCGAGAAGGCAGGCTGTATCCAACCCCGAGGGCACCGTGATGGCGATCAAGAGGAAGATGGGGACGGACCACAAGGTGCGCATCGGGGGTAAGGAGTACACCCCGCAGCAGATTTCGGCGTTCATACTGCAGAAGATAAAGAGGGACTCGGAGGCCTACATCGGGGACAAGGTCGAAAAAGCCGTCATCACGGTCCCGGCATACTTCAACGATAACCAGCGCCAGGCGACCAAGGACGCCGGTGCGATCGCCGGGCTGGAGGTCGTCAGAATCATAAACGAGCCGACGGCTGCGGCACTCGCATACGGCATAGACAAGTCGGAGAAGGACCAGAAGATACTCGTGTATGACTTCGGAGGTGGCACGCTCGACGTCACCGTGATGGAGTTCGGGGACGGCGTGTTCGAGGTCATATCGACGAGCGGGGATACGCAGCTCGGCGGCACCGACATGGACAACGTCCTGGTCGACTATCTGGTGGAGCAGTTCAAGAAGGAGCAGGGGTTCGACCTCAGGAACGACAAGATGGCGATGCAGAGGCTGCGCGAGGCGGCCGAGAAGGCGAAGGTCGAGCTGTCCTCGACGATAGAGACGGAGATCAACTTGCCGTACATCACCGCGGACCAGACCGGTCCGAAGCACCTTACGATGAAGATCACGAGGGCGAAGCTCGAGGACCTGGTGAACCCGATCGTCAACAAGTGCAAGACATCGATCGACACCGCCTTGAGCGATGCGAAGCTCACTCCAGAAAAGATAGACAAGATAATACTGGTCGGCGGGCCGACCAGAATGCCTTTGGTGCAGAAATTCCTCGAGAACATCGTGGGCCCCAAGATCGTCAGAGGCGTCGATCCGATGGAGTGCGTCGCGATCGGCGCGGCGATCCAGGGAGCGGTCATGTCCGGGGAGATGAAGGACATACTGTTGCTCGACGTCACCCCACTTTCACTCGGAGTGGAAACCCTCGGTGGAGTGTTCACCAGGCTGATCGAGAGGAACACCACGATACCTACCAGGAAGTCCGAGATATTCACCACCGCGACGGACAGCCAGACGGCCGTAGACATCCACGTGCTCCAGGGGGAGCGGCCGATGGCGGGGGACAACACCTCGCTCGGCAGGTTCAACCTCGTCGGCATACCGCCCGCGCCCAGAGGGGTGCCCCAGGTGGAGGTGGCATTCGACATCGACGCGAACGGCATCCTGAACGTTTCCGCGAAGGACCTCGCGACCGGGAAGCAGCAGGCGATCACGATAACCGCGGCGACGAAGCTGTCCAAGGAGGACATCGATAATATGATACACCAGGCTGAGCAGTTCGCGGACGAGGACAAGAAGCGCCGCGAGGTCGTGGAGCTGAAGAACCAGGCGGAGACCGCATCCTACACCGCGGATAAGTTGGCCGACGAGCTCGCGGAGAAAATCGGAGAGGAGCTCAAGGATAAGATCAAGGAGAAGGCGAAGGAGCTCCGTGACGCGATTCCCTCGGGTGACGCGGTCAAGATCAAGCAGCTGGTAGACGAGCTGAACAAGCTGCTCCAGGAGGCAGGTACAAAGGCGTATCAGCAGGCTGGACCTGGAGCGCCCGGCGGTCCTGGAGCTGGTGGCCCAGGGCCGACAGAGGGAGGCGGCGGCTCTGATAAGGGCGGAGACGACAGCGGCGTTGTCGACGCTGATTACAGAATCGTCGACTGAGCAAACGAAGCAACGGCCCGGTATCCTTCCGGGCCTCACTTTTAATTAGCAATAACCGAATCCAGAGGCCGTCAACATGGCCAATAAGAGGGACTACTACGAGGTATTGGGCATCGGCAAGAATGCCTCGGCCGATGAGATAAAGAAGGCCTACAGAAAGCTTGCCAGAGAGTATCATCCAGATGTCTCCAAACTGGACCGCAAGGTCGCCGAGGAGAAGTTCAAGGATATCTCGGAGGCGTACGAGGTGCTCGCCGACGAGGAGAAGAAGCGATCATACGACGCCTACGGTCACTCGGGGGTGCAGACTCACTTCGGCAGGGGCGGGTTCGACTGGTCGGACTTCTCGCACTTCTCTGATATAGCAGACATATTCGGCGGGACGGTGGATTTCGGAGACATAGGCATCGGCGGAAGCATCTTCGACCAGTTCTTCGGACGCCGAACCGGCACCCGGAGGAGGGGGCCGAGTCAGGGCACCTCGCTCAGGTACGACCTCGAGATCACGCTGGAGGAGGCTTTCAAGGGCGCCGAGAAGGAGATCACGGTGCCGCATAGCGTATCCTGCGACGCGTGCAAGGGCACCGGCTCCGCGGACGGCACTTTGCAGAGCTGTGACATATGCGGCGGATCGGGTCAGGTTAGGCAGAGCCAAAGCAAGGGGTTCGCGCAGTATGTCACTATCACGGTCTGCCCGAAGTGCAAGGGATCCGGGAAGAAGTACACCAATCCATGCAAGAGCTGCAACGGCTCAGGCACGGTTCCGAAGACCAGCAAGCTATCGGTCGGGATACCGAAGGGCGCGGATTCGGGCATGCGTCTCCGGATGAAGGGCGCAGGAGAGGCGAGCAGGGACGGCGGCCCATCTGGGGATCTCTATGTCGTGCTGCATGTGGCACCTCACAAATATTTCGTCAGGGACGGAAACGACCTGCTTACTGAGGTGCCTATTACGATCTCGCAGGCCGCGCTCGGTTCCGAGGTGAAGGTCAACACCATGGAGGGAAAGGCGATGTTGAAGATACCCCAGGGCACGCAATCGGGAACGATATTCCGGCTCAGGGGGCGCGGCATGGAGGACCCGAGAGGATACGGCAAGGGGGACATACTCGCCCGAGTCGTAGTCGAAATTCCGAAGAAGCTCAACAAGGAGCAGAAAGCCCTGCTGAAGCAGCTTGACGAATCGCTCGGGAACTACTCTCGGGCTGCTCGGGCACCGGACCTGGTCCGATAGAATCACCCCTTGGCCCATGGCTCAAACGGTTTTTTTCTATACGCGATGAAAAAGAATATGTTGCTCCAGACCCCTCATATTTTCGATCTGATGAAGAGGGTAGGGCTGCACATATCCGACGCGAAACTACAGTTTGAGCTCATGGAGGCTCTGAAAAAAGAGAAGATCCCGTTCGAGATAATCCAGCCCGGGAAGAAAATACCTAAGGGCATCTGCACGGTGCTCACGACCGACGAGGACCAGGGAACCATAACTTGTCACCGTCAGATCATCTGCACATCCGAGAACATAGGTTCGTGTATTATGGAGGCGAAGGCCACAATGGCCTCGAGAGGGAGCATCCGATCGCTCGTCATCGGCATCGATCCTGGTAGGAAGCCCGGGATCGCCGTCATGGCGGACCAGGTACTGGTGGAAACTGCTCAGGTGAGATCTCCCGAGGCGGTCGCCGAGCTCGTTATCGAGTTGCTCAGGGTTTTCAAAAGCGAAGAGCAGCTCGTGAGAATAGGGCACGGTGACAAAACTAGGAGAAACCGCATATTCAACTCCTTGTGGGATCTCGATATCCCGATCGAGATAGTCGACGAGAGGAACACGAGCACCACAAGCGACCACCGGGACATCGACGCTGCGATCGAGATAGCGCTCACTCCGGGGTACAGGCCGAAGAGGAAACAGCTGGTGATGCCGTCGAACGGGGAGATATCCGACATTCAGAGGATTAGCAGGCTCAGGAGCAACGGGGAGCTCACGATCTCAAGAGCGCTTGCGGAATCGGTGGCAAAGGGGGAGATACCGATGGAGGAGGCAATCGAGGTCCAGCGCTCACAGAAAAAGGACGCCAAAGGTTGATGCTATGCGTCGAATAGCACCGTCGCATATCCCTTGTCGGGGGATACTTCCAATGCATGGTACGAGACCGCCTTAATCGCGGCCCGCATTTCGTGCCGATTCTTATCGACGGGCTCTCCCCGAGCAGTTAGGTTGAGCACCTCGCGGTCGTATTTGACCTTGAACTCGGATAGGAGAACGAACTCGGTATCGTGCAGGTAAAGCAGCTCGCTGAGCAGGTCGACCATGAGCTGCGCAGGATCGTCGCCCTCGACTTCCAGCGAATACTCCCTGACCGGTTCGACCGATGAGAGGTCGGCCATCTGGTCGAACATACCGTAGGCCGCGTTTTCCATGCACTCCTCGAGCGTGCTGCCGAAGGCGCGGATCATGATGTCGGCCGTATGCTCCAAGGTCTCGTATCTCTCGCTCATCTGAATCTCATTCCCGGTGCTCTTTCTTCTCGGACCAATTGCAAACATCATACAGGAGGCATTGATAGCATTTTGGGCGGCGGGCGGAGCAGACCTTCCTCCCATGTTCTATGATATTCACATGGTAGCTGAAGTAATCCACGGGTTTAGAGAGCTCCGCCATTTTCTCTTGGGCTTCCTCCCGGTCCGCTGACGGGCTGACCAGCCCCAATCGCTTCGTTACCCTGAAGATGTGGGTATCTACCGGAAAGGCGGTCTTGTCCAATGAGAACAGCAATACGATCGCCCTCGTCTTCGGTCCCACGCCCTTGAGCTGCGAGAGCCATCGATCGACCTCCTGCTCATCCATATCCCGGAGAAAATCGAGCGAAAGACGACCGGTTAGCTCTCTAATGTCATTTAGCGCCTGAATAATTCGACCAGCTTTAATGTCCGCGAGTCCGCCCATCCTGATCGTCTCGGCGAGCTCATCTCGATCGGCCCTCGCAAGCGATTCCATTGTCCGATATTTCCGCCTGAGCGCCTTCCAGGCACGATCGGAAGTGATGTCGGTGGTATTCTGTGATAGGATAGTGTGCACCAATGTCGAAAGCGGGTCCATATGGTCCTCGATCCCGGGTCGGCCATATGATTTCTCCAGCCGACTTCTGATGAGTTCCGATCTGCCCCTCGTATCGGTCATGCCGATCAGACCCGTTCAGCCTATAGCTGATATTTCAATGCATTGACCGGATTGGAGGGGACACGCGGTCCGAAAATAGAAAATAGTGACCGGAATATCCGAATACGGTGCGAATCGATGAAAATCCTTATACTTGGCTGCGGGTCGATCGGAACCGTGATCGCGAGAGCGGCCGATGAGATGGAGGATATCGAGGAGATACTGCTCCACGACATAGACCGGTCCAAGATAGACACACTTATGAGCAAGATATCAAGAGGGAAGTCGCTGGAAGAAGGCGATATCGCCTCGAGCGGAGCCGACATACTAATAGAAGCCGCCAGTCAGGGGGCGGCCAAGGAGAACATTCCGGTGGCATTAGAGAGCGGGATGGACGCCATGATCCTCAGTGTGGGGGCATTCGTCGACCTGAGTTTTCAGAACCGATGTTACTCGGCCCTGAAAGACCGCGACATCAATCTCCTCATACCGTCCGGATCTATAGCGGGCATCGATGCACTCAAGGCAGCGGGATGCGCCTCGATCGATGTTGTCAGGCTGACTACTACGAAGCCGCCAAAGGGGCTCAGGGGTGCAAAGTACCTGACAGACGAAAAAATCGATGTCGACCGTATGAAAGAGAAAACGGTCCTTTACTCGGGACCGGCGACCAGAGCGGTCCAGCTGTTCCCAGCCAATGTCAACGTAGCCGCAACCGTCAGCCTGGCAGGCATAGGCTTTGATCGAACGCAGGTGCAAGTGGTGTGCGACCCCGCGACCGATGTCAACTCGCATCAGCTCTATGTCAAGGGGTCCTTTGGAGAGATGGAAAGCGTTACGAGGAACCGGCCGTCGCCCGACAATCCCAGGACCAGCTATCTCGCATCGCTGTCTGCGGTCTCGGCGCTGAAATCGTATGCTAGAAAAATCTGGATAAGCGTTTGAGCCGCATGTCTAAAAAGCTTCAACTATGGATACCGTGATATTGCCCCACATGAAAAATCAGAATGGCGAGATCGTCGGAAAACTCTTTCAGGATCTGAAGGGAAAAGTAGATGCCGTTCTGATCGTCAATTCCCGATCGCCTTTTTTGGATGAGAACTTCCAGTACTTCACGGATGTGAGAGGCGGAGTCTTCGAAGGATCATTCGCCCTGGTGACGAAAACGCAGGCAAGGATAATAACCTCGAAGCTGGAGGAGGGAATCGCCAAAAAAAGCGGATGCAATGTGGATGTATACAGCACCGCTCAACAGAGGGATTCTCTGATCAGGAGCAGACTGAGGGGAAAGGATGTCATAGGCATCAATGAGGCCGCGGTCTCGGTCGCGACCATGAAGAGACTCAGGAAGATCCTCAGAGGTAAGAAGTTCAAGGATGTTTCCGAGGATATTTCCAAATGCAGGGCTGTCAAGATCAAGAGGGAGATCGGCAGGCTGAAGAAGGCGGCCTCGATCGCCTCGAAGACGGCGGAGGAGATACCCGAGATACTCAGAGTCGGAATGACGGAGAAAGAGGCCGCTGCGGAGGTCGACTACCTTCTCAGATGCAACGGCGCGGACGGCCCAGCCTTCGAGACCGTGGTCGCATTCGGAAGCAGCTCCGCACTGCCGCATTATATGGCGGGGGAAAGAAGGCTGACAAAAGGTTCGGTTGCCCTTTTTGATTTCGGTGCCCTTTACTGGAACTACCGATCGGATATATCCAGAACCTATTTTACAAAGCCGCTTAACACCAGAATGACGAAGATATACAAGATCGTTCTGTCGTCCCAGGAAGCTGCGATAAAGAAAATCAGTCCGGGGATCAGGGCAAGCGAGATCGACACTGCCGCGAGGACGGTTATTGAGAAAGGAGGCTTTGGGCGCAACTTCATACATTCTACGGGACACGGCATCGGGATAGCCGTTCACGACTCAATATCCATATCGGAGAGATCGACCGACGTTCTAAAGGAGAACATGGCATTCACGGTCGAGCCTGGGATTTACGTTCCGAGGCTCGGAGGCGTCAGAATCGAGGATGATGTGGTCGTAACTGCAAGGGGCTGCAGGGTAATAACAAACGCGAGCAGGCAAATGATCGTTATCTGATTCTCTCGTATGTCGAAATTAACGCTCAGATAACCGTTTCAATCACTCTTTCCTGAACGGCCTTTTCTGAACTGCGGGATAATCAGGAATGCACCGACCACAGCGACTACTATGACAATCGATATCCACCACAGGTTATCTTCTATGAATTCACTGCCTGCTCCACCATCGCCCTCAACGATGATCCTGACGCTATCCGAGCCGGTATTCCCGGCTCCATCTTTTGCGAAAAGGATAATATCGTAGGTTCCTGGGTTATCGAATTTATACGAGGCCGTCATACCAAAAAGCAGTACACTGTTTCCACCGTACACGAAGCTCCAGGTATAGTTCACGATGCCCACATCGTCGGTAGAACCGCTCCCGTTGAGCGTCACCCATTCTCCTGCGTTGACCGTCTGGAGAGGTCCGGCTTCAGCGACTGGATTGACGATGTCAACGACTGTGATCGTCACCGTATCATTAGCACTGTTACCCGCTTCGTCGGTGACATTCAGTGTTACCGAGAACGTGCCCGCGTTCGAGAAGCTGCAACCTACGATTCTCCCATATAGACTGTGAGCGGTTTCATCGAAATACGACCAGGTGTAATTGACAATTCCGATATTGTCGCTAGATGCGCTTCCATTCAATATTGCGGTTGAACCTAAGAATACCGTGCTGTCGTAACCGGCATTGGCTATCGGCGCAGTGTCATCGACGATAACACTTCTAGTGGTACTGCTCTTGAGTCCATACGGATTCTTGATTTCCATTTTGACGATATAATCCCCAGCAGAATAGAACACATGTTGTCTCGTCTTCTCGGTCAACCAATCGGTATCCCAGATGCCATCGTTCTCCCAGTCCCATCTGACCTGAAGCGAAGAAAGCGGATAGTCGATGTCGCTGGAAGAAGATGCGTCGAAATTGAATATGGTGGACGATTGACCGATTGACGGCTCGGCCGTGAAGGACGCGCTCGGGGCGTTCAATTGGGTGAGCGAGAACCACAGGGGATTTTCGGGCCAATAGGCGTTAAACGCCAACCTCGGATTCTGAGTCCAATCCCCCCAATTAGTCCATCTGTTCTCGTTGAACGCATAGCAGGTTTGCGGATATACTGTTGTTATGATGCTGCCTGAGAGGTATTGCCACTTGCAACACTCAGAAACCCAGTTGTATCTTTCAGTATAGTTGAATGTCCTCGCCTGTTGTAAGTAGAGGTAATCGTAATCAGGTGTGGATACGCCGAACTCGTTCCAGCCAAACATTGAATAGGATGTCGGGATGAAGCATAGATAATTCGGATCGATATCGCCGCTCCAGTAGGTCGTATGAACCTCGTAAGTGTATGAGTACACCATGGCGCTCCACTGCGCCGCATCGACGTACTGGGGGGTGATGGCTATCCCCGCCTTGATCCACTCAGAGGCCATGTACTCCGTTATCTGCTTGTCCTTCAGATCGCTGTTGTCCGTGACGCACTCGAAGGACAGAGTCTTATCGATGATCTCGTCCTGAGGAATGCCGAACAGGTGCTGCATCCTCGCCCCGACCAACGGTCCCGCCTTTCTGACGCTCTCGTAGGGCGTTCCGGTCCACTCGTATCCCGCCTCGTCCAAAATCATGTTGGCGAGGCCCATATCATATCCCATGACCTCATTCAGCGGTTTAGTATAGCTGAGCAGGGTTTCGCCGACCGAGTTGTTGATGTAGAATGTGCTCGGCGTTGTGTCGGGCTCCCACCACCACTTCTCCCATACGGGGGTCGCGACGATGTGGTACCCCTCCATCGCCAACCCCTTGTAGAACTGGTCCTTGATGTAGGTCTTGTTGGTCGCCAGCGAGGCCGCCCTCGTTACCGCCGGGTCCAGCCTCAGTGAGTTGAGCGTTCCTGGAGCTTCCTCGTAGGCGTTTATCGCAATCTCCTTGGAGTACGCGGTCGGGCCAAGCATGCTTACGAGGTTCAGAGTATCCGGCTTTGTGGCATCTTGAAGCCAGCACAGATATGTCATGGCACCGATCTCCGCGACATCGATATCTCCGGTTCTTACAGCTATCGATAGTGTGCTCTCCTCTGTGAAGAACTTGATCACCAACTTCTCGATTTCTGTTGACCGATTAAAAGCAGCTCCCAACCCAACCCATTGACTTGTATACTCTTCTTTGAAGTTGTAGTACGGGTTCCTCAGCAAAGTTATTCTTTCGCCTGATATGACCTCATCCCTTAAAGCCGCAGTTCCCATAAACGGTCCTGTTCCGATTGCTGGGGTGCCGTCCCATGTGTACCCTAGATAGGTAGCCGGATAGCTGGAAAATCTGTGCTTCGGCATGATGGGTATGAACAGGTTATCCCCGAATGCAGCTGGAAATGGCTCCTTCGTCTCTAGGTCGCTGAAGAATATCCTCAGCTTCAGATCATCGACAGCGACAGCCTTGTATATCCATCTGGTATATGGCTGGTATGCCCAGTACGTCATGAAATTGGCGCCAATCTGGATATTGATGGTCCACTCGATATCCTCGGCTGTAAAGGGAGTACCATCGTTCCAGAACACATCCTCCGTGATATTGTACTCCCAGATGGACCCGAGAGGCCAATCCGCCGGGTTATGATGCAAAAATGTCGAAAAATCCTGTCCTAAGGAGATAGCGGTCGGACCGTCCATGTACCACCAGCTGTTGGCGAGGTCAGGACTGGGATTCATATTCTCATCGGGAGCGATCAGATAGCCGTATACCAATCCGTAGAAGACATAGGAAATATCTTGGATCCCGAGGTAAGGACTTGCACTGTCAATTGTCTGAATAGAGCCGATATAAAGCTCGCTCAGCTCTTCCTGGGCTATCACAGACGGGGATTGAAATATGATTGGAATAAGCGTTCCAAATAACAACATAATTGCGATAAGTAAGATACTGCCCTTTCTGCCTATCTTCATATAACGACCACCCATTTGAATAATAATTGTTAACCTTCGTTCCTATATCACATTTACGGCAACCATTTACTCTACCCGGTCAAGCTAAGATTCAATTCCTCTGCACGCTTCAGAGCACTTGCGATTTCGGCTTGTGTGGGTCTTCGCATTATCTCATCGAATTCAGATGCTCTGTGTTCCGGTCGGTACTGGTCCATGACATTGATGACTGCATCCGGCAGATTCTCCGCAACCCATTCCAAGATTGGAAAGGTGCAGCACTCGATGTGGTTCGGAAGGACAAGATGTCTAACGAGAACATCACACTGCTCCGAGGCCAAGAGATGATTCCTCGAAACGGTATCGAAATAATTTTCCACACCCGAAAGACGCCTAGCGCAGCCGTCGTTGCCATATTTGAAATCGGTGAGGTAGATATCAATAACACCGTCAAGCAATCTCATTGACTCCCTCGTCAGATACATGTTTGAATTCCAGACCTGGGGAAGCCCGCTTCGGCAGAATGTCAAAGTGCTGAGGATGAATGGGAGATTGGAGGTCGGGTCGCCCCCGACCCAATTCACGTTCTTGGCCCAGAAAGGTCTTGCAAACGGGAGCGATATCTCGGCATCGGCGATCCTCTTCGCGCGATGACCGAGCTTGGAATCCCTCTCCTCGATCATCCTGGCCATCTCTTCAGGGTTCAACTTTTTCCCTCCCCCAGGATTGGTGCTGATATCGTAATTCTGGCAGTAGACACACCTGAACGTGCACCCGGAGAAGAAGACCGTATAGGATGGTATGATCTCCGGCTCCTCTCCCATGTGAATGAACTCGCTGGAAATCCTCGATTCTCCCACCCCGCATTTGCCTATCTCCCCTGCGTTCCTGTTGACCTTGCACCTCCTCTCGCAGAGTATGCACTCGTCGAATATCTTGGTGGCGATCCTCGCCTTCAATTGCAGGAGATCGCTCCCTCCGCCGGGGATACCTTCGGGATCGTCCGAGAGCAACAGCTCGTCGTGGAGTTCCCAGAGCGATTGGATGTCGTCATCTGGATCGAAATCGCAATGCCTGGCCTTAGTGACCATATACCTAGGCGATGACTCCCCTGACGCGATCGCCTCGTACTTAGTCAGCCGTTCAGATTGCCTCGGTCGTTTCAATGCGAAGTTGATATTATTCAAATGGTCGTTATAGGAGTTTCGGAGCGAGAGGATCTTGAAGACGCATTTCCCCGGAATAGACCTCGAGGAGGAGGTCAGGAAGCTCGTTGCCCAGGTGCCCGAGGGCATGGTCACCACCTACGGCGATGTGGCCAAGGCGCTCGGGGATGTGGTCGCCAGCAGGTTCGTCGGAAAGGTGATGTCTAAGAACGAGGACATCGTCAGGGTTCCCTGCAGGCGGGTCGTGAGATCGGACGGCACCCTGGGAGGCTACTCTGGCGGCGACGGATTACCGACAAAAAAGAAGCTCCTGCAGGCAGAAGGTGTCGAGATCATCGGTCAGAAAATCGCCGATTTCGAGAAGATCCGGTTCACCGATTTCCGCACCACATATCCGCTTAAAAAGTACAGGAAGATACAGAGGAATGACTCGAAAAAAATCGTGTTGGAGGATGATTTTTCCAGTGACGCCTATATCGCCGGGGCGGACATAGCATACGATGGAGAAGACGCGTTTGCCGTGCTCATGCTGCTCGACAGAAAAGGGGGAGAGGTCATACAAACAGAGAGAATAAGGACGAAAGTAACTTTTCCATACATCCCGACATATTTGAGCTTCAGAGAAGCCCCTGCGATCATGCAGTTGTCAGATGGTGTCGATGACGATTATATACTGGTGTACGACGGCAACGGCATAATGCACCCGATGGGCTTCGGCATCGCGAGCCATCTTGGAGTAATGCTCGATCTGCCTGTCATCGGGGTCGCAAAGAAGCAGCTGTGCGGATCGTTGTCCGGTTCTGGAAAAACGAAGAGGGTCTTATCCGGTGGCAGACATGTGGGGTTTGCGGTCTCGGGAGAGAACTGGAGCTCCCCTGTCTATGTATCCCCGGGCAACAGGATATCCACTGGATCTTCACTGAGCTTGCTCCAGCCGCTGTGGAAATTTCGGTTGCCAGAACCAGTGAGGAGGGCACACATCGAGGCGGAGAGGTTCAGGAGGGGGGATGTGTGAAGGTGCTGGTCTTCGGGGCGGGGTCCATCGGGTCCGTCATTGGTGCCCTGCTATCCGAGGAGAATGATGTGACCTTACTCACTAGAGGGGCTCACCTCGAGGCAATACGCAAGGACGGGCTGAGCATACAGGGAGTGCTCGATAAAAGGGTGAAGTTAAATGCGGTATCTTCTCTCGATGATGCTCAGGAATATGACGCTGTCATCATAACCGTAAAATCATATGACACTCGGTCAGCTGCCGCCGAGTGTGCGAAGATCGCCTCGAAAAAGACTTTTTTCATCTCCGTGCAGAACGGGCTGGGAAATGCGGAGATTCTTTCCGAGTTCCTGCCTATGGATAACATTGTCGCAGGCACAACCAGCATGGGCGCTCACAGAATAGGTCCCGGGGTCATCCGATATGTCGCGCTGGGGGAGATGGTACTCGGGACAATTGCGCCTAATTCCAAAGTGGCCGACCTCGCGCTCGATCTGCTTAAATCGTCTGGGATGCACGCGAAGATCGTCGATAATATTGAGGGGGTTCTGTGGTCGAAGGCAATTGTCAACTCGGCGATAAACCCGATAACCGCGATCCTCGGATGCGAGAACGGTCTTGTCGTGAGAAGCGAGGCACTGAGATCGATCGCCCGGGATGTGTGCATGGAAGGGAGGGCAGTTGCCGCGGCATGCGATATCAAGCTGGACCCGCCCGATGTTTTCGATTACTTGACAGTGGTCGCGGAGCAGACTGCCAACAACCGCTCGAGCATGCTTCTTGATGTCGAGTTTGGACGCAGGACGGAGATCGAGGAGATCGCCGGGAAGATCGTTCAGTCCGGGCGGGAGAGCGGCATCGAGACACCCGTCACTTCTGCTCTGCTGTCGATGATCCGATACATCGAATCCAGAACTCGATATCAGAAAGCTTAATATGCGGACAGGGCAGTATTGCCGCCGCGTGATACAATGGCAGATG
The DNA here is from genome assembly GCA_011046235.1 of Methanobacteriota archaeon. Lineage (GTDB taxonomy): Archaea > Thermoplasmatota > Thermoplasmata > UBA10834 > DTMW01 > DSAX01. Next base: position 14,010 of record DSAX01000105.1, on the reverse strand, counting down.
TTAGAGATTTGACAGCCAAGGCCTCTGCGCTCAGCAAAAAGGGGCTGAGCACTCGCGAGATAGCCGAAGAGCTTCACCTTGCAACAGATACGATCAACTATCTCCTGGAGTACGGTACCGAGGGGATGCCCCCCACTGATGTTAAGATCGGGTGGAGATCCATCGGGGTTTCCGGGACGAGAATCGCCCTGTTATCCGAGATACTTACGGACATAGCGATGGAGGAGCTGGACAAGCACGACGAAGATGTCCAGGCAGTGCTGGGCATCTCCCTGAACGGAATTCCTTTTGCGACGATCATGTCGCAGATCCTGGGCACCGACCTCGTTGTCTACAGGCCCGTCGGAGACGCGGGTGGAGGCGGAGCGTTCTCATCGAACTTCGCCGCCGTGAACGGAAAGAAGGTCATCATAATGGATGACGTGATGAGCACGGGCCATACGATACGAGGGGCAATCAGCGACGTCAAGGACAACGGCGGAGAGCCGATCCTCGCGCTGGTGATCGTCAACAAGAGTAGCGCGGACGAAATCGACGGGATACCGCTGAGGGCGATATTCCGGGCGAGATCGCTCGGAGGGACGCTCCTTGGCGGAGGACCGGTGAAGGGGTTCCCGTACGACTGAGCGATGCACCGACCAGGGAAAAGACAATTAAAACCTGGCTCTCACGGCTCGATGAACTTATGTCTTAGGGCGGACACTATCAGGGCTTCTACTGCCGGAAGCGGCTTTCCGGTCAGGTATCTCTCCAGCGCGCCACCGCCCGTACTCGAATAGGATATCTTCTCAGCAAATCCCATCTGCTTAGCGGCGGCCGTCGTATGCCCTCCCCCGATGATGCTGAATGCGCCTGAGGATACGCTTTTATCGAATACGGAGTAAGTGCCTTTCGCGAATTGCTCTCGCTCGAATACTCCGACAGGTCCGGAGATCAGCACGGTCTTAGCCTCTGAGAGCAATTTTCCGAAGAGTTCGATGGTTCTATCGCCGATGTCGAGCGATGGAAACTCGGCAGGCCCGGATTCCACATCCCATCTCTCTCTCTCGCCGTCCGCGTCCAATGCCATGTCGACCGGTAGAACGACCGATTCGCCGTAATCCGCGATAATATCCCTTGCTGCTCCCATGTTCTCCTCGGTCAGCTCGTCCCTGAGACTCCTGACGTTTTCGGGGCCGATGTCATGCCCCTCGGATGCCAGGAATGCGAGACCGATCAGGCCGCCAAGCAATATCCTATCGGCGATATCTCTCAGCATCAGGTTCTGAATTACCGGTATCGCATCCGCGAACTTGTAGCCGCCGAATACGAATACGCATGGGCGCTCCGGACTCTCCGTGATTTTCTCCAAGGTCCCGATCTCCCGCTCCATTAGCCTTCCGGCAGCGCTGGGAAGGACCATCGGAAATCCAACGCAGGAAGCGTGCCTCCGGTGCGAAGACGCGAAGGCGTCGTTGACGAAAAGATCGAAAAGCGGAGACAGGGTCCTGACGAGTTGGCTGTCCGCATGCGCGTCTGATGAAAGCTTGGCGGACTCCTCGTCCAAGGTCCTCAGGTTCGCGAGGAGGATCATCTCCCCGTCCGCGAGCGAGCGGATCGCGCTCTTCGCCTTCTCCCCGATGAGGTCGTCGATGTACCTCACCTCTCTTCCGAGCAGGTCGCTCAGGATGTCGGCGTGGGGCGACAGATCTCTGAAGTCCCATTGGTCCTTTCGGCCCTGATGCGCAAGTATCGCGACCCTCGCGTTTTTCTCGGCCAGCTCGCGAACTGTGGGCAATGCGGAAGCGATCTTCACATCGTCCTTGATCTCGAGGGTTTCCCTTTCGAGGGGCGAGTTAATATCGACCCTGAGCAGGATTTTCTTTCCCGAAACATCGATATCGTCAAGGGTGTTGAAAGCGGGCATTCGTCAATCCCCTACTGCAAATTCCATACCGGCTTCCCCGAGTTACCGCTGCTGATTCCATCCGGGGCTTCATAGACCGCACGGACACGACCCGGCGGTTCCCGCAGGACATAGATAGATATGCCATATATATTGTTGATGCCAGCCACTTCGCGTGGTGGCCATGTAGCAAAGCTTTAAAACCACAACTAACTTAACCCGGTTGAGAGCCGGGAGCCTGATATTTTGACCGAGCTGGGGAGTCTGACAATCAAGGATGTGATGTCTAGTTCTGTGGCCTTCGTCAGGAGGGACGACAAGATATCGGACATCATATCGAAGATGAGCGCGGATGGAATACACGAGCTGCCAGTAGTCGACGGCGAAAATACCATCGGGATTGTGACTTATAACACCCTGCTCAAGAAGAAGAATTTTCCGCTGACCGCAAAGGCGGAGGCCGTCATGCAGAGCTTTCCCCAGCTGTCCGAGTGGGACCCGCTCATGCACGGCATCCAGTCGATGATAGACTCCGGTCTGAAGGACCTTCCGGTGCTGAGGAACGGCAAGCTAATCGGGATAGTCTACAGGAAAGATATGCTGCCGATCCTGACGGACACCAAGGAGCTGGGCGGTAGATCGGTGTCAGAAGTGATGACCCCGAAGCCGGAGTCGGTCAGAGAGGATGACGATGTCAAACAGGCGCAGAGCATCATGCGCGGGCTGGATGAGAAGAACCTCCCGGTGGTGGACAGCAACGGGAGGATAGTCGGCGTAATCGGGATGAAGGACATCATCAGGACTATCTGGAGACCGATAAAGAAACCCACGCAGGGGGCAATTGGTCACCAGATCTACCCGATGAAGATAGATGTCGGGAGCATCATGAGCCGTCCCCCGATCACGATCGCCCCGGAAAACACGCTAAAGGACGCCGTTGACAAGATGATCAAACGCGACATCTCGACACTATTCGTGATCGAGGACGCGAAGCTGGTAGGGGTCATCACACCGAAGGACATAATCGAACAGGCCTTGGGAACGCAGCCCAGCGAGGGGGTCTATGTGCAGATAACTGGGTTGGAGGTCGAGGACCCGGACATATACGACTCGCTCTATGCCGTGATCCAGAAAGGCATGATCAGAATCGCGAAGTTCTCTGACCCGAACATCTTCAACGTCCATGTCGCCATGTACCACCACGAGGGGCTCAGGAGCAAATACAGCGTACATGCCAGGCTGACGACCACATCGAACGGCATGTTCTTCTCGAAGAACACGAACTGGGACATCTTCAAGGCGATGGATGATGTCCTGGAGGTGCTCGAGAAAGAGGTCAAAAAGCAGAGGGGGAAATCCCTCAGCAAGCGCCGGAAGCACAAGATGTGATATCTGTGCAAGTAACGGTTCACTGCAACTTCCAGAAACGCTTCTGAATCTCGACGACTTCCTCGAGAGTCTCTTTTCCCTGGCATTTGGTGTCCCGGACTTTCGTGTGCTTCAGGTCGATCTCGCGGTCCTCAAAACGTCCGACCGTATACGCAACGACCTCTCCCAGCGACTCCAGGTCGTATCCTCCCTCCAGGTAGAATGCTATTCGATCGGAGCACCTCCTTTTTGAGAAATCCAGCAGGCTGGAGATCTCGGAGGCGTAACCCGAGCTCGACAGGCTGAGCGATGCGAGCGGGTCCCTGTAGTGCGCATCGACCCCCAGGCTGACGAGGACCATCTCGGGATCGTAATCGTCGAGGGTTGGTATGACGATCTTATCCATCGCCATCTCGAAGCTGGAATCGCCCGTACCGCTCTCGAACGGTATGTTGATGGTGTATCCTTTCCCGTCGCCCTCTCCCACCTCCTCCAAGTATCCGGTCCCGGGAAATATGTAGCTCTGGTGCGTGGAGATGTATAGGATATCCGGCCTCCGATAGAATAAATCCTGGGTGCCGTTCCCGTGATGCACATCGATATCGACGATCGCTATCTTGCGCGCCTTCTTCATCATCTGCTCAGCGGCGATCGCGATGTTGTTCAGGTAGCAGAATCCCATGCCGTAGGAAGAACCTGAGTGGTGTCCCGGGGGGCGTACGAGGGCTATACTGGGCTTCCGGTCTGACCAGGCCTTCTCCGCGGCGATTATCGAGCCGCCAGCGGCCAGCCGGGCGATTGAAAGGGTCTCCGGATGGATTATCGTGTCCATGGTGAGAGCCCTCTCACCCGTGATATAGAGCGATCCCAGGTATTCCGGGGTATGGATCTTCTTAACCTCCTCATCCGAGGCGTCCCTGGGACTGACGATGTCCTTCCAGAGTCCGTGCTTCTCGAGCGCCTCGCGTATGGCGCGCAACCTGCTTGGAGACTCGGGATGATCCAGCGTCTGGATATGCTCCATATATTTCTCGTCGAAAACTATGGTCATTGAGAGATTCCCGCCCAAATATGTCGTTTGATTAACTATCTCGGTTATCAGAGTTTCTATTGGCGCGGCAATCCTTAACGAGTCAAGTGCCTACAACAGAAATTGACATATCCCCTCGCGTCCTTCCAGAGATCGCTCAGGGGTGATACAGTTGGATGCCATGACAAGATATTTCGATTCTCCGGGTGAGGCGAACACGGACGAGGCCATCGAGCTCGCCGTCGGAAGGGCAGCCGAGAGAGGCATAGAACACATCGTAATCGCAAGCAGCACGGGTAAGACCGGGGTGAAATGCGCGGAGGCGGCTGCGAAGAAGGGGATCAAGACCATAGTCGTCACATATCATTACGGGTTCTCGAAGAAGGGCGAGTGGACGATCCAGAACAAGTACCTGGAGAAATTGAGGCAGATGGAGGTTCCGATCATCTCCGCGAGCCACGCACTTTCCGGTGTAGAGCGCTCGATGACGAAAAAGCTGGGAGGTCCCTCGAGAGTCGAGGTAATCGCGGAGGCGCTCCGCGGCCTGTTCGGTCAGGGCATGAAGGTATGCGTGGAGATAACGCTCATGGCGGCCGATGCCGGGGCGATACCGTGCGGCTCCGGGAAGGAGGTCATCGCTATCGGCGGGTCGGCCAAGGGCTCGGATACGGCAGTGATGTTCGAGCCATCGCATTCCAACAGCTTCTTCGATCTTTCGGTCAGGGAAATAATCGCAATGCCCAGGAGCCGATGAAGCAATTCAAATGATTCATATGCCATGAGATCAATCACTAATAGGCGGTGTGGGGCGTGGATTGGTCTGCATTTATATTCACAATTGCGCTGATAATACTGCTGGTCTTCATACTGTTCTTCGCGGCTGGCATAGCGTCCGGGGACTGGGAGATGTCCCCCTCGATGTGGTTTCGCTTTCTGGTAGTCGCGGTGGTGGCGGTCTTCCTGATACCCGCGCTGCAGTCTGTCGCGGCCGATGTGGAGGCTGGGGATCTGGCTCTGCTATTGGCATTCCTCGTGATCCTGTTCATGATCAAGCTGCTGATCATACCGGAACTAGCCGTTACGGACGAATGGATGAGCGCGATATTCGCGGCTCTGTTGACGGTATTCATCACGTATATTCTCGATAAATTAGTCACGGAATTATTAGAAACCTCGCTGTACACGTTCATATGATAGACAGCGGGATTACTGGTGGTTGCCGAACGGGATGCTGATGCGTATTAAATATCGCGTATCCCATTAAGCAATGTGCAGGAAGCGATTGACCTACTGCGGATCGTGCTGGTGCTCGGCTTTTTCATCTACGCGTCCGTTTCTGACTGGCGAACGAGGAAGGTTGCTAACTTCACCTGGTTGCTGCTCGGCACAATCGGACTCACTCTGTTTCTGACGGACCTGATGTCGAGAGATGCGGAAGCTGTAGCCCTGTCTGCTCTGCTGCCGATCGCATTCGTCTTCTACGACATATTCTGGGACAGGGAGTCCGGGCTGAAGAGCGCTTCAGGCATAGCGGCTTCGATCGCCTACGGAGCATCGTTCATCTGGATCGGATATATTCTGTTCACGATCGTCAACGGCGACATCGAATGGTCGGCAGAGGTTAGCGGACCTGTCGTGGCCTTCTTCATGATCATCCTGTTCGAGCTGTTCTACATGCTCGACGTCATTAAGGGGGGAGCGGATGCGAAGGCCGTGATCTGTCTCGCGATCCTCTTCCCGTGGTATCCCGCACTGTTCTCAGGCGTTCCGATGATCACACCGAACCTAGATGGAATCGATACGCTGTTCTCTTTCCCGCTCTCAGTCCTGTTCGTCGCAGCTGTAATATCGGTCCTCACGCCGATTTATTACATATATAGAAACTTGAAATCGGGAACTCCCATTTCCGGCAGGGCCTTGGTAGGTTTTAGGCTACCCGTGGATGACGTGGAGAATCGTTTCGTCTGGCTAATGGAGTGGATGGACGGAGAGAGGCGCAGGTTCAGCGCCAGGAAGCCCAGGGACAGCGCGATGCTCAAAAAGGACCTCGAGGCTTTGCGCGATGCCGGAATCGAAGAGGTATGGGTGACCTACAAGATACCGTTCATCATCCCGATGACGGCGGCGATCGTGATCGTATTACTTCTGGGCAACCCGCTGTTCGCGCTCTACTGACGCTCCCGCTGTCAGGCAGACGGTAAACGCGGGGCAGCCCCGGCACTCCGGTTTGGACTTGCAGTATCCCTTGCCCAGCTCGACCAGGAGCGCGTGGAACTGCCTGTAAATGTTAATATCCGGGGGAAGCTCGGATTCGAACCGGCGCTTGAGGACGAGATATCCCGGTTTTTCCGTCCGCTCAATCCTGGAAACGATTCTCCGTGTGTATTCGTCGATTACGAAGGTCGATACCCCGCAGGCGTACAGTAGGATGCTGTCGGCAGTCTCCTGGCCGATCCCCCTGACCAAGAGCAGCGCCTGCCGCGCATCTTCGACGCCCATAGCATTCATCTTTTCGATGTCGCCTTCGAATTCTGAAACGAGAAATCGGCAGAAATCCCTAAGGTAGGTGGACTTCTGCCTGTAGAACCCGCAGCATCTCAGCATATCTGCGAGTTCGAACTCTGGAATCCCGAGTATGCCGTCCGGATGCATCGCCTGTTTTTCCTTGAGCCGCATTATCGCTGACTCGACATTCCGCCAGGCTGTCCTCTGCGTCAGGATCGCCCCCACGGCCACCTCAAAAGCGCTCTCAGCAGGCCACCAGGAGAGATGTCCCCAGTGCTCTTTGAGCAGCAGGTAAAGTTCCCTGAGATCGACCATGAAAATCATCTCAGCCGCATGAAGTGCCTGTATCCCAAATCTTCCAGTTCCGTCTCGACGCCCTCATTTCTGAGCACGATCTTCTCCTTATCAATCACCCGACCGATGATTCCGAAGTCGATCAGGTTCTTGGTCTGGAATGATTTTCTCAGGGAGTCGATGTGCTCCTCGCCGACCGTGAAAAGGAGTTCGTACTCATCACCGGAGTGAAGCGCCATCTGGATCATCTCCTGCTCCTCCATTCCAGATTCTCGAAGGGATGCGTGCAGGGGCACATTGGAAGCGTCGACCTCGAAGCCGCTGTGACTGGACCTCATCAGCTCGTACAGAGATGAGGACAGCCCATCTGATATGTCGATGCAGGAGGTCACCTTTCCAGAACTCGCCAGCAACATCCCCTCGTCGATCCTAGGCTCGGGCCGTCTGAGACGCTCCTCAGCCGTTTCCAGGCCCGATCCTTCGGTCATGGACTTCAGCCCCAGGGCTGCGCCTCCAAGTCTGCCTGTGACGCACAGGAGGTCTCCAGGGGAGGAGCCGCTGCGTAAAAGGACCCGTTCCTTGTCGATAATACCCACAGCCGTCCCCGTGAGCGTGAGGCACCTGTTCTCCTTCGTATCGGCTCCCAAGAGCGGAGTGTCGTACCGTTCGAGGCATGCGAGGATGCCGTCCTGGATCTTTTCGAGATCGTCGAGTGCCGTCTCTACCGGGAGGCCGTAGGCGACCAGGAATGCCACGGGTCTTCCGCCCATGGCGGCGATGTCGCTCAGGTTGGCGGCTGCCAGGACCCAGCCCATGTCTCGGAATGTGAACTGGGATGGGAAATGAGCGTCTGCGGTCTTCGTATCGGTCGATAGGAGCAAAAGACGGCCGTCTATCTCCACGCCGCCGCAGTCGTCCCCGAGCGGGACGGCGGCCGAGGACCTGATTTTAGATATCATCATTTCGACGATTTTCCTCTCTCCGAGTCCCGCTAGTTGTGGGGATTCGGCGCGTCTGTTCTCCGGCATCTGGGAATACAAATATGTCTACTGTTTTTAACCCTTGCGTATGTTAGCCGTGCTAAAGTATAGCAAACTACTAATATAGTCCGCATTATTGGCCGTGCAAGGTGCGGAATTGAAATTAGAAATCCCCTTCGGTGACTCTCCTGAGGAGGTCGAAATCCCCGACGCGAACATCGAGCAGGTGATCTACCCGAACCAGGTGGAATCCAAGGACGAGATGGAGACACTCAGGGACGCGATCATGAACCCGCTCAACTCTCCGGGCCTGGAGCGGTTCCTGGAAGGGAGAAAGAGCATACTCCTGATCGTGAACGACGCGACCAGGCCGACCCCGACCTCGAAGATCATGGAAATCATATATCCGGTGCTCAAGGGGAAGAATTTCAAGATCCTGATCGCGACCGGAAGCCACAGGGCTCCGACTGAGGATGAGTACGACTTCATCCTCGGGGGCGTATACGCAGAGGTCAAGGACAGGATAGAGGTACACGACTCCAAGAAGAGCGAGTGCTTCGTCCTCGGAAAGACCAGGCACGGCACTGAGGTGCTGCTGAACAAGCTCGTCCAGGAGGCGGATGCCATCATTCCCATCGGCAGCATCGAACCGCACTATTTCGCCGGCTACACCGGCGGCAGAAAGTCGTTCTTGCCGGGAGTGGCGGGCCACGAGACCATCACGAGGAATCACAGGCTGGCGATTTCTCCGGATGCCCAGGCGCTCCGACTGAAGGGCAACCCGATCGCGGAGGAGCTGGACGATGCCGAGGAGCTGCTGCTGAAGCTCAACATATTCGCCATCATGACGGTCCTGGACAGCCATCACAGGACCTACGCATCGGCTGCCGGTGGGCTCAAGGAATCCTTCGAGGCGTTGATCGAGAGGGCGGACGAGGTATTCGTCGTGCCGATCGAGCGGCAGGCCGACATAGTCGTGACCGTCGCGGCCAAGCCCACTGACATCGACCTGTACCAGTCGCAGAAGGCATTGGACAACGGCAAGTATGCGCTGAAGGACGGCGGGACAATCATACTCGTCTCGGCGTGCAGGAGCGGCGTCGGCTCCCAGAGCTTCCTCGACCTGCTGGGATCCGAGAGCTCGTGCAAGGCGGTGATCGAGAAGCTGAAGAGCGAGTACAAGCTCGGCTACCACAAGGCGGGGAAGATGGCCGAGATCGGCGTCAAGTCGCAGTTGTGGGCTGTGACGCCGTTGGACGAGGCGCTGATCAGGAAGGCCCAGATGCGACCGTTCGGAAGCGTGTCCGAGGCCGTTACCGAGGCGCTCAGGGAGCGGAGCGACGGGGCGAAGATCACGATCATCATGGACGGCGGGTTGACGATACCCAAACCATCATAGCTCAGAGTGATAGCATGGAGAAGTTCATCGAGACGAAGCATTCCTGGGACCTGGAAAAGGAGATGATGACCTGCACCTACTGCGGGTTCTGCAAGGGCGTCTGCCCGGTCTTCGACATATCCAACTGGGAGGGGGTAGGGCCCAGGGGAAAGGTCATACTGTCCTACGGGCTGAGGGAGAAGGAGATCCCGGCGGACGACTCCGTCATGGAGAGGCTCTACCAGTGCACCACCTGCGCGAACTGCGAGAGGCGCTGCCCCTCGGACATCAAGGTGGTGGATATCGTCGAGAACATCAGGAAAGACCTGGTCAGCAACGGCTTCATATATCCACATCACAAAGATGTCGTTGAAAATGTCATCAGGACCGGAAACCCGTACGGCGAGACGGAGAAGGTAGAGTTCAAGCACGAGAGCAAGAACAAGGCGAAGATCGGGTACTTCGTGGGATGCACGTCCAGGTACAGGTTCCCCAGCATCGCGAAGGCCACGATATCGGTGCTCGAGAAGCTCGGCGAGGACTTCACGATCGTCGACGATGTTTGCTGCGGCTCCACCATTCAGAGGATAGGCTGGTCCGACGAGGCGATGAAGGATCTTATGAACCAGAACCTGAAGAAGATCGAGGAGAAGGGCGTCGAGAAGGTCGTATTCACTTGTGCTGGCTGCTACAGGATGTTCAAGAAGGAGTACCCGAAGCACGTCGACCTCAACTTCGAGGTCAAGCACATAGACGAGGAGATCGCAGGACTCGGGGCGAAGCTCAAGCCGCTGAGAAAGAAGATCACATTCCACGATCCCTGTCACATGGGCAGGCACGTGGGTCTTTACGAGGCGCCGCGCGATATAATAAGGAGCATACCGGAGGCGGAGTTCGTCGAGATGGAGCTGAACAGGAGCACAGCGCAGTGCTGCGGCGGCGGGGGCGGGCTCAGATCCGCGTTTCCCGATTACGCGAAGGAGATCGCGGGCCGAAGGATCGACCAGGCGTCGGATGTGGGCGCGGAGATGATACTCACCTCATGCCCGTTCTGCGTCACCAACCTCAACTCTGGCAAGGAGAAACGCAATTCGGATATGGAGGTCAAGGACCTGATCGAGGTAATCGATCAGCTTATCTAAGACCGTGACTGTTCATTTTGAGCGAGGGGGGGCAGCCTTGCGGGCGAGAATCCGGACCTACGGAGACAAGCAGGAGATAATGGATCAGATCAAGAGCCTCCGAACCGAGGACGAAGCCATCTGGATAATGACGCCCAAGGCGATGCACTTCAACATCCTGGTGGAGGATCTCAGGCCCCCTGAGGCGATCATACTGAAGGAGAGCTTCCTCTCAGTCGGGGGGGATGTGGCGATACACCGGGACGCGATCACGAACAGAATTGAGAGGTTGAACGTGCTGGTCATGGCAACCCGGAAGCAGTTGAAGAAGGTGGTGCCCAACCTCAGGATGCAGCCGTTCAAATTGGGAGAGCTGGCGGACGAGATGCTCAGGGCCGCCGATAACTTCATGAGAACGCCCTCGCCCTGGAAGCTCCCCGATGGGCGGGAGCTGAGCTTCGATTCCACCAGGGTCATGGGGATCATCAACATGACGGCAGATTCATTCAGCGGTGACGGTCTGGGAGATAATGTCGAGCTGGCGGTGAAAAAAGCCCTGGAGATGGAGGAGGCGGGAGCGGATATCGTCGATGTCGGAGGAGAGTCGACGAAGCCCGGGGCGACCCCGTTGGACGCGGAGAAGGAGAGCAAGAAGATAATACCGGTAATTGAGAAGCTCGCGGACAAGCTATCGATTCCGATCTCTGTTGACACTTACAAGCCGGTTGTTGCCAGGGCGGCCATTGACGCGGGAGCATCGATAGTGAACGACGTGACCGGGCTTGCAGACGAAGATATGATCTGCGTCTGCAAGGAGAAAAGCACCCCGGTCATTGTCATGCACATGAAGGGCACGCCAAAGGACATGCAGGAGAATCCCCTCTATGAAGACGTCGTGGGGGAGATAATGCACTTCCTCTCCGACCGCGTGGAAAGGGCGACTGCCGAGGGATTGAGCGATACCCAGATAGCGGTCGACCCCGGAATCGGGTTCGGCAAAAGGATGGAGGACAACCTCGAGATCATCAGGAGACTGCCGGAATTTAGGACCCTTGGGCATCCGATCTCACTCGGCGCAAGCCGGAAGTGGTTCATAGGCCAGATCACCGGAAGGTCGGCGGAAGAACGGATAGAGGGATCGATAGCCGCGGCCTGCGCGGCGGCCATGAACGGCGCCGATATCATCCGGTGTCACGATGTCGGGGAGACGAAGAGGGCGATAGACGTATTGGATGCGATAATCAGCAATCGTGGCGGCTGAACGTATTTTCGATAGAAACTTCGATTTTTCGATATCTGGATAGATGATTTCAGTTTTGAGATTGTGCTCAAAAGTTCAAAATACCCTGAGATAGATATTAAGATTGTTTGTCCCAGGATACGAAATCCCCCCTCGATTTAAAATTCGTTTCTTTCCTCAGAACGAGGTATTCCCCTGTACCCAAGAACGATCAGGAGAAGATCATAGAGGGGATCCAGAGCTTTCTATTGTCAACAAAGGACAAGAACGCCAACCTGAAGACGGTCTTGGACAACGCCGCGAGGACGATTTACCGCCTTTTCGAGTTCAAGGAGATAGCCATCGGCCTCAAGAATACCGACGATGGACTGTACAGGTACGAGGTCACACTGGGCTTCCGGCACGAGGCGGAGCTCGCCTATAAGCGGCTCGTTTACACCTATGACGAGATGGTGAGCGCTGAGAAATATCCGTTCGTCAACCTCAGCAAGACGACTGAGTACTGCACATCGGAGGGAATGAAATCCGACAAGAAGGAGGATTTGATCTCTTACAACCGCCCCCAGGTCATTTCCTTGCAGAGGGATTCGATGGAGCGGTTCATAGAGGGGGATTACATCGAAATCAATATTTACGGGTATGACAAGGAATTGATCGCCTGGATCGAACTCGCGAATGCAAAAAATGGAATGCTCCCGGACCGTACAAACCTCAAATGGATCGAACTGATCGGGTCGATCATCGGGACCGTAATCCAAAGAGAGATAAGTGAGAAAAAGGCAATGAAGAGGAGAGGAAACTGAACTCCTCGATATCTCAGTAACATCTGGATCGATTCTGATCGTGCGGCTAAGTCCTCAAAATCGAATTCAATATTTTCTTGAGTATAAAACAAAAACGATGTCCTACAGAAAAGAATTTATTTCGATAACAGAGAAATATCAGATGGAACATCCAAATTATATTGTCTTGGCGAATAAGAAGTGTAAAAAATGGACAAAGATATCAAGAAGGTCGTCAGAGAAGGATATGCTCGAATTGCCAATGTAGGCAGCTGCTGCTCAACGAAATCGCCGTGCTGCAGCTCGAAAGGAGATGGCTCGGAGAATCGAATATCTGAGAAAATCGGATATTCGGAAGAGGATTTAAAGAGCGTTCCAGAAGGTTCGAACCTCGGGCTCGGATGCGGAAATCCCGTTGCCTTGGCATCATTGCGAGAGGGCGAGACAGTCCTCGACCTTGGATCCGGCGCTGGGTTCGATTGTTTTATCGCAGCAAAACGAGTCGGAAAAGGCGGTAGGGTGATCGGCGTCGATATGACCCCGGAGATGATTGACAGGGCAAAGAGCAATGCAGAAAGCGGTGGAATCACCAATGTAGAATTCAGGCTTGGAGAAATCGAACAGCTTCCGGTCACAGATCGCTCCGTAGACGTCATTATTTCCAACTGCGTGATAAACCTGTCACCTGACAAGAAAAGCGTGTTCGAGGAGGCAATTAGGGTATTGAAACCCGGAGGGAGGATGATGATATCCGACATTGTCCTGCTCAGAGCAATCCCCGAATCCATGGAATGCATCAGGCAATCGGCGGAGGCATATATCGGCTGCATCTCCGGTGCGATAATCAAAGAGGATTATCTGAGACTGATAGAGGAATCCGGCTTCGGGGATGTGAGAATAATCGAGGAGAATTCGATTGGCAAGGATGCCTGGAGCGATCAGTTACTACCAGATTCGATCATTGAGCAATTCGACATCCCTCCAGAAGACCTTGAGGATTTTGCGAAATCGATCATTAGCATCAAAGTACAGGCGATAAAACCGATAGACAGATGAAATAACATATCGCTGACTCGGATCCCCGATGCCAAGTTAACACGTATGCAATTGAAAAAACAATAAAAAGAAATTGAAAAAATTTGTAATATTCTCACGATGTCTTTCTAATACTCGCGCCCACCATGGATCCCATCGTGACGATTGCGGCACCCAGAACAGCCCAGTTTTCATCCAGACCTGCTCCGAAAATGGCATCGGTAGCGATCTTGATTACGAGCAATGTCAATGCAAAATAAATAATGCTCAGCAGTATCATTATTATGGTCGCCAGTGCTGACATCCCGATTGCTTTCAATTCCTGCTTGATATTCTCACCCCCTCACTCATTTAGATTGTTATTATCGCGTTATGGAACTCATGATATAAGT
>DSAX01000053.1 GCA_011046235.1 Methanobacteriota archaeon | reverse complement strand
TCTAGGAAGAATCGTAAGAACAAAAAAATCTTTTATTATATTTTAATTTTATATTTTTGATACCATTTAATAGGCCCAATTCCATTGCAATTCTCAGAATTCGGCTGTTCCTTCTGCAATTGTCGATTGTTTGCTGCATTCGTCAATAGACGATTCGAGCGTAATCGACTTAAAATCAACGATTTTCGTTAATTAATCGATACGATGTGGTGTTTTTTCAATATGAAATCGGCGTTTAACATCATGTAAGCGACGAAAGTTATTTAATAGGGTTATCTATAATGCGAAACGAAAAGCATGGACTGGCATCGTCATGGAATCCTGATATCATGGAAGGAAAGACCAATAAGGTGTGCAACAAGGGGAGACTGATAAGATCCTATTGCATCCGAATGAGGAAGTCGCCACATGCTTTTCGGAGCGTTCCAAGCGGTTTTTTCGGTTGTTCAAAAACGCAGTACGGTTGTCCCATGGGAGGGTTTATGACACCGTTCGAGGGGACTAGTATGCGTAATCTCGTTAAGGGTTCGATTGGTAGCTAGCTTGGAGAATATATGGATAAATGTCGGAGAAGGTTCATAAAATGCAAGAGATATCGGTATTCAAGAATAAAAACCTGAAGAAGACGCCAACAATGCCAGATCTAGAGGAGGCGAGCAGGGACTTCAAATGGGAGGATGCCAAGAAGGAGATCGAGTGCTTCGAGGACGGCAAGATGAATGCTGCCTGGAATGTGATCGACGTCCATGCCAATGGCGAGAGGAAGAACAAGATCGCCCTCTACTATGAGGGGGACGATGGGATCATCGAGAAGTTCACTTTCGGGGAGATGTCAGAGCTATCCAACCGGTTCGCCAATGTTCTCAAGAAGCTCGGGATTCAGAGGCAGGATAGGGTATTCTATTTTCTTTCAAGAAGTCCCGAACTCTATGTGTCATTCCTCGGAACCTTGAAGGCCGGGGCAATTGCTGGCACGCTGTTCCCCGCATTCGGCGACGACGCCCTTCGGGACAGGCTTCTGGATAGCGGCGCAAAGGTCATAGTGACTGAAGGGCCGCTCAAGGAGAGGTTGTATAAGATAAGAGATTCACTGCCTGATCTCAAGCACATCATAGTCGTCAAGAACGGAGCTGACACCTCCAAGGGGGAGTTCTGCTACAACACTGAGATGGCGGCCGCATCATCATATTTCGAAATAGAGAAAATGAATCCTGAGGATTATTCGTTCATGCTGTACACATCCGGGACCACCGGTAAACCGAAGGGGGTAGTTCACGCACATGCTGGAATCGTCCAGCAATACCTATCTGCGAAGTGGGTGCTCGACCTTCAGGACGATGACATATTTTGGTGCACCGCGGACTTGGGATGGGTCACCGGAATCGTATACGGGCTTCTCGGGCCATGGGCCTGTGGCACGACTCAGGTCGGTTACGGCGGAAGGTTCAAGCCAGAGAAGTGGTACGAGCTTATCCAGAGATACAAGATCACTGTCTGGTATACCGCTCCCACAGCCATCAGGATGTTAATGGCAGCGAGCGACGATCTACCCAAGAATTTCGACTTGAGTTCGCTGCGGCACCTGTGCTCTGTGGGCGAGCCGCTCAACCCCGAGGGCGTGAAATGGAGCGTCGAGGTGTTCGGCCAGCCGTTCCATGATACTTGGTGGCAGACGGAGACCGGAAGCATTCTGATCACGAATTACCCGTGCATGCCGATAAAGTTCGGATCGATGGGTAAGCTGTTCCCGGGAATAGAGGCGGCGATAATCGATGAGGCGGGTAACCCACTTCCGCAGGGCGCTGAGGGAGACCTGGCGATAAAGCCAGGTTGGCCATCAATGATGCGGACTATCTGGAAGAACGAGGCGCGCTTCAAGGAATATTTCCGCGGGAATTGGTATGTCACCGGAGACACCGCTATGATAGACAAGGACGGCTACTTCTGGTATGTTGGGCGTGCGGATGACGTCATCAAGACTTCGGGCGAGAGGGTTGGTCCTTTCGAGGTCGAGAGCGCTCTGGTGGAGCACGACGCCGTCGCCGAGGCGGGAGTTATAGGGAAACCGGACGAGCTCCGGGGAAACATCATCAAGGCATTCGTCATGCTTAAGCCAGGATTCACCGCTTCGGACGACCTAAAGAAGGAGATCCAGCAATTCATAAAGGGGAAGCTTGCGGGCCACGCTTACCCGAGAGAGATCGATTTTGTCGACTCGCTCCCGAAGACTCGAAGCGGTAAGATCATGAGAAGGCTACTGAAGGCAAAGGAGCTGGGCCTTCCGATCGGCGACACATCGACTCTTGAGAACGATTGAATATTCGAAAAACGCGGAGGGGGGAGTTCCTCCCCCAGCGTGTTTTATTCTGAATCTCAGGTGAATTGAAAGATGATCCCTCTCGAAAGAATGACTGATGGAAACGGAAGGTTCAGAGCATGCGCAGAACCGGCCAAGCAGGCCGACAAATTGGAGGGACGCCCTCTTTTAACAGCTATTACTGAAGTGATCAATAAGCTGCCCGAAGGGCGCGAGAGCGATCCGTTTGAGATCGCGGAAGCGAATGTCGGATATCAGGTCGAGAGCCTTGTAGAACGAAGCAGTGTGATAGGAGAAGCAGCAGAGGCTGACAGGCTCAATCTGATAGGCGCCATATCGGGCCTCCCGACCGTCTCGGTAGAATTTGTTTGATTGTATGAATGTGGAGATGAAAATCTGTCAGATGAAAAAACGATAAGAAGCAGATGGCCCGTAATCCTCGGAGCCGTCATGATTCAGCTCGCCCTGGGATCGGTGTACGCTTTTTCGATATTCACCTCGTCCCTTTCCCAGACGCTCGATCATGATTCGAAGTCTTTTGCGATACTGGGCATTTTCGCCGTCGCAATCGCGGTATTCGCGGTCACGATGATTTTCGCAGGCCGGTTCCAGGACAAGAGAGGGCCGCGGGTGGTTGCGTCTGTGTCCGGTGTAGTGTACGCCCTCGGGTACATACTCGCGTCATTCGTGAATGACAACTTGCTCCTGATGTACCTGTCGTATGGGGTAATAGGCGGCATAGGTCTGGGACTCGGCTATGTATGCCCGCTGGCGGCTGGAGTCAAATGGTTCCCGGACAAGAAAGGACTGGTCAGCGGAATCGTGGTGGCAGGGTTCGGCGCTGGCGCGTTCATCTTTGCGCAAATCGGCGACTGGATGATCAAGAACCCAGACATAGGCCTGGACGGAGCGTTCCTCTACCTCGGCATGATTTTCCTCGTGACCATAGTGGCGGGAGCGCAGCTTCTCCGGAATCCGCCAGCTGGTTGGAGACCTAGGGGATACATACCTCAATCGAAGGAGAACGGAAAGGTTATCGCGCTCAGAGATTACGAATGGTCGAAAATGGTCCATACACGGACATACTTCCTTCTATGGGCGATGTTCGCGCTTTCCGCAACTGCGGGGCTGATGATGATCGGCAATGTGAAGAATCTGGCGCTCTACCTCGACCCGTCCGAGAATCTGATGGTGGTCGCGCAGTTCTCGCTAATCGCGGGGATACTCGCTCTGTTCAATGGTGCCGGCAGAATCGGCTGGGGAGCTGTATCTGATAGGCTTGGGAGGACGAATACTCTGAAGCTCATGTTCATCGTGCAGAGTGCGGTGCTATTCGGTGCTGCTGGATTCCTGTTGGTAAAGCCAGAGGGAGAGATGCTGCAGTTCTTCGGCCTTACTTCGCTGGCTTCGCTCGTGGGATTCACATTCGGCGGTAACTTCGCGCTCTTTCCATCGATGACTGCCGACTATTTCGGCACGAAGAACCTCGGCATCAATTACGGACTCGTATTCACGGGATACGGTGCCGCGGGCATCTTAGGCGCGCTCATCCCCGGACTACTCGCTGGAACTGAGGGAGGATTCGTCTTCGTGTTCGTGGCAATCGGCTTTGCGTCTCTAGTCGCCGCTGGCCTGGCTTTCTTGACTAGAAGACCCACCGAGAGCAAATCCATAGCCGCAAGTCCGACCGAAGGCTGAAACGAAATCTTGTGGCGTCCGTTTTTTCTCGGCGCCCAGTTTTCCTTATTTTCAAACCTTCGCCACCTTAGAAAAGAGATATATCATTTGCAAGCATTCATCAGGAATGTTCAGGGGAAAATAGCTTGCTTAGAGAGTGCAGGGACCACGGATATTTCAGGGACGAGATCTGCCCGCTGTGTGGGCAGGAGGGCAAATTCCTCATGAGTTCTGAGGAGCTTGACAGAATGGGGAGGACGATGGCCGGAACCCTCAGGCACTTTCCGGATAAGTTTGACCTCGAAATGGACGATCATGGCTTTGTAGACCTCAGGGATTTCATAAGCTCGATGCAGAACAAGTATTACAGGCTGAAATGGCTGAGACCGCATCACATAATCGCGATAATCGAGACCGATCCGAAGGGCCGGTACGAGTACAGGGACGGCAAGATAAGGGCAACATACGGACATTCGATCGACATAGATCTGGATCTGCCCACGAAGGGCATCCCAGACATTCTGTACTACCCTACAACACCTGAGGAAGTCGATATCGTAATCGAGACTGGACTGAGACCTTCAGACCGTAAAAAGGTGCATTTGAGCAAGACATACAACGACGCAATGAATGCCGGCAGGGTAAGGACGCAAGACCCCGTTATACTGGAGATCGATACCAAAGGGGCGCAGTCAGATGGCATAGTCATTCAGAGGGCCGGAAAAACGGTCTATCTCACCGATGAGGTGCCCCCTGCGTTCATTCATAAGGCGGAACCGCCTGACAATATTGCAGATGACGAAACTAATTTGCCGCAGGAATAGACTGATTAAACTGGAAATCAATAAATAGCTTCTGCAATATGGCGACGATAACGACCCAAATAACGGTTCATAACTGCACATCATGGTACCGATTTTACTGATTTGAAAATCAATTGGCTTCTCAGATTAATTCTGACAAAAGTGGCGATATCGAAGCGATTTTATCAATTGGCTTAGCAAAATGACGATGAAAATCGAAATTGACCGTCATATTTATAATAAATAGAATTGGGAGATAGCCATTTGTCAAATTCAAATAGCTTATATCCTATGAAAAAAAATCAGACTATGCCGCAATCGAATCTGGAGAACGAACGCGAATAAGGACTGTGGGCAAAGATGAATCATGCGAATGACAGAGCGGAAACAGTGGTTGCGGGGGACCATTTGAGGTCCGAGGACACGCCATTTCCTCCAGAATTCGAACCACCCACAGTTTTGATATGAATATCAAGGTGTCCGACTAAATCAACTGGCCCCCCATAGCAAAACATCCCGAAAGCTCTGTTACCAGCGTATTTTAACTGAAAGTACCTGTCGGAGACGAAACACTCTCGGCTATCCTTTCGAAAAATAATTTAATAATCGCATGCGGAGTTACTCCGGATGTTTTCCAGGGCGGATCAGCTGAGGGTCATGCAGCTGGAAAATGATTTTCGGCTGCACGCGATCAGCTATGGCTGGGATGATTTCGAGCCCGAGCTTCTAATCAATGATCTCGATGAGGGGCAGCTTATACCTTTCATTTTCGAACGACATTTCGGTTTTTCCATCAGCAGAAAAAGGAGATGCATAGGATCGTTCATAGATGGCAAGTATGTACCTTGCAGAACTGGTGCAAGTGTTAAGAGGTTCTCACAGTGCCCGGAATGCGCCGAGGAGTTTATCGCCGTACAGGAATGCCTATTCGAGCCGAAATGCGATGGAACCCTCTGCGATTCACCGATCTGCCGGAAGGAGCATTGCGTATACATCGCCTTCTTCGGGGCAAAGCCGAAGGTGGGTATGACGCTCAAATCTCGGGTACGGAGAAGGCTGATAGAGCAGGGGGCAGATGCATATTTCGTGGCCGACGTTTTTCCGAACCGAATCTGTGCCAGAAAGGCAGAGCAGGAGATATCGAAGCGTATGAGGATCACCGAACGACCGAGCAGCATCACCGTCCTGAAATCGCTTCAGATCCCGAGCAAGAGGAGGAACATTGAGGAGATCTGGTCCGGTCTGAGCGACAGCATCGAGGGCAGGATGGGGTTGAAGACTGATAAACTGAACTTCCTGGACGACTATCCGTTAGAGGAACCGCTCGGGTCAGTTCCGAGATTGGCCGAGAGCTGGGGGATGCACTCAGGCAGGCTTATCGGCATCAAGGGGAAATTTCTCGTATACGAATCGGACAGAATACAAGCACTCAACCTTTTTGATGTCCCAGCGAGATTCCTATCGAAAGACTCGATCTAGAATTCACATATTCTCGACTTTGCCAGCGATTTCTTCGGCCATTTCCGAAAGAGAGGAGATTTTCACCGATTTTCCAGTTGGGTCGATCGCGAGTGCCAGATCATAGGTGAGCACCTTCTTCTCCTCGATGACCGCGCATACGGCTTTCCATACGCGGTCCGCCGCCCTTTTCTCTCCAATATGTCTCAGCAGCATCTCGCCCGAAAGTATCTCTGCGACCGGGTTGACCTTGTTCTGGCCCGCATACTTAGGCGCGGATCCATGTACGGGTTCGAAAAGCGCTACCTCATCTCCGATGTTCCCTCCCGGGGCTACGCCAAGACCGCCTGACAGCCCTGCCGTGAGGTCCGATATAATGTCTCCGAATAGATTAGTGGTCACGATGACGTCGTACAGATTCGGCTTCTTAACGAGCTGCATGCACATGTTGTCGACCAGCCGCTCCTCGAACTCGATGTCCGGATATTCGGCCGCCACCTCTCTCGATATATCCTGGAATAGGCTGCCGGTGCACTTCATGATGTTCGCCTTGTGAACCGCGGTGATCTTTTTACGGCCCTCTCTTCGCGCGTATTCGAAGGCGTAACGAACGATCCGCTCGGAGTTTTTTCTCGTTATGATGTTAACGGTCTCTGCTGCTGAATGCTCTCTATCCACCCAGTGCTCGACGCCCGAATACAGGCCTTCTGTCGCCTCCCTGACAATAACCAGGTCGATATCCCTGTAGAGAGTGCCGACGCCGGCTATCGAGCGGGCCGGCCTTACACAGGCATAGAGGTCCAGAGTCTGCCTCATCGCCACATTGACGCTCCTGAAGCCGGAGCCTATGGGCGTGGTCACAGGGCCCTTCAGCCCGACCTTATTCTTCCTCAGGCTGTCGAGTACCATCTCCGGAAGGGGCGTCCCGTACTGCTTGATCGCCGCTTCGCCGGCATCCATCTTCTCCCACTCGAACTTGACACCGGTCGCCTCGAGAACCGTGACGGCCGCATCGGTCACCTCAGGGCCGATTCCGTCACCGGGTATGAGCGTGATTTTGTGCTTCGCCAATAAAAGACCTCCAAATAGCTATACCTCAAATCCGCCATGCCTTATGAGATGTTCGGCCAACCCGCCTTCCTCCAAAATCCTGATCATGATCGGGGGAAGCTTTTCCGCCTTCAGCTCCTCCTCTTTGGTGCGATTGATGATCAGGCCGGATGAGAGGTCGACCTCCAGCTCGTCTCCCTCGTCGATCCTGTCCGCGTCTCTGCAAATCAGAATTGGCAGGCCGGTATTGATCGCGTTCCTGAAGAATATCCTCGCGAAAGACCGGGCGATAACGGCCGATATCTTCGCGTGCTTGATCGCCAACGGCGCCTGCTCGCGGCTGCTCCCGAGGCCGAAGTTCTTCCCCGCCACGATGAAATCCCCTGCCGTGACCTTCGAGCAGAAGTCGGGGTCGAGATCCTCCATGACGTGCGTGGCCAGTTCGTCCATGTCGAGGGTCTTGAACTTGTACTTGCCCGAGATGATGTAGTCCGTGTTGATCGAGTCCCCGAACTTGTGCGCCTTCCCCTTCAGGTTCACCAGACCACCTCCCTGGGATCTGCAATACATCCCTTCAAGGCCGATGCAGCGACGGTCGCCGGGCTGGCCAGGTAAATGAACGCGTTGCTGTTGCCCATCCTACCCTTGAAATTCCTGTTCGCCGTCGATATGACATTCTCACCGTCGGAGGGGATACCGTTGTGAGTCCCGACGCAACATCCGCATCCGGGTGTGACGAAGACACCTCCCGCCTTGACGATGGTGTGGATGATCCCGACTCGCATCGCGTCGAGGAATATGTTCTTGGATGCCGGCGCGACGATAAGCCTCACCCCGTGCTTGATCCGTCTCCCCTTCAGGATCCTCGCCGCTATCCTCAGATCCTCGAGCCTGCCGTTCGTGCAGGTACCGATGAACGCCTGCTGGATCGGCGTTTCCAGTAGGGCTTCCACCGGAGCCACATTGTCAACCGAATGCGGTCTCGCCACCATCGGGATCAGGTCGGAAACGCGTATTTCGAGCTCTCTGGAGAAGACGGCATCGTCGTCGGAGCCGGTGGGCTTTGGCTGCCGGTTGGTCTTCGCCGAGACGTAATCCATTACCTTCTGGTCGCATTCGAATATGCCCGCCTTAGCGCCCATCTCGACCGCCATGTTGGACATCGTCATCCTTGCGTCCACGCTCATCCTCGATATGGTCGACCCCCTGAACTCCACCGCCTCGTACGATGCCCCGTCGGCGGTCATTTTACCGACCGTATGAAGCATGATATCCTTTGAGAACACGCCCTTCGGGAGCCTCCCCCTGTAAACGATGTTAATTGTGGATGGTACCCTGAACCATAGCTTTCCCGTTAGCCAGACGGCAGCGAGATCGGTCGATCCGATGCCTGTGGAAAAGGCGTTGAGCGCACCGTAGGTGCAGGTATGGCTGTCCGCCCCGACGACGAGGTCTCCGGGTACAACATGCCCTCTTTCGGGAATGAGCTGATGACACACGCCCTCGCCTATGTCGTAGATGTTGCATCCCTTCTCCTCCGCGAACTCGCGCATCATCTTGTGAAGTGCGGAAACGCCCTCATTCGGGCTGGGGGAGCTGTGGTCGATGACTATCGATAGCCTATCCGAGTTCTTCAAAGAACCGCCTTTCATTTTCTGAAACGCCCTGATGGAGAGCGGGGTCGTCCCATCCTGTCCCATGGCATAATCGATGTCCGCAACCACGATATCGCCCGCATTTGCTTCAATGCCCGAGTGCGCACCGAGTATCTTCTCAGAAATCGTCATTCCCATGAAGCATCACCACAGAGGATGCCGGACATCGGTCCGGAGCAATCCGAGTGACCATTAAATTCTCCCAGATAAACCTTTTTGGCCGGAGAGCAAAAATGGAATATCATTTCGCCGAAATTGTGGTCATTTGACCATAATTAAGCGGTGTGGTTCCGCACATTGTTGCTTAGAATCTTCAATTTTTTGACAATTAGGCGACCGAATCGTTTCCCGGGCGTCGCAGTGTCGGACCGCGATTGAGCGGAGAACGGAATTCTGTGCAGGAATTGGGGATCGCCATAAAGGGTAAATAGGAAGAATATGGTGGGACAAAAACCAGGAGGTAATCCATTGAAGATCACCTGGCTCGGGCACTCCGCATTCCTTGTAGAGGGAAATGACAGGATCTTGATAGATCCGTTCATCGGGGAAAACCCTGTATCGCCGGTTTCGCCGGAAGACCTATCCTGTGACATAGTCTGCGTCACCCATGGACACGGCGATCACCTGGGGGATGCGGTAAGTATCGCCAAGAGGAACGGCGCCAAGATACTGGCCGTTTTCGAGCTCGCCAACTATTTTGAGAGCCAGGGCTGTGAGGCAATCGGCCCGAATATCGGGGGCACGGCGCGCATCGGCGGTTCGAATATATTCATGACCCGGGCAGACCACTCCGCTGGCGCCGATGTCGAAGGGCTCGCGGGAGCCGCAGGCGTAGCCACCGGCCTGGTCATAGAGAGCGGCAAGACCGTCTACCATGCCGGTGATACGGCCCTCTTCGGAGACATGAGGCTGATCGGCAAGCTGTTCGCCCTCGATGCCGCAATGCTGCCCATCGGAGGCTTCTACACCATGGATGCGGTTCAGGCGGCAATGGCCGTAGAGATGCTCAGGCCGAGGGTGGCGATACCGATGCATTACAATACCTGGCCGCCGATAGAGACGGATCCCGAAAGGTTCAAGTCCGAGGTTTCGAAGCTGGTCGAGACGGAGGTAAGAATCCTAAAGCCTGGGGAAGCGACGATATTCTGATTGAAGCGAGAGTGACACATGTCTGAGGTCCTGACTCCTGAACAGGTGAGAAGAAGATTCGGGAAGATGTTCGCAGAAGGCCTTATCACGATGGTCGATGAGGCTGGAACCAGGGCCAGGATTATTGAGAAATGCAGCGCGCGAGGGCCGGTCGAGTGGGATGCGGTGAACCGGCTCAGAGCCGGCGGAGCCATCCGAAGAATCGAGATCAGAGGCTGCTCCCTCGTCATGGATGCGGAAATAGGGGAGGGAGAGGTCCACTTCGGGCCAGTATCGGCGGATACCGGGGGACAGGCATTGAAGGCGGTGAGCGTCGAGGACGGCATCGTGACCACTTCCTGGGTCGGACTGGCCGGCGCCTCAATCGGCGTAGGAGCATGTCTGCCCCAGGCGAGCGGCGTGATCGAGACGGAATATGAAAGACTATCCGAGCTGGGTGGTACTGCCGAGGTGAAAGTCCGGATAAAGACCCCTGAGATGAGGCATCTGATCATCGGGTTGGACGACACCGACTCTGACGAGAAGGGGGCTACATGGGCTCTGGGGCTGAAACTGGCAAACGAGATGCCATTCGGCACCTATATCCAGCATAAGATCATCCAGCTTAACCACCGCGCGCCCCACAAGACGACGAACTGTACATCGACCGGTGTTTCTTTCGCGGTCCCCCCCGATAAGATCGCGGACGCAGTCGAGTTCTCCCGGAAGTTCTTCCTTGACGGCAGCTATTCGGATCAGACCGCAATGGCGATATTTGCAGGTCTAGATGTCCCAAAGACCGCTGTGGAGTTCGGGATCAAGGCCAAGGAGAAGATACTGACCGTGGAGGAGGCTACGCGCGTCGCAGAGGATGCGGATATTCAGCTGATAGAGATCTCGGGTCCGCGGGGAAAGATCGGGGCGCTCGCGGCCATCGGCTGTTTCGACCTCGGGATGAAGAGCGCAGGCCTTCCGGAGGATTACGACCGGTTCCAGAGCGGCAATATCGGCTTCCGGTAGAGGAGGGCAGAGGGGTCATCCGCCCCGCAATTATGGCTCCCGAACCGGTCGACCTTAGTATGTTGCGATAACTTTTTTTCCACGTTGTATATCAAAGGCCGGGTGGACGCCCACGCTAAACACGGTAACCAGGAGGATGGCCAGCGGGATATACCGCTGGTACGAGAAGAGGCTGCTCAGGGAGGTCAAGCAGGGACCCATACCCCAGCATCTAGCCATCATCATGGACGGCAACCGGAGATATGCCGAGGATGCGGGCCTTAGCTATGCCCAGGGCCACGAGAAGGGGAGGGACAAGCTGGAAGAGATGCTCGACTGGAGTATGTCAGTCGGGGTGAAGATCATGACCGTTTTCGCCTTCTCGACCGAGAACCTGAGGCGGGGAACCGGGGAGATAGACTATCTCATGGACATGTTCGTCGCGAATTTCACCCGCCTGGCAGATGACCCCCGCGTGCACAAGCACAGGATAAGGGTATCAGTCATTGGCCAGAGAGACCTGCTTCCGGAAAGGGTTACCGAGGCGATCTCGAAGGCCGAGGAGAGGACGAGGGATTACGACGGCTACTTCTTCAATCTGGCGATAGCCTACGGGGGCAGGGAGGACATCCTCCAGGGGATAAGGAGGATCGCGGAAGAGGTCAAGTCGGAGAAGATGAGGCTAGAAGATATAACCGAGGAGAGCTTCTCCAGGTTCCTGTACACCGGGGATCACCCAGACCCGGACCTGATACTGAGGACGAGCGGGGAGGAGAGGATATCCAACTTCCTTCTCTGGCAGCTCGCCTATTCCGAGCTCTATTTTTCCGATGTGTATTGGCCCGGTTTCCGCAAGATCGACTTCCTGAGGGCAATAAGGGACTACCAGAGGAGGATCAGGCGGTTCGGCAAATAGTAGGAAAGGCGATTTCGTCCTTTGTCTGCATGAATACGATAAATTATAGTCGAATTTTGGAATAATTTTCTCGATTGGGTCCGAATTCCGTTAATTTTTAGTATCTTATTGTTGTTACATATGGTCCGGTACCTGAAATGAAAGGAGAAATGGCCGATCCGTTCCCGTGCGATATTTTCGAGAGATGGAAAGGTCTGGACCTTAAACTGCTACCAATTGATTCCACGGACATCAGGATACTCTGCGAGCTCCTCGACAACGCCAGGATGAGCAACAGCGAGATAGCCCAGAAACTGAACATAACGGAGGCGACCGTCCGGAGGAGAATAAAGAACCTGGTCGAGAAAGGAATCATAATGAAGTTCTCGATCCACATCAACTACAAGCTCGTCGAAAACACGGTCAAGGCCTACATTCAGGTAAAGGCCGTAACTGAGAAGCTGGACGAGGTGGTGGCCAAGATCGTGGATCACAACCGGGTAATTGCGGTCTACCGGGTGACGGGAGAATACGACCTGCTCGTCGTAACACTTTTCGTCGGAATGACCGAGCTACAGGAGTTCATCGACGGATATCTCAAGATCGAGGGCGTGAAGGAAACCCAGACCCAGATCGTCATGAGCGCCCTGAAGGGAGTGCCTTGGACGGGCATCTGAGAAAGCGGTCTTGCCGATGATCCACCTCAGATGATCTGTTGTATGACCTCTGCGATATCGATCGTTTTGATCTTGCTGCCGATTTTCTTGGCACCGGCATTGAGGTTGACTTGACAGAACGGGCATGAAGTGATGATCAGTTCCGCACCGACCTCCTCGGCCTCCTCAACCCTCTTTGCCGCGATGCTCTCCGCAGAATAATTGTACGCTGATTTGTACCCGCCCCCGGCTCCGCAACATAGGGCTAGCTCTCGTGTATGGGCCATCTCGACGAGTTCGAGTCCGGGGATGGCCTTGAGGATGTTCCTCGGCGCATCATAGACGCCTGCATGCCTTCCAAGGTGGCATGGGTCGTGGTATGTCACCCGCTTCTTGAACTCCTTTGTGAACTTGAGCCGCTTGTCTTTGATCAGCTTCTCGAAGTACTCCGTCATGTGGAACAAATTGTAGGTCGGCTTTCCGACGATCTTGGGATAGTCGTTCTTGATCGTGTTGAAGCATCCGGCGCAAGCCGTTATCATTTGGTCGTACCCGTGCTTTTCCATCTGCTCCGCATTGTGCGGAGCCAGTTCCCTTCGGACGATGTCGGCCTGTCCGGTCCTGAGAAGTGGGGATCCGCAGCACCATTCATCCGAGCCGAGGATGTTGTATTTGACCCCGGCGGCCTTAAGGACATTCTCTACCGCCTTTCCGAGGAAGGCGACCCGGTAGCTGGCCGTGCAGCCGGCAAAGAAAATCACCTCTGGATTATCAGATAGGTTATCCTTGTCCTCGACCCAGTCCCCGCGCTTCTCGATCGGTTCTCCGTATGGGTTCCTCACACTAGCGACTCGGTCTCGGATATTCTTGTGAACCTCCATGGGCTCGAACCCCTGGGACAGCATCCACTCCTTCAGCTCCTCCCATAGATGAGACAGTTTGATGTCCACATGGCAGACCTCATCGCAGGCTCCGCACGAAGTGCACTGGTACAGCGTTTTCTTGAAATCCTCTCCCGGCTTCACTTTCCGCCTGAGCAGGATGTCCATCGGCCCCCTGTTCGCGAGCTGTTTCAGCGCGAATAGCTTGCCGCGTGGGTTGTTCGATTCCCAGCCAGTCTCCGCGTAAATCGGACAGACCGCCCTGCAGTAGCCGCACTGGAGGCAGGCGTAGAGTTCCCGCTCCTCGGGTATGGTTATCATCAGTGCTCGCCCCCCGAAAAGCCCCCTGGAACGGGCCTGTCGTACCTGTCCCGCGGATATAACTTCTTTAGAAAGGCCAGCGCCTCCATGCCGAAACCGAAAAGCCTCGGCCCGACGCCGATCCCGAAACGAGTTTCTAATCTTACCGTTTTACCACCGTTCACTCTTCCAGTTGGATCCAAGGTATCTTTAATATTTTTGAGCAACTCAACAGTGTTACGATCACGCATCCTGAGCACGTTGTTCGCCATGAAAAGCCCCAGCCCCACCGGCCTCCCGCCGTGCCTGTCCGAAATGTCCAGGAACTTCTTCACGAACGATAGCGAGGATATGCTCTTCAGCCATCTCCGTTCATCGGTCAAATAGAACGGTAGGAACGCGACCGTGTCCCTGTCGATAAGGAACCCGTTCACCGCGATAGACATCTTCATTCTCCGGACGAGTTCGTTGGCTTCCCTTGCAACAGCCGCTGCCTGGCCAACCGGTATAAGCGCCTCCCCGATGACAGCACCCGTTCCCAGTTTCTTGCTTCTCAGCTCGTACGACCGCTCGTCCCACTCGTGCCTAGCCGTCTCGTCGCTCTCCCTTTGGCCGCCTGCCGATGCAATGAGGTCATCGAATATCTTAACCTCCTCGTCGACCCTGAACTTGAGACCATCGAAGGCGATGTTCAGCATCCCCCCAACCTCGGGAGCGTGCCTTCCCATCGCTCTCAGGAACCGGAAGTAGTTGTCATCCAGAAATCCTATGTGGTAGGGCTTCTCCTTGGTTTCGCCTATTCTGATCATCGCATCGTACACGGCATCCATGTTCTGGAACGAGTAGGACCTGAGCGTGAGCTCCTCGGGTTTCGGGTAGACCTGAAGGTCGATCGAGGTCACTATGCCGAGCGATCCCTCGGCCCCTATGAATAGGCTTGTCAGATCGAACTGGGAAGGCTGCTTGCTAGCCGCCCTGTGCGCGGTGTCGATCATATTTCCGGATGGGAGCACTACTGTGAGGTTCCTCACATTGTTCCTCGCGGAGCCGTACTTGTAGTTCCCAACTCCGACACCGCCCGTGCTTATCCAGCCGCCGATCGTCGCGCCGGGGGCTGATGATGGATAGTAAGGCAGGAAATAGCCCCTTCTCTGGAGCCAATCGTCGAGGTTCTTCCAGACTACTCCGGGCTGCACCCGGATAATTCCTCTGTCGACATCAAGACCGATGATCCTGTTCATGGAGGCCATGTCGAGTACGAGTCCGCCCTTGTTCGGTACCGCGCCACCAAATCCCCAGCTGGCGCCGCCCCTCGGAGTGATCGGCAAGTTCCAGCTCTCCGCTGCCCTGACGATATCCGCCACCTCCTCGGTCTCCTTCGGATGGAGCACCGCCTCGGGCATCATCTTAAAGGCGACCGCTCCCAGCTTCGGGAGAGGTGCCAGATCATGAGATGTGACCATTCTCTCGAGATATTGCTCGCTGTATCTATCGGGACCCAATATCTCCAGCAGTCTGTTTCTCGCCTGAGATGACTCGACCATTCAGTCACCTCCCAAGGAGGCCGGATGTCCGTTCCAACCGCATCTTTCATTTCTTCTCCGGACGAATTGGATCCTCACTGTACCGCCTCCATTAGGACCTGAGGGTTTAAGATCATTGAGGGATCCAGATATCTTTTAATGCTGGTAATCAGCTCCCTTCTTTGGAAGGCGTCTGAATCTCCGAGCAGCGGATTCCAACTCCTGTTGCCCCTCAAAGGTATCCTCGTGTTTGATAGGAGCTGCCCTATCTGCCCCGTCAGACTTGCCGCGTCCTTGCCGACCGCGACTGGGATCATCGTACA
The DNA here is from genome assembly GCA_011046235.1 of Methanobacteriota archaeon. GTDB lineage: Archaea > Thermoplasmatota > Thermoplasmata > UBA10834 > DTMW01 > DSAX01. The sequence continues at coordinate 29,592 of DSAX01000053.1, read as the reverse complement.
TGTATTCGGCGATAGGTCAGGTATTGAGAATTTAAGGGATGTTTTCGATTTTGAAAGACCTTTAGAAAGTCTTTTTACAAGCCCAACGACGCCTGGGGTATCGCAGACGAAGATCCCGAGGATCACGGCGTTATCGCTCACCTCTTCCGGCGAAATAAGCTTGGTTTCGGATAGGTCTGAGCTGTCACTTTTTCCCCCGTGTTTATTGGCGATCTCCGAGACCATTTTTTCAGAGCTATCGACCGCCATCTGGGAACATTCTATGCGCACCCTGATAAGATATCCCTTTGATGTTTTTCCCTCTGCTCCTCGGATGATCTGTAAAAGCCCGTTATCCGAGAGATCGATTGCTGCCGCAAGTCCGCTCCTGTGTATCTCGACCCCCGCATTTATTGCTTTTTCGAGATCGTCGAAGCTGTACTCGGCCGATGATCGGCTCTCCGGGATCGGTCTCAGCGGTACCGAGAACTCGTAGGGAACCCCCAGCAGGACGGAGCTCGTCATGAAGAGCTTTGTGAGGTCGTATCCTCCTCCGTTCGCGGGAGTCGTATCGAACCCCGTCTGAAAGGAGCTTCTGGGCGCGATTGCCTTTACGTTTCGTATTACCCCGTCAAGTCCGGATCTGGATGTTGATATCATGCGAAGCGACTCATGCGCCCAATCGGACATGGTGAAATCGATTCCGAGCACGGGCTCGAACTCCGGCGTCATTCCGACCTTCTCCGCTTCCGCCAAGAGCGATGAATACCTCGCGCCCGGCCCCAACCTGGCGATCTTTTCCGCTTGGCTGACATATACTGGTGCCATTCTCGAAAGGTCGATCCTTGCGGCAGTCGGAATGCTCCGGTAGTCGTATGTCTGCAAAATATCCGCGTTCACGGTCACTGCGGATTGTCTATTTGCCACGCATCCCGAGAGCAATCCGTGGATTTCGTGTGGGCTAGATACAGAAACCGTTTGAGAATCAATTCTTGAGACGTTCAATCCTACACCCCATTAGAGGAATATTTCTCGTGCGACAGAGCGGTGATTCTGATAAGGTAATAAAAAGATTAGTGCTCCTAATCATCCGTTCGTTGACGAATTCAATCAATATCGTCCATACGACCCTGCGAAAAGGGGCCAAATCGTCGCTGTTACCTGGTTTGATCTCGTTCTGATCTCGGGCGGTTGAGGTTGGTGAAAGTTGTTTTATCAATGGATTTAGATAATATAAATTCCTCCGACACCTCGATATAATCCAGATGATCAAGGATGGAGGAGAACCTCGTTTCTCCCGATCTCAGAGCCTCGGATATCGCGTATTTCAATGGTTCGGATCGGTATACGGATATCATCGGTTCCGGGTAGCCGTTCAGGATCGGGACTGATGCCTGATGTTCTCCCATGCACTCCAGGAGCAGCTCGAAAAGCGCCGGTGAGATGTGAGGCATATCGCATGGGACGACGATCGTGATGTCCTCGGCAACAGCCTTCATAGCATTGCTCAGCCCGAAGATCGGCCCCCTGAATTTCTCGCTGTCCTCCGATACTGTAACGCCGTTGCCCAGCAGATCGGAGAAGCCGCCTGATTCTCCGGGAGCGACTGCCACGACGACCTTTTTAGATAGGCTCCCGAGCGCTTCAATTACAATACCGATCATTGGGCGGCCATTGAATTGAAAGAGGGCCTTTGGGCAGCCGAAGCGTGAGCTCTCGCCGCCTGCAAGAATCACGAGTGCAACGGTATCCGCCTGCAAACCGAAATCACTCTTTCGATGCGGCGGAAATCTCGATCTTTCTTATCTCGGAATCGGCGCCTTTGAGAGATTTCATCACACCGCTGAGTATCTCCCATAGGATCGTAGATACGAACTCGTTTGTCGGCAGCTCCTTCCCGTTGACTTTGACTTCGACCTCCACATTAGACACGACATCACTCCCTTTTTCTAAGCTCCTGGTTTTTCGAACACGTTGTCCCCGAGGGGGTTTCGTGCGCTATCGCTCTTCTCCTCCTTGATCTGATCGATTATGAATTTGACCACGCGGTCAAATTCGGCCGATAGCACCGAGCTGATTCGCATGACCGTTCCCGGAAGCTCCTTGATATCACCAACCGCGATCTTTTTGATCTGGGCGTGTTTGAACCCCTCGACAAATATGACATCGACTTCGGACAGAAATTCCACCAGTGATATGACCTTTGAAAGGTCGTGGTATCCGGACATCCTGAAGGTGAACATGTTATCGGAAATCGCCACGATGGGGTCGTATCCCGCTCTTGCAAGGCGGCCGGTATCGCCGGAGAAATCCTCTCGGAAATCCGGGCCAAGATGCTTGATGGCAGCGGCACGGTATCCGCGCATTCTGAGCTCGTCCATAAGATTCTCTAGAAGCAGCGTCTTTCCGCTCTTGTGGTATCCGTAGATGCCCAGAATCATGCTGTTAGCTCCGTATATTACAGGTTATACCCCTCACGATTCAAGAAATTTTCCAGTGAATCGCACTTTTCACTTTCCCTGTATGGCAGCGATCAGTGCGCGCGGCATGCTCCAATATATGCTCCTCTTCGTCCAGTCCAGTTCCCTCTTGTTGCACACTGTGGACTCGCTCAGGTCCCCGATCTCCTCTCCAATTGATCCGAGCGCCTCCTCAGGATCGGCGGATTGCATCGCCAGGTCGATCTTCCTGACCGCCTCCCAGGCGAGTTTCGTCCTTCCTCGAACAGCCGACGCGGATTCGCCGCTGATCGCGCCGACCGCCTCCTTGGCGTCGTTCAGCTTCAGACCCGCTGAGTAGGTCGAATCGACGATCTGCTCCCGGGTGAGCCAACTGGTCTCGTAGTTCAGTACATGCTTCCAGCTGGGCATCGTCAGCAGCTTCCTGTGCTCCTCAAGCGTCCTCGCGAAGAGGCGGTATCCGTGCTTATCGGGCTCCTCGAAGGCGCAGCTACCGGGGTCTATGAACGGAGCCAGCGGAGAGATGAACGGCATGAGCCGCTCCCTGACCCCCATTTCCTTCATGAGCCTTGAGCTGTATTCGACCGTCTGCAAGACGGACTCAGCATCCTGACCTGGGAGACCGATCATGAAGAAAAGGTCCACCCTATTCGCCCCCGATTTTAAAAACCTGGATATCGAGCTTTCCAGCGACATGTTGGAATACCCCCTCCCTATCGCTCCCCTGACTCCTGGGTCGTGGCTGTCCGGGGATATTTGGACATTGTACCTTTCGACCGATCCGGAGATCATGTCGATGAGACCCCCGGCCGGCGGGCTGAAGAACTCGAATGCGATCTCGCTCCTGGGCCTTTGTTCGCGCAGAAGCGACAGAAGCCTTTCCGCATAGCCGCTCCCCGGCTGCTGGATGTCTCCGAGTATGAAGATCGCTCCCGTGAAATAGCTCTCGATCTGCGCGATGTCCTCGATCACCTTCTCGGGGCTTCTGAACGCCGGCTTCGCCCTTCCGAAGTTCCTCTGGAACGACCCGCAGGAGCCCATGCACGTAAGGCATCCGTGGGAGCACCCCCTCACGGTGCTGACGAGGAGCATCGGATTTCGCTTCCAGTCCAGGTATGGAAGATGACCAGTCAGGTCAAGGCTCCTGATGGCGCTCCTTACCATGAAGCCGTAGTCGAAACCGACCTCGTCCAAATCACTGACGATGTGCGTGATCCCGTTGCTTTTGACTGCGCCGTGGTCGTCTCTGAACGCGAGGTTGGGGACATGATCCATTGGCCTTCCGGAGTCCATGGCCTTCATGTACTCCAGCATGGGCAGCTCGGCGGAGTCTCCCAGGAATACCGCATCTACCTGTCCGTGCCCTCTCAATATTTGATCGTGATAATAAGTGGCGCTGAAACCGCCCATGACGATGCGCGATCCGGGATGCGTCCTCCGGATAAGCTTGGCGATCTCGAGGCTGCCGTGGGCGTGCGGCAGCCAGTGAAGGTCGATCCCGAAGACGCGGGCCCTGATTTTCCGGAGCGCCCTTTCCGCGTCGAAGCGACCGTCCGCGAGCATGTGCGAAGCCAGGTTCAGGATCCTTACGCGGTATCCTTCCCCATTGAGAAGCGATGCGATTGTCGTGAACCCGATCGGGTACATCTCAAATACTGGTGTCGAAGGTATGAGGTCGGCAACGGGGCCGTACAGACCGCCCCTGCGTCTGAAGTCGTATACGCTGGGCGCGTGGACGAGCACGAGGTCGTAAAGCGGCATTCTGAGGCAAAATGCCGCGACGAACTATTAAAAATCGTGGGTCTACCGCGACCGCTGCAGATCCCGAGGAGCTCGCGGAACCGTCGTCCAGGATGAACGGTCATCATCCCCGGAAAAGGTGACTGTTGGATCATAAGCCAGTGTCGATTTGCCTGCCTCTCTATTCGTCTTCTCGTCGGGCGGTCGCCGAAAATGCCTATATAGGACTAGAGTATTCGTCCCCCCAGATGCTTTCGGACACGTATCTCCCGTTTGCGATATTTGCCGTAGTATCCTTGGCACTTCCAGTAATCGTGTTCTGGTTGTCTAGATATTTCAGACCGCTCAAGGTAATCCCGAAACAGCAGGAGACCTACGAGTGCGGTGAGGTACCAATCGGCGAGGCGAAAATCCAGTTCCACTTTCAATATTACATGTTCGCGATAATATTCGTGGCGTTCGACCTGGTCAGCATATTCGTTATTCTGTGGGCGCTCGTGTTCTCGGACATGGGCGATATCGCTAAGATCATGCTGTTATCGTTCCTGGGGATTCTCATGGTGGGGGTAACATACGCGCTGAAGAAGGAAGAGATAATCTGGATATGAGCGGGAAGATCGGCTCTGTCATGCTCATGCGCTCAAAGGACTTCCTTGAGTGGGCCGATGACTGGTTCGGGCGCATGCTCAAGAGATCGACAATTGGCAGGGCGGTCGACCGCGTTTTCACCGACTTCTTCCAATGGGCGAGGATCAACTCGCTTTTCCCGCTGCATTTTGGCATAATGTGCTGCGCCCTTGAGATGGGCGCGGCGTCTGCGCCGCGTTTCGACGCCCAGAGGTTCGGCGTCATATACCGATCGACGCCGAGGCAGTGCGATATTCTGCTGGTGAACGGACCTGTTTCCAAGAAGCTCAAGCCCGACCTGAAGAGGCTGTACGACCAGATGGCGGACCCGAAGTGGGTCGTCGCGATGGGCGAGTGCTCGATCAGCGGAGGACCGTTCTGGCAGAGCTACAGCATCATAGAGGGGGTTGACAAGTTCATTCCGGTCGATGTCTACATACCCGGCTGCCCTGTGCGCCCCGAGGCGATGATCGAGGGGATCGTCAAGCTTCAGGATAAGATCAGGGCGGAGAGGAAGGGGGTCCTGACTGAAGACTGGATCAGGAAGTGAATCGATTGCAGGGCAAATCCGATCTGAGGGGGGAGGAGACCGAGGTGACGGTCACGAGGAGGGTCGTCGCCGGCATCGAGAGCAGGATAGGCAGGGAGCTCTCTGCAAAGATGGGCGGCGATATCTCTGACTTGAAGATAGGCAGGGGCATGGTCCGCCTGAGGACCGAAAGACCGTCGCTGCTGAAGCTCTGCAGGCTGCTCAGGGACGCGATGGAGTTCGACCACCTCTCCCTGCTGAGCGCCGTGGATTGGGATGACCGGTTCGAAGTGGTCTATCACATCTTCTCGTACACCAACTGCTGCACCATGGAGGTCAAGGTGAGCGTGCCGAAGGATGATCCCAGGATCGACAGCGTCACCCCTCTCTGGGAGGGCGCGAACTGGCACGAGCGCGAGGCGTACGACATGATGGGCATCGTGTTCACGAACCACCCCGACCCGAGGAGGATACTGCTGCCGCAGGAATACGAGTACTTCCCGCTCAGGAAGGACTTCAAGATGGATCTGGAGTGAGGGCAAATGGCAGAAATGTGGATCAACATGGGACCCCAGCATCCGATGACCCACGGGCTCTGGAACCTGAGGGTCAAGGTTGACGGAGAGGTCATAGTCGACGCCATGCCCGAGATCGGCTACCTGCACCGCGGCATGGAGAAGATATTCGAGAACAAGAACTACACCCAGATCGGCCCGATAACCGACAGGCTGTGCTACGGCTCATCGATAACCTGGAACCATCTTTACTGCATGACGGTCGAGAACCTGATCGGCGTCGAAGTCCCCGAGAGGGCCAAGTACATCAGGGTCATGGCCATCGAGATCCAGAGGATCGCCTCGCACATGATGTGGCTCGCGGCATATGCGGCCGATATCGGCCTTCTCGCCGGGTTCGTCCTCGCGATGAGGGACCGGGAGATAATGGTGGACCTGCTTCAGATGCTCAGCGGCTCCCGGCTGACCTATAATTATTCTAGAATAGGCGGTGTAGCAGCAGACCTGCCCCCCGAGTTCGAGAGGGACTGCCTACGCGCGATAGACTTCTTCGAGAAGCGCATCGAGGAGCACGAGACCCTCTACCGCGACTCGAAAATTTTCCTGATGAGGAGCGAGGGGCTGGGCATTCTCAGCCGCGAGGACGCGATAAATCTCGGAGTCACAGGACCGACCCTCAGGGCGAGCAATGTAAAGTACGATGTCAGGAAGCACAACTCGTACGAGGTCTACGACGAGATGGACTTCGAGGTTCAGTGCCACTCGGACTGCGATGTATACGGCCGGTACGTCGTGAGAATGAACGAGATGAGGGAGAGCTGCAACATCGTTAGGCAAGCGCTGAAAAAGATGCCAAAGGGACCGGTCAGAGTCAAGACCCCGATGTACGCCCCGGAGGGGGACGCGATCGGCAGGGTCGAGGACCCGCGCGGGGAGGGAATCATGTATGTGATCGGAGACGGGACCGACAAGCCATATCGGCTGAAGGTTCGAAGCCCGCTCTTCGTGACGCTTTCCGCGGCAAAGAAGATGCTCGTCGGATACAAGGTCGCGGATGTCGTATCGATCATGGGCAGCATCGACGTCTGCATGGGGGAGACGGACAAGTGATTTGACATGGACCTGTGGAGCGTATCTTACGACCTGACAAATTTGCTGGTTGACATCGTCAACTTCTTCATCTACGGCCTTGGATGGCTGATCCCGGGCTCCATAGGGGAAGCCTTCGACTCGCTCGGGGATTGGCTCGCCTCTCCCGGCGTCATGCGCATATTCACGATCCTCATGGAGATCATACTCCTCATAGTAGTGGCGCTTCTGAATGTCGTGACTTTGATCTGGATAGAGAGGAAGCTACTCGCCAGGTTCTGGGACTTCCGAGGACCGTTCTATGTCGGCCCTCTCGGCTACTTCCAGAATTTCGCGGACGGGCTCAAGTTCTTCCTGAAGCAGATCATCACGCCTATTAAGGCGGACAAGTTCAGCTACTTCATCGCCCCGGTCATATTCATCGGCTCCTCGATCCTGATACTCGGGACGATACCGATCGGCCCCGAGTTCGGAATAACCGACGAGGGGACTCCCGTCCCGGGAAGCGTGATACTCGCGTTCGCGATTTTCGCCGTTGCGCCGTTCTCCATCCTGGTCGCTGGCTGGGCGGAGAACAACAAGTTCACGCTCATCGGAGGAATGCGGTCCGCGGCTCAGATGATGAGCTACGAGATCCCGCTGCTGCTCAGCGTCGCCTCCGTCATCGTCCTCGCGGGAAGCTTCAGCTTCGTGGACGTAGTGGAAGCTCAGGCGGACATGTGGTACGCGGTGCCTCTGTTCATCGGATTCCTGGTATTCTTGGTCTGCATTGTGGCCGAGGTCGAGCGGATACCGTTCGATCTTCCGGAGGCCGAGGCGGAGCTGGTCGAGGGCTGGACTACCGAGTACAGCGGCATGAGGTTCGGGTTCTTCATGATGACCGAATATGTCCGCGGGTACGCGGGCTGCGCGATCGCAGCCGCCCTTTTCCTCGGCGGATGGAACGGCCCGGCGATAATCCCGGACGAGTTCTGGTTCCTGATCAAGGCCTACATGGTCTTCGTGATATTCGTCTGGATACGCGCCTCGCTCCCGAGGATCAGGACCGACCAGATACTCGACCTCGGATGGAAGCGGCTGCTGCCGCTGGCGATGCTCAACCTCGTGATCGCCGTCGTGTTGAAGACGCTGGGGGTGTTCTGATTGGCCGATAAGATATGCGACCGGCCAAGGAGGGAGAAGGTCTCCTTCACAGGCATGGTCCTCAAGCCCATGTTGACCACATTGACCCAGTTCGTCAGATGCTCGCTCCGCGGGCGGCCGAACACGATCCTGTACCCGAGGGAGCGGCAGGTGCTGCCCCCCAGATACCGCGGGAAGCACCTTCTGAGCTTCACGAAATGCATCGGCTGCGGCCAGTGCGTGGACATATGCCCGAATGACTGCATGTGGATGAAGAAGATCGTCGATCCGGAGCTGGGGAAGATCGAGCGGCCCGGGGTGGACTACGCCCGCTGCCTCTTCTGCGGGTTTTGCGTCGAAATATGTCCGACGGACGCGCTGATAATGACCTCGGAGTACGAGCTCTCATCATACGACAGAGAGGGAATGGCATTCGAGCCAGAATCCCTTAGGAAGGACGACATTGTCGTACACGAGCCGAAACAGTCGATCAAGGTGCCGGCCGTCGATTTTGACAAGTGCACGGGCAAGGAGCAGTGCGCCAAGGTATGCCCGGTGCAGTGCATCAGAATGGTCGATGTGGACAAGACCGGGAAGAGGATGCCGGTAATCGACCTCACCATCTGCACCCAGTGCGGAAAATGCGCCGAGGTGTGCCCCGAGAAGGCGATCGAGATGAGGGAGAAGCTCGTCGTCATGTTCGAGCGGCCTCTGCCGGTATTAGAGCTGGAGAAATGCACCGGGTGCGGTGCGTGCTTCAGGGCATGCCCTTCCCAGGTGATTTACATGGCGGAGATGCCAGGCACGGAGAAGACGCTTGCGGGCGGCAAGAAGGGCAAGCCGAAGAAGCGGGCGGTCTTCGCGCTCGAGAAATGCGTCGGGTGCAGCAGGTGCGCTAACGCGTGCAGGTTCGACGCACTGAGTATGGTGCCCGAATCCAAGCTCACATCGGCCGGCAAAGGCGACGCTGGTAAGAAGGGGGCTGGTAAGAAATGACCCTGACGGAGATCGTCTTCTGGTTTCTCGCGATACTCACCCTGGTCTCGATAATGGCCATGCTGAGGTCGAAGGAGATCACCCATTCGGTGATATTCCTGGCGACTGGCTTTCTTGCGATTGCCGCACTTTTCGTGCTGCTGGGAGCGGAGTTCATGATGCTGGTCCAGATACTCGTCTATGTGGGGGCGATCGTCGTGGTCATACTGTTCGCCATCATGCTCACCAAGAGGGATCTGCCGGGAGGGAGCGAGAAATGAAATCGGACAGGGTGATGATCGCGCTGGTGGCATTTCTTGCGGCCATCATGATCGCCATCTTCCTTCAGGTGGATTGGCAGGCGTCCCATCCCGACGACACGTCGAGCGAGGAGCTCGGACAACAGTTCTTCGGCGATGAAGATGACCCCGCATACAGCCCCCTCATGATACTTCTCGCGATGCTTCTGATCGTGGCGTTGCTCGGAGCCGTGTTCCTCGCAAAGGAGGAGGATAGAGAATGATCCCGATGATCGATTGGCTGATATTTTCCTCCCTCCTGATGGCCGTGGGAGCATACGGCGTGCTGACGGCGCGGAACGGCATACTGGTGCTGATGTCGATCGAGGTCATGCTGAACGCGGCCAACGTCAGCCTCGTCACCTTCTCCGCGTACAGCACGGAGCTTCACGGATATCCGGACGCCATGGGGCAGATATTCGCCCTCGCGTCGATGACCGTGGCGGCTGCCGAGGTGGCCATCGGGCTCGCGATATTCCTCGTCTTATACAAGAGGCACGACTCGATCGATGTCACGAAGATCAATATCCTGAGGTGGTAAGAGAATGATGATCGACTACGCATGGCTGATCCCGGTCTTTCCGATCATCGGGTTCCTTATCATCTCGCTCGTCCCGAAGAAATGGCTGATCTGGGAAGGCGGTGCACCGTACATCATCGGAATGTCGACCGCCTCCTTCGTCCTGTCCATTCTGGTCATCATCGATGTCTTGAACGGTCATACGCTGACCGGGCCTGATTCGCCTCGAATGACCTGGTTAAGCGCGGGATCTTTCGAGCTCACATTCGGGATCTGGATCGACCAGCTGACCGCGGTCATGCTGCTCGTCGTGTCCCTGGTCGGCACTCTGGTCGTGATATATTCCGTCGGGTACATGCACGGGGAGGGAGAGACGAAGCGCAGGTACTACGCGGAAATCGCCCTGTTCATCGGGGTCATGTTCGGCCTCGTACTCGCGGACAATTTCGTTGAAATGTTCATCTTCTGGGAGCTCGTCGGCCTCTGCTCGTACCTGCTCATCGGGTTCTGGAAGCACAAGCCGAGCGCCGCAAGCGCCGCCAAAAGGGCGTTCATAGTCACCCGCGTCGGCGACATCATGCTGCTGTCGGGACTGATCATCCTGCTGAGATATGTGGGCACGCTTGACTTCTCGGAACTATTCGCAGAGGGAAGTCTGGAGGGAAGCGGCATGTCCTCAGGCATGGCGACCCTGAGCATGATCCTGTTGTTCGGCGGCGCGATTGGAAAAAGCGCGCAGTTCCCGCTGCACGAATGGCTGCCAGACGCGATGGAGGGCCCGACCACGGTATCCGCGCTCATCCATGCGGCGACCATGGTCAAGGCCGGGGTCTACCTCGTGGCGAGGTCGTACCCGATGCTCGTGCAGACGCCGGACGCGCTCGCATTCATAGCGATTATCGGAGGCATCACCGCCCTGATAGCGGCGACCAACGCCCTCGTCGCGGTCGACATCAAGAGAGTCCTCGCCTACAGCACGATCAGCCAGCTCGGGTACATGATGCTCGCGCTCGGAGCGGGCGGCCTGATAATAACCGGTCTCATGCACGACGGGGGGCACGACGGCCTCGGAGCAGGGTACTCGTCAGGGATATTCCACATGATGAACCACGCCTTTTTCAAGGCGCTTCTATTCCTTGCCGCGGGGAGCGTCATCCACGCGGTCGGCACCAACGACATGCTGAAGATGGGGGGTCTGGGTAAGACCATGAAGATCACCTCCATCACGATGCTCATAGGCTCTCTATCGATCGCGGGCATTCCGCCCTTCAGCGGCTTCTGGTCGAAGGACGAGGTGCTTGCCAGCACCTTCCACGCGTTCGAGGACGCGGGGAGCTATAGCACCGTTTTCCTGATACTCTGGATCATGGGGGTCGCGACCGCATTCATGACCGCCTTCTACATGTTCAGGATGTGGTTCATGACCTTCACCGGGAAGCAGAGGTCCGATGCGCACGCGCATGAATCACCCGTTTCGATGACGGTCCCATTGATGATCCTCGCATCTCTGGCAGCGGTATCCGGCTTCGCCTTCTTCATCGGCAGAGGATTCTTCTCCTTCATGTCGGATTCCATATCCTCGACGATAGGCTCCTCGGTCGCGGTGGAGGCGATCCACCCGCTTGAGTCGCTCGGGGAGATCTTCACGAGCCCGCTGACCTATGCCTCGCTGATCGTCTCGGCGGTCGGTCTGTTCACGGCGTATTCGATCTATTACAAAGGGGCGTTCTCCGTCTCGAGGCTCGCCTCGGGAGTCACCGGGAAGCTCCAGAAGCTGCTTGCCGAGAGGTACTATATCAGCTGGTTCTACGACGCCTTCGCGTACAACATCATATACGGCATATCGCTCGTCGCGGACATATTCGACAGATACGTCATAGACGGCGCGATCAACGGGATGGCTTGGCTGAGCAGTAAATCGGGCGCGTTCATACGCAGGTCGCAGACCGGCCAGGTGCAGAACTATGTCGCAGCGATCGTGATCGGTGGGTGCCTGCTCCTGCTGTTCCTTATCGTTTTCGAATGGGGGGAGTGGTAACAGATGTTAGAGGGCGCTCAGAGCTTCGCACAGGATCTGCTTTCCGGCCTGCCGGTCCTTAGCATCATGATATTCCTGCCGCTGATCGGAGCGATCCTGGTATTCCTCGCGGGCAGGTCGATGTCGATCATACGCGTGATCAGCCTCATATTCTCGGGAATACCGCTCATATTCGCGGTGCTGCTGATCTTCGCGTTCAGCTGGGGCGCCATTCCGGACGGGGAGGCTTTCGCGGACCCGCAGTTCTATGAGGAGTACGAGTGGATTCCCAGCCTGGGGGTATCATTCGCAGTTGGGATCGACGGCATCAGCCTGCCACTGCTGTTCATAACCCCGCTGTTGACATTCGTTTCGATACTGTTCTCCTGGGATGTGGACCGCAGGCCGAGGGAATACTTCGGCCTGATACTGCTGATGCAGGTGGGAGTCACTGGGGTCTTCGTACTTCTGGACTACCTCGTATTCTACATATTCTGGGAGATCGTCCTCATCCCGATGTACTTCTTGATAGGCATCTGGGGCGGACCGAACAAGGACTACGCCTCGATCAAGTTCTTCATCTATACCCATGTCGCGAGCCTCGTGATGCTGCTTGCGATAATGGCCATCTACTTCAACGCCGGCGCGACGACATTCAACATGATGGAGCTCGGAGATGCGGCCTCAGGGTTCACGAGGGGGTTCCAGATCATAGCGTTCGGCGCCCTGCTGTTCGGCTTCGGAGTCAAGATGCCCATGGTGCCGTTCCATACTTGGCTACCCGATGCGCATGTGGAGGCTCCGACCGCGGGCAGCGTGCTGCTGGCAGGGCTGCTGCTGAAGATGGGCGGATATGGCCTCATTCGAGTCGCGATCCCGACCTTGCCTGAGGGCGCTTCGTATCTCGCACCCCTCATGGCGGTGATCGGTATCGTGAGCATCCTGTACGCAGCGGTGGTCTGCCTGGCCCAGAAGGACCTCAAGAAGATGGTGGCCTACTCCTCGGTGAGCCATATGGGCTTCGTGATGGTGGGCTTCGCCACGCTGAGCTATGTCGGTATCGTCGCCGGCGTCTTCGTTATGTTCGCCCACGGCCTGGTCACCGCGGTCCTATTCATGACCTGCGGCGTCGTCCAGCATCATTGCGGTACCAGAATGATACCGAAGCTCGGGGGCATCTCGGAGAAGATGCCGAAGCTGGCGACTTACATGACCGCGGGGTTCCTGGCATCTCTGGGACTTCCAGGCCTCGTCATGTTCGCGGCCGAGTTCATGACCTTCTGGGCAATCTTCAACAACTGGGGGCTGTGGCTGCTGGTGCCGATCCTCAGCGTCGCGATCACTGCTGGATACTACCTATGGGCGCTGCAGAGGTCCATGTTCGGACCGCTCACGGACAAGATCGAGACGGAGAACATCCACGACGCGAACTGGTACGAGTCCGCCCCGATGGCGATACTGATCGCGTTGATCGCATTGTTCGGGATATTGCCCGCTATCATGATCGACAGAATCGGTGATGCGGTGACGATCATACTCAGAGCGATAGGGGGTGGCTGAGACGGCCACGGCTGCGGAATACTTCGGAGTGCTCATGCCGCAGATACTGCTGCTGATATTCGCGCTGTTATGCCCGGCGCTGGATCTATGGCTGAAGATGCGGAGAGGCATAGCCTATTGGGTGATCATCGGGCTCACCATCGTCGGCGTCATGGAGATCCTCGCGCTCATACCGGAGACTCAGAACCTGGTGCCGTTCCTGTTCTGGGAACAGCCGCCGGAGACCTCGATCTTCGCCGTCAACGCGTTCTCCATGGTCTTCACGGTCGTATTCGTATTCGTCGGGGCGCTGGTCGCCTTCGTATCCCCTGATTACATTAAACGCGAGAGGAACCACGGCGAGTATTACGCCCTGCTGCTGATCGCGGTCACCGGCATGAGCTTCGTGGCCACCGCCGGGGATCTCATCGTGATATTCCTCGGGCTCGAGATCGCCGGGATCTCCAGCTACGCGCTGACCGGGTTCCAGAAGTCGGTCAAGAGATCGACCGAGGCCGCGATGAAGTACTTCATCGTGGGCGGCTTCTCCTCGGCCATATCTCTATTCGGCATGTCGTTGCTCTACGGCGCAGGCGGAACGACCAACCTGACCGAGCTCGGAGCGATGGGGGCCGAGTACGGCCCGATCGTACTGCTCGGCATCGCCATGCTGATAATAGGGCTGGGCTTCAAGATCGCAGCCGTGCCGTTCCATATGTGGGCTCCCGACGTATACGAGGGCGCCCCGACATCCATTACCGCACTTCTCGCAGCTGCATCCAAGAAGATGGGGATTGCGGCGCTATTCAAGATATTCATAGTCGCCCTTCTCGCCTATAAGGCGCAGTGGGACCTGGCAATCGGGATCATCGCGATATTGACGATGACCGTGGGCAACCTCGTCGCAATCCAGCAAAACAGCGTGAAGAGGATGCTGGCATACTCGAGCATCGCGCAGGCCGGGTACATACTCATCGCGCTCCCGGTATGGGCGGTGTACGATCCGTCATCTCCTGAACTCGTTCGGATAAGCGAGTATGCGGTCGCCGGTGGGATATTGCACGTCATCACGCATGCGGCGATGAAGAGCGGCGCGTTCTTCGTGATCTTGGCCCTGACGGTCAGGGGATTCGGGGAGAACCTGAAGGACTTCGACGGCCTCAGCAAAAGGGCTCCGTTCCTCGCATTGGCCATGGCAATCTTCGTGCTCTCTCTTGCGGGGATACCTCCTCTCGCGGGCTTCTACAGCAAGTTCGTTCTGTTCTCCGCTGCCATATTCGGCTCGAGCGAGCCGGGGGGCGCAAGCTGGCTGGTTTGGCTTGCCATAGCGGGCATACTGAACAGCGCCCTGAGCCTGTTCTACTATGCCAGAATAATAAAGAGCATGTACATACATAATCCTCAAAGCCAAGATAGGATAAAGGTTCCACCGTTGATTCAGGCCGCCATCGTCATCGCGATGATCGTGACCGTGTTCATTGGACTCTATCCGGAGCCGTTCCTCGAGGGGGCGCTGGAGGCTGCGAGGGCGCTGAACGGGCTGCTCCCGATCGGCTGATGAAAGGATGGCATTACCGTCTGAGAGGATCGAATTGCAGCGAGAGACCGAAGAGTCGGAAGCGAGAGAACTCGAATCCGTTCCAGAGGACAGGGTTAAGTACGGATTTCCTGATATGTCGGCCTGCATGAGCCAATGGGCCTCGGAGCTCGGTCTCGAGGAGGAGCTCGCCTCGGTCGAAAGACGCATGAGAGAACTGATCAATTCTTCCCAGAAGATCCTCACGGATGTCGCGCTGCACGTGGTGGATTCCGGGGGGAAGAGGCTTCGTCCCAGCCTTGCGATATTGGCCCATAGATCGCTCATGGGAGAGGATATCGATAGCGTAATCGACATATCCGCCGCGATAGAACTGATACATTCGGCCACGCTCATCCACGACGATATCAATGACGGTGCGGAGATGAGGCGGGGCAAGAGAGCAGCGTACCGACAGTTCGGGCTTCACGAGGCGATTGTGGCTGGAGACTTCATGTTCGCGATGGCCTTCTGCGTGGGCGGGAAATACGAAGCCGACATCGTGGACCTCGTCGCGGAGTCCTGCAGATCGCTCGCCGAGGGGGAGATAATGCAGTACATGAACAGGAACAACTCCGATCTCTCCGTCGAAGAGTACATGAAGATCATAAGGGGCAAGACGGCCCATCCGATCAAGACCTCTGCCCAGGTGGGCGCCAGACTGGCAGAGAGGAACGGTGATCAGATCAAGGCGTTCGGCGGGTACGGGATGAACATCGGGATCGCATTCCAGATCGTGGACGACATACTCGATATCGTAGGAGATGAGAAGAGTCTGGGGAAGCGCACCGGCTCCGATATAAGGGAGGGGAACATGACCCTGCCTGTCATCTTGGCCGCGGAGAACGACCCCGATGTCGCCAGGAGGCTGCCCGGGGTTCTGGGCAACCGAGACATCGGCGCAAGACAGACGGCAGAATTTCTCGCGATGATCAGGGAAAGCGGCGGCGTGGACGCCGCCTACGACGCCTCCCACAGATACGCGGAAGCCGGGCTCGAATACCTGGACGGAATTCAGGATTCCATTTTCAAGAACAAACTTGCGGAACTGCCTAAACTGATCATTGGCAGATCGATCTGATCAGGGAGGTGCTGGCCCTGAGCAGGGACGGGCTCGACCGAGAAGAATGGCTTCGAATCGTATCGTCGATCGAGGCGGTATCGGACTACTACGACAGAGTCAATGAACTCTCCACGCTCTTCCAGGCCGATAAATGGAGGAGGAGCGCGATCGATTTTTCTGGCCCGGGCCTCGACATACTCGAGATAGGCTCCGGTCCGGGTAGCTTCGCCATGCTTCTGAGGGGGAGGAGCGTAGTCTGCGTCGAGCCGTCCGAGAAGCTGATAGGAGTCGCAAGGCGCAGAACGGCCGGCAACATTCAGTTCGCAGCGGGTGTGGCGGAGGAGCTGCCCATTGCCACCGAGAGCTTCGACAGGATCTTCTGCTCGTTCTCGTTCAGAGATTTTTCGGACAAGGAGAAGAGCCTCAGAGAGATGCTGAGGGTGCTCAGGAAAGACGGCGTCGCCGTGATAGTCGATATCGCAAAAAGAGAGGGACGGCTCAAGAGCTGGTTGGTCAAATCCTATCTGAAGAACATGGTCCCTTTCCTGTCCAAGTTCGTCATACCGAGAAGCGAGATGAAAGAGTGGAACGGCAATCCCTATGACACGCTCTGGGTCACATATGATCACTTCGAAACGCCCGGTTGCTATGCCGAATCCATGCGGGGAATGGGGTTCAAAGATGTCGAATGGAAGCTGCTTTCTATGGGCGGCGCTTTTCTGCTCAGTGGCGTGAAGAGATGAAGACGACTGTTCTGGTCGTCGGGGCGGGCCCGGCTGGCAGCTGTACCGCCAGAGAGATCGCCAGGGCCGGGTTGGATGTCCTCGCAATCGATCGCAGGGAGGAGATTGGATTCCCGGTTCAGTGCGGAGAATTCATTCCGATAGCGGACGAGCTCAGGAGAATACTGCCCGGGAGCGAGGCGTATGGTGACCTGTTCGAGATCCCCCCTGGCATTGTTGAAAGGGAAACAAGGTACATCGACCTTTACGGTCCGAGAGGGTCCTCATTCTCCATCAAATTCAACGGCCTGACGGTCGACAGGCGCAGATTCGACAAGGAGATCTGGAGGAGGGCGGAGAAGGAGGGCGCGAGGCTCTCGACCGGGGTTGAGTTCCAGGGATTGGAAAACAGTGGCTCGGCAAATACCTCCGCTGGCAAGATCGGCTTCGATGTCATAGTGGGCGCAGATGGTCCGCTGTCCAGGGTGCGACGGGCACTTTCGCTGGATGCTCCGAAATCGATAAGCCAGGCGATCACCGCCCAGGCTGCGGGTGACTGGGGGGACAGGGTGAGCATGTACTTCGGCCCGGTCGCACCTGGAGGGTATGCATGGATAATCCCAAAGAGGGAAACCGCGAATGTCGGCCTCGGGGTGCAGAAAGTCATGTCTTCACTTCCGCTGACCGAGCTGCTCAGGCTTTTCCAGGAGAAGCACGACATTGAATGCGGGGAGACCACTTACGGCCAGGTACCGATCTCCGGACCAATAAAAAAGACGGTCCGAGGGAACGGCCTGCTCGTCGGAGACGCCGCCGGTCAGGTGATGGCCACTAACGGCGGGGGAATCCCTATCGCGATGATCTGCGGCAGGATCGCGGGTCGCTGCATTTCGAGCGCGTTGAGGGGAGGACCAGACCTCGGCGCCTATGAGACGGAGTGGAGGCGGCAGGTATACCGCCCGTTGAGGAACGCGGCTCGTACCAAGGCGATCGCAGACCGTTTCCTCAGCGGCGACCTGAGGCTCGAGCTCGCGATGAAAATGTTGAGGTCAAGGGGGTTGGAGCGGGCGATCCTGTGCAAGAGATTGTTCTACCTCTTCTAGGCTAAAGCTCATTTTTTCCTGGCGCGCCAGGACCGCAGCCTGTGCCCGCAGACATCGCATTCATCGATTTTCTCTTTGAATAGTTTGCCGCAGCCGGAGCATCGGAACTCCCAAGTAAATACATCCCTGATCCCGATCTTCTCCATCGTGAGGAACTTCCCACCGAGCGATTTAATCACGTTCTGAATCGAGTAGTCATCCGTGATGGCGGGCGCCTCGAGCTCGATCGCCAGGGCGACGACGGAGATGTCGGTATCTGACAGTCTGCCTATGTCCCCTGTCGCCTCGGAGGCTTTGCGGGCTTTTTCGAGCGAGCCGTTCAACGGAATTCGGACTTCGATTCTAGAGGCCAGAAGCATATCCAATCGCCGATCCATGCCCCATCTTCTAAGCTCTTCCACTACTCCTGGCGGGACGACTATATCGAAGTGGGCCGGAAAATCGGACGCGTTGAAGAGGGCCGAAGTATCGGCCACAAGCGTCTTTTTAGCCTCATTCGTTGAATCTTTCATGCTCGATCACCCTCAGTGTGCTGGCCATTTCGTCCATTATCCCTTCGATCCCGACCCTCATCTCCTCCTCCAGTACTTCCTCGATCAGCGACCTCGTTGCTGGGTGCTTTGGAACGAATTCGCATGATGGCGCTCCGGAGGCAATCGATGTGCCGTATGTGCCGATGTTCCGCGCAATCCGAACGATGTCCATCTTATCTAAACCGATCAGCGGCCGCAGGATCGGCGTCGCGACTGCGTTTTCGATAACGGCGATATTCCGCAGTGTCTGCGACGCGACCTGCCCGAGGGAGTCCCCGGTTATAATCGCAGAGCTGTCGGTCATCTTACAAAGCTTCTCAGCCATCCTGAGCATTGCGCGCTTGCACAGCACGCACGTAAGGTTCGGCCTCATTCCGTCTCTGAAACAGTCGAGGGCGAGACTCTGATCATATACATGAAGTGACACCTCATGCCCGATGGACACGGCGATCTTGCCTGCGAGGGCAGTCATTTTACGAACATGGGCTTCCTCGTTTCCGGAGCTCACGAATCCGGAAAGAGCGATGATTTCAGCTCGCTGTCTGCCCATCAAATAGCCCGCGACAGGGGAATCAATGCCTCCTGAGAGAAGCAGCACCAGTTTCATACGGTCCATGCTCGTGCCTCCGCAGTGGCGTGATAGCTGAATTCGGACTTAGACCTGTCTCCCAGGAATCTGATTCGGCAATAGACTGAATAATTAGCGACGCCCGCCGTAGTTCTTTGCTTGACAGCTTCAGTTGTACAGGTTGAATCGCTTCGCCGAGTCGTCCTGAAGGAGAGCTTGTTCGAACTCATCCTCCTCCGATTCTTCCATAACCACATTGAGGAGCATGTTCACGATCTCTCGCATCTGGTTGAGCTCCTCCCGAAGCTTTTTGATCTCCCTGACCATCTCTTCTGCATCAGAATACATCAAACGCCTCTTTTCCCGTATTTGCTTATCTTGGACCGGTGATTTATCTCTTTTGCACCTAACAGGGCTTGACATCGCGGTAATCTTTCGCGAGTTTACGATATTCGGTCCTCTCGCAGCTCTCGCAGTACAGCTTGTTGCCCTTCCTGTCGAGCGGTTCCCGGCAGGAATTGCATCTGGCCATTATGACCCCCAGGTGCGGCTTCGCGGTCGTCAGCTGAATCGAAGGCCGGCTCTGGATAACCTCCGCCCTAATTATATCTGTGATTCTGAATTTTTCCGAGGCGTCCTCGACATACCGGTTTGAGATCTTGCTCACATGAAGGGTTCCCATCGTTTCCCCGGTGATGCCTCTGCTGGTGCCCTCCATCGCCTGGATCCTGCAGACGACCATGGATGGCTTAACGTCTGTCACCTCGCAGAATACCACATCCTCGTCGAACGCGACGAGAGGTGGATTCTTGAAATCGAGTCTGGCGATCTTGTTCCCTTCGTCGAGGTAAAGCGATCCAATGGCAGTGGAGTAGATGTTCCCGTCGTCCTCGAAGGTTCCGAAACCTGGCATATACTCCTCGGCGGTAGCCACAAGCTCACCTGGGAGGACCTTCTTTGATTCCTTTTTTTCTGTCAAGAGGTTTCACCCTCTGGTTTTTATTCTCAGCAATGCAACATCCACGAAATCCTCTGGCTTGCTGTGAAATTCGAACATGAACGGTATCTTGAACTTATAACTTTTGATGTGCTGAACTTCCGCTCCGATCGAGTTGCAGAATTTTGCAACGAAGCCGGTCGTTTCCGCCATGTGAAGCGAGTATGCCACCTCTGAGATTCGTATCGCCGTCCGGAGGAACGGCCTGTCAGCGGCACTTCTCTGCGCTCCGAAAGGCGGGTTCTGGACGACCGTTTGATATCTCTCACTGATGGATTCCGCATCGGAGCAGACCCCAATGATATTGGCCGAGATCGAGGCGGCATTCCTTTTCGCGAGCTCGACCATGCCGGGGTCGACATCATAGCATGTGACCTCCTCGGCTCCCAGGAGATACGCTCCGATGCCCAGTATGCCGTTCCCGCAGCCCAGGTCGGCTATCTTCCTTCCCTGGATATCCCCGAATGAAAGGGCGGTCCAGAGGAGATCGGATGCGACGTCCGCGGGTGTTGTGTACTGCTCGAGATCTGCCTTGGGAGATTCCGGCACCTCGAGCTTGGCCAGCTTTATTTCAAGCGTCCGCTTTTTCATGGTTGTAGCCAAAGACCATAGGTCCTCCTGACTTTCAAATATTGCGGAAGGCTCATATTTGACTGAAATGAATTTTCCAATCGATATAATAAGGTTGCCAATGCCCGCTCGAAGAAGACGCGGGGTATTATCAATCTCGATACCGAAATCCTTCCCTTTAATAGGTATGATTTGGGATGTTTATAGCTTGCTCAGTGGCACAATTGGCCTATGACCAATTGGAGAGATTCATTTGATTGCCGTTCGGAGGGATCGGAAACAAATCTGGAGAATCATCTCCATCTCAGTTGTCGTCATGACCCAGTTACTATTTCAATTTGCGATTTTAGCTGTTTCTGATCCGTTATGGGAGGAGACCAGTGATCTGGACCGGACGTTCACATGGGATTTCAGCAATCCCTCAAATTATACGCTGAACAACACCGTAATAGAAAATGGCACTCTGCGGCTCGGCTACAGCACAGTGGAACGGACAATCACGTCATCCCAGGACTTCTCGAATGGCAGCCTTACAGGTCTCGATAAGGATTCTCAGCCGGGAGACCTGCTTCTACCTGTCATTGAACCGATAAGACAGACAGACAATGTCGTTCTGGACGGATCTCGCATATCGGACACATACATTACCAGCTCCACACCGGGAATCAACTACGGCGGTTCCGACTTCATCCTAATTGGGAGCGATTCGAACGGATATGATTACAATGCTCTTTTGCGCCTCGACTCGGCCTTCCTTTCTTCGGTCATCCCCAGCGATGCGTTCAATATCACCGCGACCCTGTCCTTCTTCAAAGAAGTGTGCGATCTCAACGGTACCATCGAGGTCCGGGGATCGGAATCCGATTGGACCGAAGGAGATGGCGGCTGGGATTATACGGTTGCAACCATAATTGTAAATGAGACGGAGGGGACACCACGAATCAATGAGCCGGTTCTGGTCGATATATCGATTCCGCCGGAACTCGAAACATTGGATCCGGATGTTCAGCTGATATTGTACAGTGATGGCATTGAACACGCCTCCCGATTCCTAATACAGACCTCTCTGAACGGCACGCTGCAATCCGCCACAATCGGCTTTCCCGTCACCTGCGCTCCCTTCGAATCGAAAGCTTTCCTGCTGAGATATTATGCGGAAAGATCCGATGTGCCGGAATATCGAGATTTGGATGACATGCCATCTGTAATGGGCGGAGGATTGGTTTCGGACCCCGAATGCGTGCCAGCGATTGCGGATTTAAACATGGACGGTTACCTGGACGTGATAATATTCGACCGCGCATCGCGGTACATCATCGCCTATAATGGATCCGAGATAAACCCATTGAGCATGGGCACACCGCTCTGGGCGGCTCCTTTTTCAACGGATGAAGATCTCGGGGATTCACTGACCATCGCGGATGTGAATCTCGATGGTTATCCTGAGATAATCTATTCAGCCGGAAACGTCGGGTTCAAGGTCATCGATTCAGAAGGGATGTTGCTCTTTGATGGCAGTGTTGCTGGAATCGATGCCAATGGAATGACTCAACCGGCCGTCGGCGATATCGATCAGGACGGGGTACCGGAGATCATAATTGGCACAAATGACAAGAAGAAGATATTCGCAGTCTCCGGAATGAACGGGTCGATAATTTGGCAAACGCCGGAGAATTATATCGACGCAACACCGGCTCAAATTGTCATTGGCGATTTCAAAAATTCATCCGGACTCGAGATCGCCGTAGGATGCGATAATGGAGCCATCGCTCTCCTGTATTCAAACGGCACCCTTGCATGGGAGAACACCTCTGTGAGCTCTTCTAGCTACAAAAATTCTTTCGCTGCAGCACGTATGCTCGGAGACGAGTATGAGGATATAGCCCTTGGCGAAGACGCGGGCGGGGGAGCGGTTCATGTTGTCAATGGCAGCAACGGTGAGCTTCTGTGGACCTATGATGACATTAACGCAAGATACGGCGACGGCCTCGCCGTTGCAGATATTGATGATGACGGTGAGAACGAAATCGTTGCCATTGCCAGAGAACCGAGGAAGGTATTGGCGATAAATACCGATTCCACGATTATCTGGGAATGCAACTTGGCAAATGAATCACGCGGTTCGATATCATTCATGGATTACGATGGCGATGGAATCTTCGAGATCTTCATCGGTGACAGAGAGGGAGCCATCAACATCATCGATAGAAACGGAACGATGATCGGGAAGATCCAGGCGTTTTCAACCGGCTCGAGGATTGACAAGGCAATTATTTCCGCAGACATCGAAGGGGACTGCAACCTGGAAATTCTGGCCATGTCCGACAATGCGATGAGGATCTATCATACCGCGGGGTTCTCGATGGATTGGCGGATGGATTTCAGGGAATCGAGCCTTAGCAAGGCTCTGTCCGAATCGAACTCTCCAGACGGATCGGCGAAATTGGCCTGCGAAGTGTTGTACTACGACCTTCCGGTTTACGCGGCCAATTGGACACACGCATCCGATGGCATGGAATGGAATCAGACCGGAGGCGACTTCAATCTGACGGCAACATATGTTATAAATCCATTCAATGGCAATGGGTGGAATACCTTTGACATCACGGAAACTATAGAAGAATGGCAATATAGTGGACAATTGGACTCACCATCGGTATTTCTTATTCCGGGGATAGGTTCAGACGGAATTGTAAAGTATTTCTCATCCGAAATCTCGAACAGCTCACAGCGCCCATTTCTCTATATCGGGTATGACGTGATAAGGTACCCCAGCAGCGGCGAGTATGTATCGGAAACAATCGGATTCCTTTCTCGCACTCACTGGACTTTCATTGATCTCAACTCCACAATTGTCGCTGATTCAAATATCACCGTTTTCATACGAACCGGAAATTCGATCGATGTCGAAGATCCGAGTTGGTCCATATGGATGGAGATCCCATTTTCAAATGCCACGGCCTTTGCTCAAATCGACAGGATATCCAGATATATCCAGATAAAAGCGAACTTGACAACAGCAACGGGTTCCTGTACGCCGATTCTTCATTCTCTAAAATCTGGAGGCATCGAGTATGTTCTTGAAGGGAGCATAGAAACGGAAGACGCCGTCGCACCCGATAATTTGAGAGAGTGGAACAGGAGCTGGGCAGACTTCGTTGAAAATGGAGGCTGGGTCGTTCTGAGATACTCGACGGACGGCGGGGGAAACTGGTTTCCGGTTCCGTCACCCTCAGGAGATATAAGATCGGCGGATGTGTCAACTGGCATGATAAAGATAAGGATCGATCTCACAGCCGCAGATCCTGGAGCTTCCCCCGAAGTCTACAGTATGAGCGTATCGTACCAGACAACCTCGGAAACTCCTGCTCCGCCATATATCAGTCCCGTAATTCCGGATCAAATCGTGTACGAAGACGCTTTGCCTTGGACTGTCGATCTCACGCCATATATCCACGATCCGAACGATATCCAGGCTTCCCTGACCTGGTATGTCACAGGAGAATCCATTATCTCGATAGAAGGGGAGAACATCACTGGAAATATGGAAATGAACATCTCCGTTGGCGAGAACCTGTTTGGAACGGATGTGATCACTTTCACTCTGGTAGATTCCACTTTGCTGGAGGTAAGCCAGAATATCAGTGTTTTCATACTACCGGTCGAGGATCCCCCATATATATCTCCACGGATACCGGATCAAACGGTTCAAGAGGATTTCGGCGAGCTGATAATCGATCTTGAGCCATATATTCACGACTGCGAGGATAGTCTGGAGCTTCTGAAGTGGTACACTTCTGGCAAGTCGCTGATATCCGTGCAGGGAGAAAACAGAACAAATGCAAGGTATATGTGGATTACAGCTCCCGAAAATGTGTACGGAACAGATGAAATCACATTCACTGTTGTGGACTCGGCAGGACTGACGGCGAGTCAAAATCTAATCATCGAAATAATCCCGGTCAATGATGCTCCGCAAATCGAGCGGATCATTGACTTCACAGTACACTTCGATATGGCTTACGAATACGATTTCGAGCCGTATGTCCAGGATGTAGAGACACCGTCAGACCAGCTCAATTTGACTTGCACGAACGAGAACGCAGCGTATGTGACATTCGATGGTCTAATCGGAACGTTCCTTCTGCCTGAAAGCCTGAATGGAACCGAGGTAGAGTTCGAAATAAGCGTAGATGACGGAGAGCTTCAGGGTTCCACGACTTTTGATGTCTTAGTCTCGGACGACATTCCCCCGATAATTCTCGAAAAACTGCCGGATATCACGTTATATCAGGGCGGATCTGTGATTAACGCCTTCAACCTATTCCAGTATTTCGATGATTTGGATGACGATACCCTGTTTTTCGTAGTGGGGAACGTCGAGGTCGACATCGTGGTATATCAATACTCGGGACAGGTCGATTTTTTCGCCCCGATGGATTGGTACGGCGTCGAGAGGATCACCTTTAGGGCGATTGATCCTAGCAATGCAAGAGTCGAAGATACCATCTATGTCACGGTCCTGAGAGTGATGCAGTCGCCTGAGGTCAGGCAGATACCGGACATAGTGGTCCGGTACAATGTACCATATTCGCTGTCCCTATTCCCATATGTATTCGATCCGGATACACTTTTGGAAGAGCTGGAATTCTCGACCAATATGGATGACAACATAAGCTTCTCCGATGGCATAATGACCATTCTGATGTCACAGAACATGGTCGGAAACTCATATCAGATAAACCTCGTCGTTAGCGATGGAAGGTCCTCGGAGACCTGCTCCTTCTCGATCACCGTCGGAACCGACTATCCGCCATACTGCATCGGGCTTCCGGACCATTCCTTCGTTGAGGATGAGGAGCTGGATTACCCGTTAACGGCCTATCTCGAATTTTTCTTCGACGATGTCGAGGACGGCCCAGACTTGGCATATTCTGCGTTTTGCTGGGAAGAGAACATCAGCATCGCCGTCAAGCAGGATCAGTCTGGAACCCGTCTCAATTTCACACAGACAGATAACTGGTTCGGGGAGCTCTTCTTGACCGTAAGAGCTACCGATTCTGAAGGTGCGTTCTCCGAGAGAACCGTCTTGCTCACAGTTTTGTCCGAAAACGATCTGCCGGTCATCGGAGATATTGGAGAGGTACATGTGATTGCTGGGGTCGAATCGATATTGAGCTTGGGCGAGGATGTATACGATGTTGAGACCCCAATAGAGATGCTCATCATAAGTACAAGTATGCCGGAATACATCATCGGCTTTTCGGGTCATCTGATATTTGACTTTCCGGAGGAATATTTGGGCGATGCGGACTCGATCACAGAACATGTAACGATCACCGTGAGAGATATGGATGGCGGCGAGACTTCCTGTGTTTTGCTCGTGGTCATTGAGAGGGAGAGAGTCGACAATCCCCAGGAGATCTTCTTCCTGTGGATAATTACAATGATCGCCGCACTGGGAGCGCTACTGGCATTTGTCATAATAAGCCGGCGAATGAAAGGTCCGTTCAGTATTCAGGACATAATGCTAATTCACAATACCGGCATGCTGATGGCCCGGTACGCCAAAGGAGACACGGTCAAGGTGGACGACGACATCTTCAGCGGCATGCTCACCGCTGTTCTCGATTTTGTAGACGATGCGTTCGAGCAAAAAAGCAAGGGGATCAAGCACTTCGATTTCAAGGATTATACGGTCGCCCTCCACAGGGGCAATTTCTCGTACTTAGCCATCGCCTACTCCGGAACGGCACCGAACGACCTTGAACAGAAGCTGGACAATCTCAAGGGCAAGATTCAGAAGATCTACGGGAAGAGAATACAGAACTTCTCCGGGGATTCTGCGACAGATCTGGCGGGCATAGAGATCCTGTTCAACAACTTCTATCTAGATAACTCGAAGGACAAGGGCAAGAATAAGCCAATCAGGATGTAGACTTCGAAATACAATCACTGACTGCTCTCGGTCTCCTCAAGCTTCCTCCATCTTCTCAGCTTGTTGATCTCCGAGATTTCTCTTCCGAGACGGTCTTTCTCGACATCTGCCAGCAATTCCAATGCCTCGAGGATATCATCCTTTACCGGTGCGTTGATATCGACGCCCGCATTCGAGAATTTCTGCTCGATTATTTCCATCCCTTTCGGGATGTCGCCGTACTGCTCACAGAAGTCACTGATGATGAAATCCACCGCGTTTGTGAGCGAAAACGCGGGTTGCGTCTCCTCCATGCCAATAGAATCGATCCCGTCTCTCAGAACGAGTTCTCCGATCGATTTGAAAGCGTTCTCGACATTTTGGCCGTTCTTGGCGCTGCATATGAAATACGGACTTGACAGCTCGGAAGAGAGGGAGGATAGCAGTTCGATCGATTTGTCGCCTTCTGGCACGAGGTCGCATTTGTTTCCGATAACGACCATAGATATGTTCCCAATGACATCCTGTATCTGTGGAACCCAAAACTCGGCTATGCCGGAAATCGTCTCGGGTCTGGAAAGATCGGAAACGATGATGGCCCCGTTGGCACCTTTGAGACTCGTGTCTCTGACATTACGATAATCTCTCTGGCCGAGGATATCCCAGATCATCATGGTCAGATAGATCGATCTGGCCGGAAGCTTGTACTCGATCTCCTTCTTGAGCACTTTGGTGCCTATCGTCGCGATGTATTTATCGTCAAAAAGATCGATCACATATCTTCTGACGAGCGAGGTCTTTCCCACGGCGCTGTCACCGATGAGAACCACTTTCTTTCTCAGGTGTTTCGAGTTGATCATGCTCAGGAGATCGACCTCCTCACCGGGGATAATGAGATAGAAGCAAATTAAATCCTTCTAACCCATATCCGGAGACCGCATTCGAAATTGTCTTCACCTCATGTATTCGACTATCTTCTCTGCACCGGTCTGGTCGCCGCCCTTCCTGGTTGCTGGGCTCTACGGGCCTGAGCCTCTCTGCTAGTTCTCTCTGAAGCCCTCGCCTTGGAAGTCCTAGCCGCCGGCTCCTTTCTTATTATCTTCGGGACCGGCATGACCCCGAGCATTATCAGCAAGAAGTAAATCCCGAACGCCGCCGCGGAGATAATGGCTATGAGCACAATCGGAGAGAGTATTACATCTATCAGAGAGCGCTTCTGCGTTATAACGACGAAAAGGGAAGCATCGGATGACACACTCGGGTCGTTCGCTGAATCGACCATGATGAATACCGCGTACCTGTCCGGCGGACGCCCCTCGGTGATGATCGAAATTGAGAACTGGACATGTCCTCCCACATCAAGCTCTATATCTGGCAGAATGTCGGTTTCGATCTTGTAGACGAATCCGTCGATCGTGACCGTTGACTCATTGAAACCGGCGTAATCGATGAATAGCGTGCATCTGTCATCGGCGTTTCCGAAATTATATACGGAGACGGTCGATTCCAAAACGGATCCGGAACGACCTTCCACCTGAGACGGATCGACAACGAGGTACAGATCATAGAATGGCTCAATGGAGAACTGAAGCGATGTCTCTGCAAAAATTTGGCTGTTTGAGGTGCTCTGAGCCCTCACAGCGAAGGTATAGCTCCCCGCGGGAATATCAGCCGAGGCGGTCAGATTGACGGTAACCGTCCTCGAGCTGGCTGGCGACAGGACGAAAAGGCTGTCGTCGATTATCAGAAACGAGGTCTGATTACCTATCAGGGTGACGTTGATCTGCTCCCCGATGTTGCCCGTATTGGTTATCTCCAACTGGAAGGCGCCGCTGGTCAGCTGGAACTGGTCCTGGGTGACGTTCTGATAGGTCACATACATCGATATCTCTTCGTGCACAGTCACTGTTGATGTCAGTCCGCCGGAAATGAAGTTGCCCGTCAGGTTCAGCGAGCTGATGTTCATTACAACGACCGACATCGTGTTCGGGAGCGTGAACTCGGGCACATTTACGTTGCACTGGATGACATAGGTCTCAAGCGGGGACAGGGAGAAGTCCATCCCGCCGATTATTGATACTTCCCAGTTGTTGCTCTCAGCGACATCTGCAGTGAAATATTCGATATGGTTGCCCAGGTTATATACTGTGAACTGGAAGGTGTGAGAGTTGCCGGGTATGAGCTGAACCGGATTCGGTACTATTAGCCCGATCCTTCCAACCCACGGCACTTCGACCGTGATAGCGCAGTCCGATCCGATTCTCGGATCGCTCAGAGAGACGGAGGATATCGGAATGTTCCATGTACCGGCCGGCGCTCCGTCGGGCACCGAGATCGAGATCGGAACCGATGACTGAACTCCAGCCGGGACCTCGAGCGTGAAATTCGTGACATTGCCCCCGCTGACCTGGAATGTCCAGTCAGAAGGAAGGTCATCGGTGGATATATTGATCATGACGGAGTTCTGATAGTTGCCGGCATTGTCGACATCGAGAGTGAGGTTCATCGTACCGCCGGGAGGTATCGAAAGCAAAGAGGCGCTGGCCATGGCCGTGTAATCGAAGTAAAGGGTCGAGAAAGCGATATTGGCCGCATTGTTGCTCTCATCGTATTCGTAGATCAGATCAGCCTGGTCCACGATTATATCGCAGACCGAGTCCCCTTTGATGACCGTGAATTCGAAGGTCGCCGCATATATCCCTCCGGCTGCCAGCGAGTCGATCGTATCCGTTGCTCGACTTTCACCGTTCACCACGGCTTTTACATCCACATTTTGGGCTTCCGAATCTCCCAGATTTCTGATGATCGCATCGACGAGAAGAGTCGTGTTCTCGAGCGCTGAGGATGTGCTGAGGGATACATCGCCGGACGAGACGCTCAGATCTGGCAGAAGCGTTCTGGTGAAGTAGATCTCTGGATTTCCGATATCTCCGATCCACAGTACGATGGTCTCGTTATGTGTTCCAATGAGGGCCAAGGGCCCCGTAGAGTTGCCGAGGATTTCCGAGCTGATCGTCTCGTCGTAGTCGAGGATGGTTCCAAATAGATTCAAACGGTCATATTTGATTTCCCACTGTCCGCTATATAAATCCTGCCAAACGACCAGGAGATTCCCCCTGGAATCGCATACGAT